>JAESRG010000049.1 GCA_016764785.1 Paracoccaceae bacterium
TGCAACAAATGCGCAAGGACATCGTCGTCCAGATCCATCGGATAGCGCTCAGCTACTTTCACAAAGATTTTCAGGAAGTCGCTTTGGCTTGGGTTGCCGATATAGATTTTATAGTAAATCCGCCGCAACGCTGCGGTATCAAAAATACTGGCCGGTGCAAAGTTGGTTGAAAACATCACTTTAGTATCAAACGGCACGATGAATTTTTGACCGGATTGGAGCGTCAGGATATCAAACCCTTCTTCCATCGGCACAATCCACCGGTTGATAAGCGTCTGGGGCGGTTCTTTCTGGCGGCCAAGGTCGTCAACGATAAATACCCCGCCAGAGGCTTTCATTTGCAATGGAGCCTGATAGGTTTTTGACACGGGATTGTAATTCAGGTCCAGCATGTCAAGCGTCAGTTCACCGCCGGTAATAACGGTCGGGCGATGACATTTGATATAACGCGGGTCATGGCTGTCGCTTTTTAGCCGCAGAGAAACGGTATCCTGCGGCTCCTCGTTGATACGCTCATGGATCAACGGGTCAAAAAGAGAAATAACATTGCCAGCGTATTCGATGAATTCAGGCACATAAATATGATCAACATATGCGTTGCGAATTCCATCAGCAATCGAAGATTTACCGTTGCCCGGAGGGCCGTACATTAATACCGAACGAGGTGAGTTCACAGCTGGCCCAAGCTGGTTAAACATTTTGTCGGTGATGATCAGATGCGCCATCGCAGTGCCAAGGTTTTCACGGGTCACAATCGCATCACGTACTGATTGCTTTGATGTCTGGATCTTGTAATCTTCCAGCGGCACTGGCACGGCGCCAAAATATTCGGACTGAGACAAAGCGTCTAGCGCAGTTTGACGACCGGTACTCGTCAAAATATAGCGGAGATTTTTGGGTTCTTCGTGGCGTGAGGCTCCCAGTGTTTCGATCTGGTTATACTCGCGCGTGATCTCGAGTAGTTCCTGCATGATCGGAACGCCGACCCGCATGGAGTCAGCCAGAGAAATCACATTGTCCAGATTCCGGCGCAGCATGGTTTTCAGCAGGATTTCGCGCAGCAACGTCGTGTTGATGCCAAGATCCGCCAACCGTGTCGGTACAACCGGAATACGGTCAAGTATCTTTTCCTGCTGTTCCTTTTTGTCCTGCTTTTTCTGTCGTTTTAACATGTGTTGCATTCTCCTGCGGTCAATCGGGAACAGCTTAATCCGCCCCTGCCAATGGTGGCAAGCAACGCGCAACATTCACGGGCTTTTTTTTCCAGTCAATTGTCTTATAACAAGTTTGAACGGTTTTTCCATTGGGAGCAATACAATTTTCAGATCATCGTCTCTGCGCTTTGCGCTGTTCCTTATTGCGTTAACTCTGCTTGAGGCTGCGCTGACGTTGCTTCCGGGTCGTTTGCTTATCACCGGCCATGAGGGCGATCTGTTGCACATGATCGACGCGGGCTTACGTATGGCTGACGGGGAACTCCCGCATCTTGATTTTATGACACCGATTGGCATTTTGGGAATTGCCCCGGTGGCGGTTTTTCTAAAATTTGGTGCGGCGGCAGGGCAGGCAGCAATCTTGGCGAATTTGCTGGTTTGTATACTGCTGTTACCGGCAACCTGGTGGCTGGGAGCCACGCGGTTTAACGGCGGACTTCGGTTTATTTTTGGCGCGATGATTATCGTTCTTTGTACTGCACTTGTGCATGGGGGTGGGTCAACATCCATTGCGCTGTCGATGTATTATAACCGCTGGTGCTGGGCGGTTTCATTGCTCATTCTGGTGGCAACATTGTTACCACCCACCAGAAATCATACCGCGAAATGGGTCGACCCTTTCATCATAGGGCTGGGTATGGCCACGCTTGCCCTGACAAAAATGACATTTTTTGTTCCATTGGCTCCGGCGATAATTCTAGTCTTGATCGTGCAACGACAATTTGGCGTATTGTGGCGCAGCTTACTAATCGGCGCACTGGCCGGCGGTGTTTCTGTGCTGCTGCTTGGCGTTGATTTCATGGTTGCGTATGCACATGATTTAATGGCGGTTGCTGCGGATGGGGCTGGCAGGGCTTATCCGACCAACAGTTTGGTTGGCGTTTTGGCGAGCCCAAAAATGATCACCGCAACCGTGGTTCTGCTGTTTTCGATCATCCTGTTTCGAAAAGCGGGGCGGTATCAGCAAGGATTGATATTGATGATTGTCGCGCCGGCATTTGTCTATATCACTTATCAAAATTGGGGAAATGATCCCAAATGGCTATATTTTTCAATTCTCTATCTGTTGAGCTATTTGCCCGAAGCCGGGAAACGAAAATTTCTGGGCTTGCCACAACGCCAAGCTGGTATCGTTCTGGTGACGATCGCTGTGACTGCGATTGCGCCATCAGCGATGTCATTGATCGGCTCTACCAGTCGTTCGGCCTTTGCCGATTATAGCACCGCAATGATGATACCGCTTGAGCCGAATCTGGCAGATTTGTGGATGCCAAAAGACCGGATTCTGGTTACTAATGGCGTGACACCTGTTGTTAACCTTTCGCCGTTAGATGACACGAATGAACAAGTGTTGATCAACGGCTCACTTATTCCCGACTGCCACACCGAAGGGGGGTTAATTGCCCTGATCTATGCCCAGACCAAGGAGTTGGAAGGCCTATCGGAACTTGCGGGAAAGCAAGTCCTGGTCGCGGATATACTGAATGTCGGCTGGTTGCTGGGCGATATTTCTCGCGTTGACGGTGCTGCTACCTGGTATTACGACGACACATCGGGATTTGATTCCGCCGACTATTTTATGGTGCCCAGCTGCCCATTACACCAGCATTCACGTACCGCGATGGTTGAAAAAATGCTGGAAAGCGGATGGGCGCTGGATATGCGGTACAGTTCAAAACTGATGGTTCTGTATCAGATTGTCAGATAGGCTGTGTACACTTGCAAGCCTAGATAAAAAATCAGCGTTCCTGCCAGTGACAGCCCAAATGGGAATTTCTTGCGGCCTTCCCATGACTTCCAGCCTTCGGGCGCATACCCAGCCCAACCAACAAAGCGATGCGCCGCAACCCCGGCCAGCGTCATGATCGACATCAAAAACGCAAACGCAATCAAATCCTGATAGGCCACAAAGGGTAACATGGCTGCAATCAATTTCAGATCTCCACCGCCCATTACGCCGGTAAAATGGATCAGGAAGCCGAGTGTCAGTGCAATAACGCCAATGAGAACGCGCCATAGATAATCATCAAAGGGCAATACAAAGGGGCCGGAAACGATGAAGGTGATGGCCAGTAATCCGACCATAACATTGGGGAGAGTCATGAACTTCAAATCGCTCCATGCTGCCCAAATGCAAAAGGGCAGCGTGAGAACCAAAAATGTAGCTGACCAGAGCATCATTTAAAGATTGATGCCACTATTGAGCGCTTCGAGAGCGGATACAGCCGCGTCGAAATGCTGTGGATGCGTATCAACCGCTTCTTGCAGTAGGCCGCGCGCGATGTCCAAATCCCGTCTTTGAACGGCAACTTTAGCAGCCTCGTATAAAAGTAGGGCACGTTCGGGTTCGGTCATTGGAATTACGGGTAGTCGATATTCGCCTTGCAGCGCACGCACGTTAACGAGATTGATTTTGGCGGTGAACAAGCTGGAGTCATAGCGAAGCGCTTGCCGGAACAGCGCAGCGGCATCCTGAAAATCACCGCGAATTTTTTTCGAAAACCCCCAGTTGTTCAGCACATTTGCCGGGCTGCTGGTTAAGCCACGCGCGATATCATAGAAACTATCAGATTTTTCCCAATCGTGATTGTGATCGGCCAAAATGGCCTCTAGCCGGTAACGATCATAGGTTTCATAGGTTGGGGGAATAGCACTAAGCTGTGCCGATGCCTCATCCCAGCCGCCGCCGCGAATATAGGCGTCGGCCATTTCCAGCCGGTCTTCGTTGGTCGCGTCACCATTTGCTTCGATTGATTCGTAAACCAGCACTGCTTCGGAGTGACGCCGCGCATTCATAAGGGATTGTGCCAGGCCGCGCTTGAAATCCAAACGGTCAGGCGCATTTTGCAGCGCCGATTGGAAATAGGTCACTGCTTCGTTCGGGTCAGCAAAATTCAGCATGATGTCGTTCAGGTCAGAGGCATCAATGACGTTTAATGTCCCGTCTAACTGCCGGTCAGCATCGGTGATTTCACCCCCACATGCGGTAAGGGTCAACGCGACTGCTACAAAGCCTAGCCCCAACTTCAAATATCTTTTGCCCATAATACGCCCTGTTTTTTAGTTTTGCCCAAGTAATAGGTAACGCCCATTGCCTCTTCGGACCAGTAAGAAATCTGTAAATTCGGGGAATTCCGCCGAGTTTGCTTCGTCCAGCGCAATTGCAAGGATCAAATTCGCCCGAATTTCATCAGAATTGCCATTATCAAGTGCAAATGCCCGTCGAAAGCTGGCGCGCGCTTGTTGGTTTTTGCCCAAATTTATTTGTACCACCCCAAGATTATTCCAGGCTGGAACAAAGTCCGGGTCGCGTTCAACGGCGGTTTTGAGGAATTTCTCAGCCTGACCCAGTCGTCCCAAACGCATATTGGCGGAGCCAATCGCGCTAAGAACGTCCGAGGTTAACCCGTGTTCCTGAAGCGCCCGCGTATACGCAGCCAATGCCAATTCGAATTGGGAGGCCGTCATCAGGCGATGGCCGACCACCAGACCATCGACAGCCTCGGTGATATGTGTGGTGCCCCGTGGCGCACGAGGGCCGACACGGTTATTTTCCAAAACCCCGTCAGTTGTGGCGGTACATGCAGACAGAATTGAAAGAAAAACAGCGAGGCGTACAAACCGTCTCACCTATTTACCAACTCCGAAGGCTTGAAAAATATCGTAGACTGATGGGCCAACCATAACAATCAACAGCGGGGGTACCGTGAACATCATCGTGCCGAGTGTCATTTTGGTTGGTAGTTTGTTGGCCTTTTCTTCGGCGCGCATCACGCGTTTGTCGCGCATCTCGTCGGCATAAACACGCAGAGCATCGCTGATTGATGTACCAAAAGAGGCAGATTGGATAAGCACCGTTACAAACGAGCTAATATCTGTAACGCCGCAACGGGTCGCCATGTCGCGCAACACCACTACGCGTTCTTTACCGGCACGCATTTCGTGGGATACGATTTCAAATTCTTCAGCCAACGCAACATTGGAGCCCCGAATCTCACCAGCGACCCGTAGAATCGATTGGTCAAGGGATTGGCCCGCTTCGACACAGACCAACATCAGGTCGAGTGCATCCGGAAAACCATGTTCAACTTCTTCCTGACGAGTCTGTCGGCGGCGTTCAACCCAATAGGTCGGGAGATAGTACCCGACGCCTCCCGGTAACAGAACATATAGCACGACACTGGACGGCGTGGGTTGTCCACCTTGAACCAGCATATATACAACGCCAAAGAAAATGAACGAGACCCCTAATGCCATCTTTGCAAAGTTGAAGTTTCCAACAGCCCCACGTGAACGGTAACCAGCCTGCGTTAGTTTTAGCCGAGCGGCCGAGAATTCTTCTTCATTTTTTGGTGTTAGAAACGCTTCAAATTTTTGAAGGTTCATCTTGCCACTGTCGTAACGCAGATTGATGCGGGGGGCCTCGGTGTCTTCCGAGGCACGTGTAAACCCTTGCCCAACCCCTTTTATGCCAAGTTTTTCGTAAGGATTGGCCCCTTTTTTCAAAAGAAGCGGTATGGATACCATAATCAAAAGAAAGCCAAATACGCCAACAACAATCAGCGGGCCCATCGGCCCCAGCGCAGCAGTAATAAATTCAAGAATTGAAGACATCGTCGCACCCTTGGTGTTAAACTTTGATATTAACCATCATACGCATGAAGATCATATTGATGAAAAGAAGCACAAAAACAACGATCACCATCGGGAGAAAGATGTCGGTATCCTTAACTTTATCGTAATAATTTGGTTGCAACACGTTGATCGCGATCATTGCTGCGACCGGGAAGAATGACAGGAACCATCCAGACCATTTTGCCTCAGCGGTAATTGCGTTAACACGGCGGAACAGTTTGAATCTTGCGCGAATTACCTTTGACAAACCTTCCAGAATTTCCGCTAGGTTGCCGCCTGATTGCGTTTGAATAGCCACGGCAACCGTCAGAAAGCGCAAATCTTGCACTTCGACGCGTTCGGTCATCTGTTTCAGTGAATCAACAATTTCCGCACCAAAGTTATTTTCATCTACGAGGATGCCAAATTCGGTACCAAGCGGGTCAGGCATTTCCTGAGCTACAATATTCACAGCACTCGCCAAAGGATGACCAACGCGCAATGAACGAACCATCAACTCAACTGCGTCTGGCAGTTGCTCCTGAAACAGCGCCATACGTTTTTTTGCTTTGGAATTCAGCCACAAATATACCGAGCCAATACCCATGCCAAGCGAGACAATAACCCGCATAAACATGCCGGATTGCGTGGTAATGGTCAGTGTCAAAAACACCAAAACAATCAACAATGCCATCATGCCGATCAACGCACTTGGCGAAAAGGCGATATTTGCGATAGCGGCCTTTTTTGCCATCAAGCCAAGAATCGGAATGCCCCTGGATTCTTTGTGTTGTTCGCGCTCTTTACGCAATGTTTCCATCACACTTTCACGGGTTCCACCCTGCTCCAATAACTGAAGGCGCCGGTTAACCTTTGATTCAAGTCGGACAGATTTCCCAAATACGGCGAGGTAAATACCCTCAATCAGGAAAAATACAGCGACAAAAATGGCGGCGTAGATTAGTGGTTCGGCACTCATTTAGCTGGTCCCTTCATTTTCAGTATAAACGGTGGTATCCGAGAATAAGCTGGCTGGTAGTTCGTATCCCCACTGGCGGAAACGTTCAGAATAGAACGAGCGCAATCCGCTGGGGGCAAAATACCCGTGAATTTTACCGTCATCGTCGATTCCGGTACGTTCAAACTTGAAAATTTCCTGCATTGAGATCACTTCGCCCTCCATACCGGTGATTTCGGTAATCGACATCATCCGACGTGATCCATCGGGCAGACGGCTGACCTGTACGATCAGGTTAACAGCCGACGCAACCTGCGCACGCATTGCTTTTAGCGGCATATCAATGCCGGACATAGACATCATATTTTCCATGCGTGACACGGAATCCCGCGCCGAGTTGGCGTGAATTGTTGTCATTGACCCATCGTGGCCGGTATTCATGGCTTGCAACATGTCGATCACTTCATCGCCACGGGTTTCACCCACGATGATGCGGTCAGGCCGCATCCGCAGGGCGTTACGCAGCAGGTCGCGCTGTGTAACCGCGCCTTTACCCTCAACATTGGGAGGGCGGCTTTCCATCCGGCCTACGTGAACCTGTTGAAGCTGCAATTCGGCGGTGTCTTCGATGGTTACGATCCGTTCATCGGCCCCGATAAAACCGGATAGCGCATTCAGGGTGGTGGTTTTACCCGAACCTGTACCGCCTGACACCACAATATTCAGCCGTGTTGAAACCGCGGCTTGCAAATAGGTTGCCATCGCCTCGTTGAAGGCGCCAAAATTAATCAATTCCTCAATCGACAACTTGTCCTTGGAGAACTTACGAATGGATACCAGTGCGCCATCAACGGCGCAGGGCGGGACCATGGCGTTGAAACGAGACCCGTCAGCAAGTCGCGCATCCACATAAGGGTGGCTTTCGTCGATTCGCCGACCCACAGCCGACACAATTTTGTCGATGATCCGCAACAAATGCCGTTCATCCTTGAATTTGATTGTGGTCAGTTCCAGTTTGCCGCTGCGTTCCACAAATACCTGAAAAGGACCGTTTACGAGAATATCGTTGACGGTCTCGTCGCGCAGCAAGGGTTCTAACGGGCCGAGGCCGGTAACTTCGTCAATCAGATCCTCAAGGAGCTGTTTCTGCTCCATTCCGTTCAGGACCACGCCCATTTCGTGGATACCTTCGCGGGCAATCGAGCCAATTTCACGCCGAAGATCCGCCTCGGAGGCTTTGTCGATCGCAGAAAGGTTCAGGGTTTCCAGCAGCCGCTTGTGCAGGTCCATGCGGATATTCATCAAACGGTCAGAGCGTTTCTGCTCTTTGGCGTGCGCTTCGGCTTCGTCAGAAGACTTGGATTTGCTGATCGATGGCCGCGCTTTTACAACAACATCTGGTCGAAGTGACAGAGGCGCGACTTCAATTTCTGCGTGCTTCTTGGTTTCCTGTGCTTTGAATCTTCCAAACATCTATGCCACTCCTATTCCAGAATCAATTTACCGCAGCGCGCGCATCAAGTGCCAAATCCACCAAAGTGGTCGCAATTTTCTTGATTTCCTTGCGGAGCGCATTTTTCGGGCAGCCATCCGCGAGCGGGACACCCTGATCCCCCGACGCCGTTACATTTTTACCCCCGTCAGGCAGCAAAATATGAATGTCGATGCCGAGGCTTTCCGAGAAGCGGCCAACACGGGTCTTGCCGCTCAGGTCAGCGAAACCGGGTGCGCGATTCAGGATATACTGAATCTTCTCACCTGGCAAATCTTCAGCACGCAGAACCCGCAAATATCGCATTACGTTTTGGGCCGAACGCATATCCAGTTCCAGCAATGCGAAATAGGTTTCAGCCTCGGCCAGCACGACGGCTGTCCAATCCGTTAGGGCCTTGGGCAGATCAATGACAATAAAGTCATATTTCTGCTGCAAAATCCCCAGTAGGTCTTGAATGAAATCGGGCGACACGATGTCCAGCGGCATGATTTCAGGTGGTGAAGACAAGACAGCCAGACTGGATTTGAACGAGGTCATCGCTTGTGACAAGGTATCCGGTGCCAGAGTATCTGGATTGGTCAAAAGTTCAAAAACAGCGTCGCGTCGCGGCATATCCAACAAGGTAGCCACCGAGCCAAATTGAAAATCGAGATCGACCAGCGCAACCCTCAAATCTTTCCGACGGGTATGGACCGCCATTTCCCACGCAAGGTTGACAGCAAAAGTCGACCCGCCAACGCCTCCGGAAGCGCCATAAACCGGAAGGATCAATCCGTTGCGGTTCTTAGTTTTTTCAGTTTCCAGAACCGGGGCAGCGCGCTTGGCATGCAACCGTTCAAAAATATTGCTGAGCGCATTTGGCGGAAGCGGGTAGGGCGCAAAATCGTCCGCACCCAGTTGCAACAGATGGTGCAACGCCGTCGGGCTAACATCTTTTGCAACCAAAATAACGCTAAGTTTCAATCGTTTGGCCGCGCGAACATATGCGTCAACGGGCTCCAGGTTTTCCTCGTCAGCCTGCTCAACGCAGACGATTAGGATTTCTTCGCCACTCAATTCACCCTTGCCCAGCATTTCACCGGCTTGTGCAAAGTTGACGCTTTCCCAATTTTTGCCAAAAACGCCCTGCAGGTCCGAATCAAGTAAGGTAAAGTTATCAGCATTTCGTGCGATGGCGTATGCTTCCATTGCCCGATCTCTGAGTTTAAGTAATGCCACGTTAGCTCTCCGTAAATCCACTCAGCGCTATATTAACCAAAACATATATAGCAATATAGCAAAAACAACCACTTAACAATTCAACGTGCGATTAAATACTGTTGATTTGAACAATAACTACAGTCTAGCCTATTTGACTAACTAAAGCGCAATAGGGATATACACTAATTTGAAATCAAAGAAAGATTTATTACTTCACACTTTCGCGTAGTTTCGCACAGTGTTCTGCAGCCGTCACGCGAAAAGTGAATTTGTTTGACCAATATTCATCGTTCGCACGGAAATCATAGGGCGCTGAACGCCCTATGATGATTGATTTAACCAGGGACTTCTATCGAGCCGGGCATAACGATCGGATCATTGTTGTAATAGTTCCCGTAGATGACGGTGGCACGTTTGCCGTCGAAATCTGTACCTGAGACACCCGGTGCAAAGCCCACAACATCGGTGATGGTGCGGCGATTTAGCCGTTCACGATCTTCAGTGTTTACAAGCGGTTGGGTTTCTCCAAGCGAAGTGTATGCCTCCAACCGGTTACGTGGAACACCTTGTGCAACAAGGTAATTCACCGCAACACGCGCCCGACGCAAGCCTAACCGTTGGTTAAAGCTATTGCCGCCAACTTTGTCAGTATGACCGTAGACACGGAACTTAACGGTTGGTGTTGCTATGATCCACTCGGCTTGCAGGCGCAAAACGCGCTGAGCTTCGCCGTCAAGAACCGTCGAGTTGAAGTCAAAGTTGATCATCGTCGGCACTTCGGCGCGGAAACGAGCCGATAGGTGCTGAAGATAAGCGGCAGAGCCACCCTGACCAGTTTGGATCAGGGTATTCTGTTCAGTCGCCGCCGCAAATGTGTCTTGATTGGTCAACGTTCCCGCTGTCTCAAGGCACCCTGCAAGGGCAAATGTTGCCGTGATAGCGGCGATTTTATTAAGAACTTTCATGATCTTACTCCATCACATATCCGGCTGCGCCATCAAAGGCCTGCAAGGATACGTCGCCAAAGGCATTTGATCCTTCCAATTGACCGTTCAGGAACAACTCTGCTTCGGTGGGAATGCGCATCCGGTCGGTTGGCATGGCCAACGCGTTGCCACTGGTTGGCGTGACAAGGTGCGGGGTGATAATAATCACCAGCTCTGTTTGCTCGCGCTGGAATTCAGCACTGCGGAACAATGCACCAAGGATTGGCACGTCGCCAAGCCAAGGCACTTGCCCAGATGCATCAGAGAAATCGTCCTGAAGCAAACCGGCAATTGCAAAGCTTTGACCGTCGCGCATTTCAATAGTTGTTGATGCCCGGCGCACCTTGAACGTAACAAGTGGCGTACCGTTTGCTGCGCTCTGTGCTGAGGGATCAATCGAGCTAACGATTGTTTCAAGTTCCAAACGAATGACTTCATCGTCAATCACGACAGGCGTAAAGTTCAGTTGAACACCAAAGGGACGATACTCAATCGAGATGTTTCCATCACTGTCAGTTACTGGAACCGGATACTCGCCACCCGCCAGGAATTCTGCGCGTTGACCTGAAATGGCAACGATATTTGGTTCCGCGAGTGTGCGCACCATACCTTTGCTTTCCAGCGCTTCGATTAAGACGTTAACGGCAATGCCGCCAATGCCAAACCCAACACCGACCGCACCCAGGGATTCCGGGCTTGATGCCATGAAGGGAACACCACCGCCGTCTAATATTTCAACGCCAGTCCCACCCGTGCCGAGTACAACCCCACTATTTGGGGCAACAAAGCTTGAAAGACTAACCGACGACCCGAGGCTTTTTGCCACCGAACGTTGCATTTCTGCAAAACGGACCTGCAACATAACTTGCTGCGACCCCCCTACGACCATCAAGTTGGTCACGCGTCCGGGTGCATAGCGATTTGCCAGCTCCATGGCGCGGGAGACTTTCCGTGCACCGCTAACGCGACCACTTAGAACGATGCCGTCATTGGCGGTCCGCACTTCGATGGGTTCGTTTGGCAGGATTTCCCGCAGGCGATCCTTGAACTCGGCAATATCGGGAGTAACCCTAACGTCGACATTGGCGATTAACCGCCCATCTTGATCAAATAAAGTTAATGTCGTGGCACCTGACGTAACCCCAAGCACGTAAATCGTGCGATCTGACAATGCAGAAACATTTGCAATGGCCGGGTTGGCCACTGAAAGCTCTGCAAAGGGCCGATCGCTCTCGACAACAAT
Source organism: Paracoccaceae bacterium (assembly GCA_016764785.1). Taxonomy (GTDB): domain Bacteria; phylum Pseudomonadota; class Alphaproteobacteria; order Rhodobacterales; family Rhodobacteraceae; genus UBA3077. The sequence goes on from JAESRG010000049.1 coordinate 11,711, forward strand.
TGCTCGGTTAACTGAAACACCAATCTGACTCGAAACTGACCCACGCATTACGGTAAGAACCGCACTTTGCGCAATGGCCGACGACACCATCGGTGCCGATATGGCGAATCCTAAAAGACCCACCTTAATAAGGTTTGCATACTGCATTGTGATCCTGCCTCTCAAAATCACTTTCGAAAACATGAACGGGTCATTTAACGCCCGAGCTTGGAGGCAGAATGCTACAGATTTTTATTAATTGCAAGAATCAATGTGTTACGAGGAAGTCTTGATGCAAAATAGGTCGAATTATCGGCCTATCGACAGGTTTGAAGCCACTAATTCTAGTCGACACAAGGAACGACGGTGATAACCACCTCTGAGCCATTTCTGCTGCGCACTGTGCAGATGCGTTCTTCAACTACGGGTGCGGTTTCGTTAACAATAATAGCTCTTTGGTCGATTTCGATAGCGCCGGTTGCAGCACTGTCTTCAACACCCCGCAAGGCGAGAGTTAGCGCGCCTGTTGCCTGTGCTTGTACCAATTTTGCAACAACCAGAGGAGAAACTTGCACAGTGATGGTTCTGGCCACTCTGGTGCCACTAAAATCTTCATCATCTGTCTGGTCGATGGCAATAACTTCAACATCTTCAAGTATTAGTTTAGTAACGGTGCGTTCACCGCTGATTCCTACCCAGTAAATATCAACATAGCTTCCTGGTTGTAGAAAGCCTGAAACGCCGGATGTAACGTTCACGCTGATGGCAAAAGCCCGCATTCCCGGGGCAAGACGTGTGCTAATGGTAATGGGAACCCCGAAATCGGAAACCTTGGAGGTCAAAATAGGCTCTCCCTGCTCCATCAGTCGCGCGATATACCGTGGTTCCGAATTTTCCGGCCCAAATAGATCGTCCATGCTGGTAAAGACATTTGGCGGCGTTTGGCCTTTGGGCCACTGAATTTCAGTGACATCATCTCGTGTGAGGGCAACCCCGAACGAGAGTTCGTTTTTTGAAACAAGTACCGGCTCAGTTTCAACTTGTCTGGCTTGACTGGCTCTCAAATCTGCAGCCAGCGTTGCGTTTTGAGATTTGTAGGATTCAAATTGGCCCATAACCATAAAAGCGGCATAGCCCGCCATGCCAAAACCAACAATGAGAACAAGTAGAAAAATAATGCGCATCAGGTGCTTCCGTAACAGAATGAATGATTCTATTCTGTTTTAACCTAATGCTCCGTAAAGACAATATGACGGACGGTATTAGCGCAGGAAGTTGCGCACAGCCTTGCATAAGTCGATGGGATTCTAGGTGATTCAGGTAAGCCCGGTTTCGATCACAACCGAAATTTCCGAAGCGGTATCTGTCAAGCTTGGGCCAATTACGGACAAAACAGCAACACCAAGAAGAACAACAACGGCGGTCAGCACGACCCAGTCAACAGTTACGGCACCATTATCGTCTTTAACTAAACGTCTAAGAAATTTTATCATCTCTACGTCTCCAAACATATGCAACTTTTTAGAAACCGAAATACCATTCAAAGTTACAAGCTTTCGGGATGAGGTTCCCACCCCGAAAGAATTTTCAGCCAACCTGTCAATGAAAATTTGCAGGTTTGTCTAACAACAAGGCATCGCGTGATGCCGAGTGATTAGAGTTGAGCGGAGATCGACGCAGCGATTTCAGCAGCAGAGTCGTCCAGTGCGCCTTTGATAACAGCCAGGATCGCGATTGCGATACCAACGATAGCCGCGGTCAAAACAACCCAGTCAACAGTTACTGCGCCGTCTTGGTCTTTAGTGAAGCGTTTCAAAAGTTTAGTCATTGTGTGTTCCCTCCAAGGATACAAATTAGATTCCATTAACTAACGCCAAGAAAAATTGGCAACCAATTATGCCCGCTTACAAAAAGCGGACGATACGTTCCGTTGTCTCTGTCACCGGAAGGTGATGTTGACGATGGCTGAGTATCAATACTTGGTGATAACCTAGCGCCATTTGGATGAGGAGAATTTCACCTTCAAATGTGGCAAAAGAATGGCTTTGACGCAATTTGCAACATTTGGATTAAAATGCAAGTAAATCAAATAGTTAAGCGATGGTTAATCGATCCGCCAAATTGCAGTTTGGAAATGTTCGTCCCAAAATGTTTAGATTTCTGATGGAAACGGCCTTTTTTCACCCGTATTAACAATCGAATAAGAATCACTGGCCAAATAGAATCGGACTGGAAATGAACGATAAGAGCCTTGCTGGAAAAACTCTGGTTGTGGACGCAGACGGAACACTGCTTGCAACCGATATGTTGGTTGAGTGTTTTTGGGCTGCGTTGGGGAAACAACCCGTTGCCTGCCTTTTTGTGGTTGCAAGAAGTTTTACTAAGCCCGCGATCCTGAAGCAACGTTTGGCGGCGTTGGCGGGGCTTAACGTGGGGTTGCTACCTAGACGGCCCGAGGTTGTTGCGTTTATTGAGCAAGCGCGGAGACAAGGCAGACATGTAATCGTGGCGTCGGGCTCGGATCAGGGCCTTGTTAAGATTTTGTCGGAAGCGGTCGGGCTTGGCAACGATAGCATGGCCTCGGACGGGCAGATCAACCTGACGTCTACACGCAAAGCCGCCGCACTTGAAAAACGGTTCGGTAAGGCCGGTTTTGACTATATTGGCGACTCCCGCGCGGATATTGCCGTTTGGAAATCGGCCGACAAAGCCATTGTTGTTGCGCCGTCGCGCAGATTAACTAAATCCTTGGCCACCCTTGGCAAGCCGGTAGAAATCATCGGTAAACCTATGCGCTGGGCTGATTTGTTGCGGGCGTTCAGACCGCATCAATGGGTTAAGAACGTGCTGTTGTTTTTGCCTCTGTTGGCGGCGCATCGCACGGATCTGACCGGATTGTTGCTGGTGCTGTGGGGAATTGCTGCATTTAGCGCTGCGGCGTCGTCTATCTATATTGTTAACGATCTGCTGGATCTAGAGGCGGATCGTCTGCATGAAACCAAACACAGGCGCCCGTTTGCCTCGGGAGCGGTGTCGTTGATGACGGGGATGTTCGCGGGTTTTTGCCTTGGAGCGTTTGCATTGCTGACCGCAGGGCTGCATAGCTGGCAGCTGGCGGCAATTATTGCAGTCTATATGGCACTGTCGCTGTCTTATTCTCTGATCCTGAAGCGGTTGCGTTGGGTGGACGTAGCTGTTCTGGCTGCGTTGTATACTTTGCGCGTGGTTGCAGGGTCGATTGCCGCGGGGGTGGCCATGTCGGGCTGGCTGGCCGCTTTTATCTTTCCGATCTTTTTGGCACTCGGCTGTGTAAAACGTCTGGTCGAACTGGGCAAAGCCAAAGACGATAACCGGCTGCCCGGTCGTGGATATGCCCGCACCGATCGCGGAGACCTGCTGAACATCGGGATTACAGCCGCAGTGGGGGCGTTGATTGTCTATGGATTGTATACATATAGCAGCATTGCGCTGACATTATATAGTCATCCATGGGAGCTTCGCCTTGCCGGAGTTGCCGTGGCCTTTTGGCTGATGCGGATGATCCGGCGTGGCTGGCAGGGAAAGATGGATTACGACCCGATTGTCTTTGCATTGCGCGACCCGCTTGGTTTGGCGTTTATCGCAACGGGCGGCATCTTGCTGTTTAATGCGGCTGGTGTGATTTAGTGTTTTTTCCGTGATGGTGGTACGACATAAACTAGGCGCAATATTATAAAGTCAGCGGTTTTTTGAAACTATGCTGATGCAGATATATGGTTCTGTCTTTTATTCTGACGCCTTTTCGCCAATCACTGTCTTTTGCCAAAAAGCCATATTTTGATTTGTAGTCCCGAAACTGGTCGTTCGTTACCGCAAATGAAAAGGGGAGGTGCGACAGGCTTTCAACAATGAATAAATCCGCCTGATTGCCGCTTGGTACGATATATATTTCATAGGGGTTCAGATCAAATATTCGTTTAAGCATCCCAAGCGAGAATCTTGACCCCATATGCAGAAACTCTCCGCTTTCGCGAAGGGTGAAAAATATGTTGGCGTCGAAAAAACAAACAATGCGATACCCTTCGGATCTGAGCTGACGTACCAGTGTCTGCAACACCATTCGACCCGCACCCTTATCCATCCCAAAATGATAGATGTTATTTCCGTCGAACACCGCAGTTTTATCGGAGAGTTTAAGCGACTTCATGAAGCCCTGTGTGTCGTGTCTGAACAGAAAATGCTGCTTTGCCCGGCCAGATTGCGAAGTCAGGGCTGAATAAAGGACATATGCAACAAACGCGCCGCCCGCATACATCGCGATCTGACTCGCGCCGATAAAGCCGTTGGAATATTGCACCCACGACATCAGTCCGATGATCGATAGTACCGTTATGTGTCGCAGTATTTTGTTTGGTTTTGCCCCGGTCGCAGGACGTAACTTTTCACCTAAGGTTCCGGAAGTATTTTTTGACACTGATTTACTTTCTTACCGCGACCGAATTCACTATCGTATTTCGAATATGCAAGAGCAAGTCAACTTGAGATTGTCTGCAATTACTTAGTAGATTCATCTAAAGCGGCAAAGCAGTTGTTTTGAATACAGTCCGCAGTGCAAAGCTGCTTTGCATTTGCACGACCCCCGGTAATCGCGCCAGATATTGTTTGTGGATACGGGCAAAATCGTCGGTGTCTTGGGCTACCACTTTAAGCAAATAATCGGCGGCTCCGGCCATCAGGTGACATTCCAACACGTTGGGAACCAGCGCGACCTGCTTTTCAAAGGCATCCAATATTTCTTCGGATTGGCCTTTCAGGGTGATTTCGACAAATACCGTGGCTTTGCGATCAACTGCGCGGGGGTTCAGCAGCGCCACATAGTTGCGGATTACCTTTTCCTTTTCCAACCGCTGCACACGCCGATGGCAGGCCGACGGTGACAGCGCGACCTTTTCCGCAAGGTCCGCGTTCGACATGCGCCCATCCTTTTGCAGCCATGTCAGAATCTTCATATCAAGCGCATCCATTCGTGACATTGCAACTTCCTCCCGTTTATCTGCCATTTTTCGGATATTATGCGAAAATCCCCCCCCAATACAACGTGAATTCGCAAAGCAATTGGCGTGGGATTGGATCATTCTGTCCGAGTATCCCTTGGCCCAAACAGGAAAATGTCATGCTTATCGGTTGTCCCAAAGAAATCAAAAATCAAGAATATCGAGTGGGGGTCACCCCCGCCGCCGCACAGGAGGCCGTCGCAAATGGCCATTCTGTCATCATCGAAACCAACGCCGGTGCAGGTGCCGGGTTTCCCGACGCAGACTATGCTGCGATCGGCGCCGAAATCGTCGATACCGCTGCTGAGATTTTCAGCCGCGCCGAGATGGTGGTAAAAGTTAAAGAGCCTCAGCCGGTTGAGCGCGCCCAGCTGCGTGAAGGGCAAATTCTGTTCACCTATTTGCACCTTGCCCCAGATGAACCACAAACCCGCGATTTGCTGAAATCCGGCGTGACAGCGATTGCCTATGAGACAGTGACCGACCGGATGCGCGGCCTGCCGTTGCTGGCGCCGATGTCCGAGGTGGCGGGGCGGTTGGCCCCACAGGTTGGCGCGTGGACCCTGCAAAAAGCCAACGGTGGACGCGGTGTTCTTATGGGCGGTGTTCCGGGGGTTG
>JAESRG010000050.1 GCA_016764785.1 Paracoccaceae bacterium
CGCAACTTTCAACCGGTCAGCACCAGCCACGGGAACCTCGCGCACCTTCAGCGCCTTGATGACCGCGTGAAAAATTGTGCTGCGCGATTGGACCAGAATCAGAAAATCACCCGCTGTCACAGCCCTGTTTTGACCGGGCATTTTATGCCCCGAGGCAATCAGCCATGAAATGCGCGCCGCGACCGCGTTGGCCAGTTCAATTTCTGGGTCACCGGGGGGCAAAGCGTCAATGGGCTCAAACCATTTCTTTTGCTCGGGCGCTTCGGGTTTTTCCATAAACGGCCAAATCTCAATACGCCCCGGCAGGGTTTCATCAACTGCTAAATGTTTGATTTCGCTGCTTAGCCCCTGTGCTGCATCGCCTTTGAACACCTCGTCAACCAATTGCAAAATTGGCGCAGCTGATCGGAATGAATGCAGCAATTCTCCTTGCGCTAGCTCGGTATCTCGGGCTTGTAATTGTTCATCAAACAGCGCGCGCATACGGGCGAATTCACGCGGATCAGCGCCTTGGAACGAAAAGATCGACTGTTTTTCATCGCCCACCACAAACACTGTGCGGGGCCGGTCATCATTGCCGCTGGCATATATTTCTTCGGCCAGCGCCGCGACGATGTCCCATTGTAGCGGGCTGGTGTCTTGGGCTTCGTCGACCAGAATATGGTCGATGCCACCGTCCAGCCGATACAGCACCCATTGCGCCATTTCCGAATCGCGTAACAATGCATCGGTTTTTCGGATCAGGTCCTCAAATTCCAACCGCCCGAGATTGGCTTTTTGGGCAGTGTATTCATGCAGGAAAACCTGTGCAAAATCATGCAGCGCGCGAGATTTTTGCAGGGTTGCCAGCGCCAGACGAGACTCGCGGGCAATTGCAACCCGCTCAATCAGCGTGCAAACCATGTCAAAGGCAGGTGGAAACGCCGCTTTAGTGGCTTTGGTTGGAAAACTGGTGGTGGATCGGGGCTTGCCGCTGGTTAGAAACGCGTCCTCCAACAAGGTTAGCGCGGTGTGAACGGCTGCCAGTTTGGCGGCGCGCAAATTATTGGCAACCTTAACCTGATGCGGCGGTTTTTTGGTGTTTGGGTTGGCGGTGTCGAGCATCGCTTGCGCCAGCGCGTCAATCTCAGCGTCGGATAGGCCAGACATAATGCGGCCAAGGATTTTATCGTCGGTCAGCCCCGGTTCTGCACCTAAGGCCGCCGCCATCGCGGGTTCACTAAACGGGTTCTGGAACCGCTCCTGATGCTTTAAAATTTCAGGTAAAAGATCGAGCGGATCTTTGGATTGCACCCGTACAAGACGATCGAAAATATCAAGATGGGTTTCGGCAAGGCTGTTCAGAACTTCGTTACGCAGCTCGGTGGTTTGGCGGTCATCAATGACCTGAAAGTCAGGTGAGATTTTGGCCTCAAGCGGAAACCGATGCAGCAAAGATTCGCAAAACGCATGGATGGTCTGAATTTTCAACCCGCCGGGGGTTTCAAGCGCGCGCGCAAACAGGGTGCGTGCGGCAGTCAGGTTATCGCCGGTCGGGGCGATCTCGCCCAGCTTTTCCAGTGCGGCCTGCAGGTCGGCATCGGGCATCATTGCCCATTCGCCAAGCTGTTTGAACAGTCGGTTCTGCATTTCAGCGGCGGCGGCGGTGGTAAATGTCAGACACAGAATTTTCTGTGGATCAGTGCCGCGCAGCAACAATCGTGACACGCGGTCGGTTAGAACGCGGGTTTTACCTGAGCCAGCGTTGGCACTAACCCAGCTTGACATATCGGGCCGTGCAGCAAGGTTTTGTGCGGCTGAGGCCTGTTGAATAATGGCGTCGCTCATGTGATTTCCTCCACGGTGAACGGATCATCGTCGGCCCATTCACCGCGCCGCGCTAAATGGTCATAATCGCCGTCAAATCGGGTTAATTCGGGGCGTAATCGCGACGGATATCCGGTGGAAACAACCTGATACCGCGCAATCAACCCGCACAGGTTTTCCCACGCGTTGTCCATCGCAGGGTCGCCCTCACCAAAGGTAATTGTGTCGCCGTTACCGCCCAGATAGATCAGCTGCAACTGTTGAATTTTGGCTGGATGCAAGTTTTCGAACCCGCCGGATTCAGCAATAACGCCCTCTAGTGGCAATTGAATTGAAAATTGCCGAATTTGCTTTTCGCTGGGTTTGCTGCCGGATTTATAATCATAGATCGACACCGCGCCCGACGGGGTTATGTCAATCCGATCAGCCTTGGCTGTCAGCTCAAAACCGCTCGGCAAGGCACGGTGACCCTTGGTTTCCTGCTTGGCGGGGTGGCCGATGTCGCGGCGCTCGGCCTCCGACAGTATGAACCAGTCGCGTGTTTTCAAGAACTGCGCACGCCATAGCCGACGGGTTGCTGGCCACGGAGTGGTTTCATTTAGTACCTCAAGCATGATTTGCTCATACAGTTCGGCGGCATTATCGGGGATTCCAGTGCGTGTTTGGTCGACAAACCGTTCCAAAATCTCGTGCAGAACATTTCCTTTGGCCATGTGATCGGGGGTGCGGGTCAGTGGGTCTAACGGGCGTAATTTCAGCACATACTGGGCATAAATCGCGTACGGATCACGGATCAGGGCCTCAATTCGCGTGACCGACAGGCGTTGCGGGCGGGCCTTTAGCGGCGGTGCAGGCGCTGGGCGTTTTGCAGGTGCAACAGGGTGTTGCGGGGCGTCCAGTTGCGCGGCCCATGTCAGCAATTGTTGCCCGCGTGCGCGCATGTCTTCCAGCGCGGTTTCGCCGGTTTCGCCCAACCCTGCCAGCAGGTTTTGCAAGCGCATCAGCCAGCGTGACGGCACGGTCGGGGCTTCGCCATCGCGAATGGATCGCGACAAAATCACCTGCGCGGCCCCAAGCGATTGTTGGTAATCATGGGCCGACAAGCCAATACGTCGTTCAGGCAATTGCAAGCCGATCTGGCGACGCATATCGCGGTTTAACCACGTATCATGACGACTGATCTGGGGCCAGATGCCATCATTAAGCCCTGCCAAAATAACCAGATCAGCCGATTGGACGCGCGCCTCAAGCGTGCCCCAGATTGCGATGTCGGGATGGGCGCGCACCGGATCGCTGCGCACTTCGCCAGCCAAGGTTGCGCCAAACAAATTGCGGTACTCGACAGCGGAATAGGTGGTGGAGTGATGGGTATCAGACAGCGTTTCCAGCGTTTTGAGAACAGATTTACCGGCCTCTTTGTCCCACAACGCGCTGCCGGACAGGGTTTCGGCAATTTGCCGGTGGGTTTCGGCCCATTGCCGGGTGGTTTGGTCAGGCAGGTTTGCCGACGGAACCAGTGCCGATTTTAATTTGCCCAGCCAATCGGTGGCGTCGTGTTTCGCGGCCCAGTCGTCAAAATCGTCAAGGGTGACAAATGCCGGACCACCGCGAAGATGGTCGACCTCTAATCTGCGTGTTAGGCGTAAATGTGGCCCACGATCATCGGATGCAAAAAGTGGATGTTTAAGTAATTCTAATAGCTTAAGCGGTGTTAGGTCCGCATTGAACAGCCCCGAAACCATCCGCATAAATATCCCCGGCGGGGTTAGCTGTGCCGGATGGCCCGCACTGTCGTCGGGCTCAATATCCCAGCGTTGCAAGGTGGCCGACACTCGCCGCGCCAGCAGACGATCGGGGGTGATGAGGGCCGATTTAAGCCCCTCGGACAAGGCTTGGCGCAGGCGGATGGCGATTGCCGTGGCCTCTAACCTTGGGCTTTGGGCCTCTAGCAAGGTCAGATTTTTGCACGCATCTGGCAGGGTTGGCAGCAAGTGCGGGCCTTCAATGCGCCACTGTGCCGTCACAGGTGCAGGTCGTAAAGATAGTGAAATCAGCGCGTTACGGGCATTGGACGCTGGCGTCGCTGCATGCCACAAGGGAATGTCGGTTGGCGAGACCTCAAGGGTTTCGGCAAGTTTGGCAAAGCCAAATTGCGGATGTTCCTGTGATAATTCCGGCCAGACATCATCGGGCATGTCGAAATCAAAACCAGGCAGAACCACCGCGCCTTGCGGCAAATCAGCGACCGCTTTGATGAACATCGCCGTGGCGCCGCGCGACCCGGTTGAACCGGCAACGATGATCGGATCAGTGGGTGGAGCACACCGCCAGTTTTCGGCCAGCGCCGCGATTACGGCGCGTTGGCGGGCCTCAGCGCCCGACATTTTACCGTTAAGATTGGCGATATAATCCTTAAGGATATTCAGAAATGCCAGACTGCGTTGCCAATGACCCGACAGGTTTTCAACATTAATTGTTTCAAGCGCGGCGATGCTGCTGCCTTCGCCGTCAAGTTCATCCAGCAATGTAATTAGCGATTTGGCCAAATCAAACATTGCAGATTTGGGCATAAGATCGCTTTGATTTTGCAAAAATGCCCCGACCAGATCGGCCAGTAACAGATGTCGGTCCAAGTCAGACGGAGGCTGCGGTAGGGTTACAGACAAGTCTGATGCCAAATCGCCAATAACCCGGATATTGGGCAGAATGGCAGCGGGGCCATTCGACAATAGCTCCTCAATACGGCGCGCACTGCGGCGGGTGTTCACAAAGATGGTGACACGCGCCCACGCGTCAGGCGTTTTGGCTTGCAGCCGTTGGCGCAGGCCCGCAACAAATTCGGTTGAAAAGTCGCAGCCAATGGGCAGGGCCATAACGCGCGGGGTGGTGCTGGGGTCAAACATCTGTCGCCTCCGAAAGCCAATCCCACTTGCCTGCGGGTGTTATGGTTAATACGCGATTATCATCAGTATCACCTTGCTGGAAATCCAGCGCAAGGTAACGGTGCGGCGTCATATCAGCCAAACGATCCGGCCATTCAATCAGGCAGATACTGTCCTGAAAGGCGTCTTGCAGGCCCAGCTCAATTATTTCTGACACATCAGAAAGCCGGTATAGATCAGCGTGCCAAATTTCCACGTTATCTAGCGGATAAGTTTGCACAAGGGTGAAGGTTGGCGAAGGCACATCCTCCAGCAATCCCAATGGTTCTTGGCGGGCATGGATCAGGCTGCGGGCGAAATGAGTTTTGCCTGCGCCGATATCGCCCGACAGCAAAAGCACGTCGGCGGCGCACAGATATGGGGCGATCTGACCCGCCAGTGCGGCGGTGTGTTCAGCTGAATTCAGGGTAATTTTGATGCTCACTGCGCGGCCTATATCTGGAAGTTCGGATTTTCTTGCAAAGGCGCGCGCGCGTCAATGCGCGAGACCTCAAGCGATGCGCGGGGGTAGACGACCTGCACGATTGCGCCGGTGGCGCGCGACATTTCGGGTGACAGCGGCGAGGCGTTGGTTGCCAATGGTGTTTCAGACCCGTTGGCAAAAGTCAGGACCGCACCGCAGCGTTCCAGCAGAGTTTTGGCGATGAACAGCCCCAGGCCCATGCCCTCATAGCCCGGCCTGTCCGGGTCAATTCGGGTGCGCCCACGTTTACGCATAAACGGGTCGCCGATACGGCCAATCAGATCCGGGGGATAGCCGGGGCCATCATCACCAATATAAATCCGGATAAAATCATTGTCCCACGTAATATCGACCCAGACGGTTTCTTTAGCAAAATCCACTGCGTTTTGTACAAGGTTGCGAAGCCCGTGGATGATTTCCGGCAGGCGCGGGATTTCCGGTTGATCGCTTGGCTGGTTTTCCGGCAGCGCGCCATCTACGCGGATGATGATGTTTTTGCCGCGATCACGATGCGGGGCTGCGGCTTCCTCAACCACCGCAAAAATTGGCGCGTGGTGCAGGTGGGTGTCGTCTTTGCCCGCACGGCCCATATCACGTAAAATGTCACGACAGCGGTCGGCCTGACTTTTAATCAGCTCGATGTCCTCACGCAGATCTGGCCGGTCGGACAGTTCATCCGCCAGTTCTGACGACACCAGTTTGATGGTTGCCAGCGGGGTGCCAAGTTCATGCGCAGCAGCGGCAACCACCCCGCCAAGGGCGGTCAGCCGTTGTTCACGATCAAGCGCCATTTGCGTAGCAGCAAGCGCTTGCGACATTGAAAATGTTTCCGCTGCAACGCGATGTGCGTAAAACGCTAAAAACCCGATAGAAATCAACAGTGCTGACCACATGCCATAGATAAAGAGTTGCGGTAGGGTCAGAATCGTACCGTCAAACAGGATGAGCGGCAAGGCGAACCAAATCAGGCCAGAGATCACCAACACCGCTGACAGCCCGATTATCATCGTTGCCCGAAGGTTCAAGGCGGTGGCTGCAATCACTACTGGTGTTAGCAACAGCATGGAAAACGGGTTTGATAAGCCTCCGCACAGATATAGCAGCACCGCCAATTGGCCAAGATCAAACAACAGTGTATTCAAGGCGGCGGTTTCGGACAGGCGACGGTTTTTCGGGTAAATCAGTGTAGCAACGATATTAAAGCCGACCGAGACCCCAATCGCGGTGACGCAAAGGTCTATCCGTAAATCCAGCCCAAGAACCAGTGTTGCGACGATTACCGCCAATGTTTGCCCGGCAATCGCCAGCCAGCGCAGCATCACGAGCGTACGCAGACGTACCCAGTCGAATCTGGCCTCATTTATCACGAAATTTTCCGGCGTTTGCACCATTTTCACAATCTAGCATCGTCGCGGGGAATGGAAACACTCAAAATTGATTGCGACCTTGTTGCCCCTTGAATCCCATCGGTAGATAAGAGCTTATTCGGAAAAATTGATCGGAGTCTGAAAATGAAACCTGCTGTTATTTATGCCGTGTCATCTGTTGTGGCTGTTGGGCTGGGACTTGGCGGATATTTTGCTTTTGCCGTTCCGCAGCAAGACCAGTTTGCCCAATGCCGTACCACGACAATCGCGGGAAACAGCCAGATTGGCGCGCCCTTCACGTTGACAGATCATACCGGCACGCGCGTGACGGATACCGATGTGATTGATGGACTGACGTTGATGTATTTTGGCTATACGTTTTGCCCTGACGTTTGCCCGATGGACACTGCGCGCAACGCGCGGGCCGTCGATATTCTGGAAGAAAATGGTATTATGGTCAAACCGGTGATGATCACCATTGATCCGGTTCGCGATGACCCTGAAACCTTGGGATACTTTGTGAACTATGTGCATCCGCGCATGGTCGGCCTGACCGGGTCCGAGGAAGAAATTCGCGCGGTTGCTCAAGCTTATAAAGTTTATTACGATAAAGAAGATGATCCTGAGGATGAAGAGTTTTACCTCGTCAGTCATTCGACCAATGCCTATCTGATGGCCCCTGAATATGGATTGCTCCAGTTCTTTACCCGCGTATCCCGACCCGAGGCAATGGCCGAAACTATTGCCTGTTATGCGGGGGTAATAAACGGCGAGTAGCAGTGTTTGACCATTCTATACAAGATCAGTAGTGTAACAAAAAAAGGGGAGTCACATGGCAAACAGAACGCTTGAGGATATCGGCGAGGATGCATCCCTGCTGTTGCTTGATGACGACGAACCGTTTTTGCGCCGACTGGGTCGGGCCATGGAAAAACGCGGGTTTACAGTGACGATGGCTCAATCTGTGGCCGAGGCTAAAGCGGCGATTGCCAGCTCCCCCCCTGCATATGCGGTTTTTGATCTTCGGCTTGAAGATGGTAACGGGCTGGACGCGGTTGAATTTCTGCGCGAACACCGCAGCGACGCACGGGTGATTGTTTTGACCGGATACGGTGCGATTGCTACCGCTGTTGCTGCGGTAAAAATCGGTGCAACCGATTATCTGTCAAAACCGGCTGATGCCAATGATGTTATGAATGCGCTGTTGGCACGGCCCGAAGACCTGCCACCACCGCCGGAAAACCCGATGTCAGCCGATCGCGTGCGGTGGGAGCATATCCAGCGGGTGTTTGAATTATGCGACCGAAATGTTTCAGAAACCGCGCGGCGCTTGAATATGCACCGACGCACATTGCAGCGCATTCTGGCAAAGCGGAGCCCGCGATAAATTTAGCAACCCAAGGTAGACAAGCGCACCTGATACTGTCAGGTTGTGTTTATGGATTCTTCTCATCTGCATACACAAAATACTCTTGAAACTTGCGGTGTAAGTATTCCGTTTGACCGGCGAGTTATTACCCCACCGATTGAACAGGCCATTCGCGCAAACCTGTTTGAAGCCGAGGAAGCTGCACAAATACCAAAAATTGTGTCGCAAGGCGACACGGTGCTGGATATTGGTGCGGGGATCGGCTTTATCTCAACCCTTCTGGCCCGCCAGCCAGAGGTTGAGCGGGTGGTCGCGGTGGAGGCCAACCCCGATCTAATGCCGTTCATGGCCAAATTGCACGACCTGAACGGGGTAGAAAATATTGAACGGATGAATGTGATTTTGACCAATGACGCATCCAGCGAGATGACGTTCTATCAGCGTAAAGATTTTTGGATGGGGTCTTTGATGGCAGGGCCGAACGCGTTTGAAACCCGTGTTCAGGTTAAAACCAGCAATCTTGACCGTTTTCTGAATGATCAAAAAATTACCCTGATCGTCTGCGATATCGAAGGGGCGGAATCGGTGATTTTTAGGGATGCTGATCTGTCCGGCGTGGATCGGCTATATCTGGAGCTGCACGATCATATTACTGGGCTAAAGGGAATTCACGCGGTGTTCACGCAGATGGGTGAAAAGGGGTTTGCTTATGACCCTCGATCTTCATCCGGGGCCATTGTTTTGTTCCGGCGGGTACAGGAAAACGAGGTTTTGCGTCCGTATGCACGCGGTGAAAGTTGATTTTATGAAAGTAATACGTTAGACAACCATAGTATTAAATTTACGGAGGATTATCATGAAAAAATTGATTTCAATACTTGCGCTGACATTGGCGTCCACAACGGCTTTTGCTGGTAGTTATGTTGCGCCGATGGTTGACGTGACTGTCATTGAAGAACCTACGCGCATGGGCGGTTCGGGTGCTTGGCTTATCCCGCTGGTAATTATTGCGGTTCTCGCGTTGGCGTTAACCAGCGGTGATGACGAAGAAGTTATCGTTACAGGTAGCTAAAAGGTTGATTTTCTGCAATCTGTTAGCCCTGTTGCTGCACGGATGCCTGTCTAATAAATTATGGCCAGCCCTTGGGCTGGTCATAATTTTGCCTTAGTGTTCTCGGATGTTGTTACTTCGCCCTTAAGACTCCTTAACGAGTGAGATAAAATGAAAATTCTTTTGGCAGTAGCCTTGTTCTTTGCCGGAACTGTAAACGTCCAGGCGCTTAACCGGTGGGTCACTATTATCAACGATACTGGTTACACGATGGTAACATTTCAAGCATCCAACCGGGATCAAACCAGTTGGGGCGGTGATTGGTTCGGGCCAAACATCGTTCTGTATTCGGGCGAACAGATTGATATCAACCTTGACGACGGCTCAGGGTATTGCGTCTGGGACTTGAAGGCGACGTTTTCCGATGGCGACGAAGTTACCCGTATGGGTCTGAATGTCTGCGAAGTAGGCAGCTGGCGCGTTTACTAAAAAACTTCCGGGCTGCCCGTTTAACTTTGCGGCGAGATCACCGCACAATCGGACTGCAGGGCCTGCAATCGCGCGCAGGCTTTGACAGCTGATTCTTGGCTCATCCCGACAAACCTCGCCTGAAACATTGAGATCCCCTGAATGGTTGCTGGCGAAATGCTGCGTAAAGCACCGCTGAAGGAATCGAGGTCCACCAAGGCAGTCTGGATCAACAGGCGTTCGGCTTGGTTGCGGGTGCGGAAAGCACCAACCTGCACAGCAAAATCACCTGTGGATTCTGACATGGTCGCGCGAACCGGTGCTATCGCGACTGCTTCTGTTGCAACGGCGGCAAGGGCAAAGGATGTTCCAAGCTCGGGTCGGCGAACCGGGGCACGTACAATATCGCGTTCAGGCGGGCGCACGAACATCGGGCCGGGGCTGATCGGCGTGCCAACTGTGGCGGCGGCAATCGCGGCAGCAATCGCGGCAGACTGCATTTCCTGATCATAATTTCTCGCCATCGAAACCGCAATGGGTGCATCGCGATGGGCGGGGCGCACTGCCGTTGTGACAAGGCCGGAAACCGGTGCCGTGGCCACCTGAGTGCCGCCATTCAAGTATATCCGTGGCAATGATACCACTGTGGCGCGCGTTGGGGCGCGTTCAAAGCCCATATTCATCAATTCGGTAACACGCGCATTGCGCTGTGCTGTGGATGTGCCGCCAAACATGGTGACAATAATGCGTTCCTGCCCACGCCGTGCTGACGCGGTAAGGTTATAGCCTGCGGCATTGGTAAAGCCGGTTTTGATACCATCCGCGCCCCGATAAGCGCCCAAAAACCGTCGGTTGGTATGATACAGCGTGCGGCCGGCAACATTGGTAGAGATGCGGCTGAATAGGTTGTAATATTCAGGATGATCATACAAAAGCCGCTGGCCAAGCAGCGACATATCACGCGCGGTTGAGTAATGCCCGACGGCAGTCAATCCATGTGCATTAAGAAAATGGGTATTATTCATGCCCATTTTTCGGGCGGTTTCGGTCATGTAACGGGCAAACGCGGCCTCAGACCCTGAAACGGCTTCGCCAAGTGCTGTCGCTGCATCATTGGCTGACCGCACGGCAGCGGCACGAATAAGGTTTCGCAAGCTGATCGTTGAGCCGGCACGAACACCTAGTTTTGACGGCGGTTCTGCCGCGGCGTTTCTTGAAATCGTCACCATCTGGTCCAGTGACATGCGGCCGGCCTCAATCTCGGTAAAGACGATATATAGCGTCATCATTTTGGTTAGTGATGCGGGGTGCAACCGTTGGTCGGCGTTGCGCGAATGCAGCACCTCTCCGGTGCGGGCATCCATCACGAATGCCGCATAGCCCGGGCTGGCTTGCGCAATAGCCCCGTTGAATACAATTAGGAACGCAAGCAAAAGCCCACGGTAGAATGATTTGATCATCGGAGTCTGCTCGCCGAATATATGCTGCCTCATGGCCCAATTTTTTGGTGCCACATTATTATTCCTTAAAGCCTAACACGGGATGTACGTAAGGAAAACAGTTTATTTACAGCGCCAACCACTGTGTTGCTAATGTTACAGTTTACAGAAATGTGAAATTTATGTTGCAACGCACAAAATACTCTTGACGCAGTGCAGCATCGCTCCTATATCAGGTTTCAGGAAGATAACATTTATCAGGAGAATTATAATGACTACGAAAACAACCGCCAAGAAGACCGTAACTAAAACAGCAGAAGATTTTGTTGCAGATGCACAGAAAACCGTAACAGCTCAAACCGAAAAATTCGGCAAAGGCTTTGAAGATGCATCCGCTTTCGGCCAAGAAACAATGGACGCGCTGACTAAATCCAGCGAAATCGCCAGCAAAGCTGCTGAAGGTTTCAACGCTGAATTGACTGCATTCGCGAAAAAATCTTTCGACGATACATCTGCTGCTGTTAAAGACATGGCTGCATCGACATCGGTAACTGAATTCTTTGAAAAACAGACTGCTTTCGCAACATCTGCTCTTGAAGGTTTCATGGCTCAGGCTGCAAAATTCAACGAATCAATGACTGCTGCTGCTAAAGAGGCATCTGCTCCGGTTACTGCACGTGTAACTGCTGCGACTGACGCGGCTAAAGCATACACTGCATAATCACGCAGAAATGAAGAATTTGAAAAGGGGGCAGCTGCCCCCTTTTTTATTGCGTGATGATAGAATATATAGGAAGCCTTGCTTCCCTATGCTGGATTCAGCCATGACGAAAAATAAGATACCGACAAGTATGAGCGACGATAACGGGTATGACGATGATACCAGTGTTATTACGCGCCCATCTGAGGAAACCAAGCGGCCGCCTTTGTATAAGGTTATGCTGATGAACGACGATTACACCCCGATGGAATTCGTGGTGCATATCCTTGAGCGGTTTTTTGGGCTTGGTCTGGACGCGGCGAACGGCATTATGCTGACCGTGCACATGAAAGGGCTGGCGGTTGTCGGCGTTTTCTCGCACGAAATCGCTGAAACCAAAGTCACCCAAGTAATGGACTACGCGCAGCGCAACCAGCATCCGCTGCAATGCACAATGGAAAAAGAATAAACATGGCGAACGACCCCCGGTTTTTGCTGCCCTTTGACCAAGGGCTTTTGGCGCTGCCTGCGCAAAACATGCTGGTAATCCGGCCTGTTGATACCTTTGGGCTGAACGATCTGCCCAGCGACGGGCTGGTGCTTGAACAAGGCTTTAAGCCAATGCATGACGCGCTTGCGGGCGCTGGATACTCGGTTGTGCCGCGCGCGACAGGTACGTTTGATCTAACGATCGTGAACCTTACGCGCAGCAAGGTTGAGAACCTCGGCAATATCGCGCGGGCTGCGCGGATGACCAGCGGAATGGTGCTGGTGAATGGCGCTAAAACCGACGGAATCGAAAGTACTTTGCGGCAGGTCCGCAAAGAAACCGAGATCGCCGGTGTGTTATCAAAATCGCACGGTAAAGTATTTTGGTTTGAGGGTTCATTGCCCGAAGCATGGGAAAAAGCTGCTGAACCGTCGAAAAACAAAGCGGGTTTTGTGACGGCTGCGGGGATGTTTTCGGCTGAAAAAGTTGATGCTGGCAGTCAACGTTTGGCTGAACATTTATCTGGCCTAAAGGGCCGCGGCGCAGATCTTGGTTCTGGCTGGGGGTGGTTGGCGGCACAAGTATTGTCGCAAGATATTACCGCGTTGGAACTGTTCGAGGCCGATTTTTATGCGCTAGAAGCTGCGCGGAAAAACACCGACGATCCGCGGGCCATGTTCCATTGGGTTGATGTTACAACCCTGCCAAAAACGCGCGAACCGTTTGACTTTGTGGTGTCGAATCCGCCGTTCCATGTGGGCCGCGCGGCTGACCCTGACCTTGGTCGGGCCTTTATCAAAGCGGCGGCAGAAATGCTGAAATCCGGGGGCCGATTCTTGATGGTTGCCAACCGTCAATTGCCCTATGAAGCCACACTGGAACAGTATTTTCGTCAGTGGACACCGGTGTTTCAAGACGGCCAGTTTAAGGTTTTTGACGCATCGCGCCCCAGAAAACAATAATGTTGCGCTGGTTTTCCTCGGAAAACGCTGACCACTGCGTTAACTTCACGTTGAAAATTAAAGAATCATGAGGCTGTTATGATAGGTTCTATTGCTGGTAAATCTGTGATCGTAACCGGTGCTGCCAATGGCGTTGGTCTAGCGATTGCGCGCCGTTTTGTTGAAGCTGGGGCCAATGTATTGCTGGCCGATATGAACGAGGAAAAGCTGGCCGCCGAGGTCAAACTGCTGGCCGATGAAAAGGGTAATGCTGAGGCATTTTCTGGTGATCTTCGTGAGAAACTAACCGTTAATAACCTGCTGGCAGCAACTATTGATGCGTTTGATCGCGTTGATATTTTAGTGAATGCCAGCCGTCAGGTCATGACCGGCGATCCATTGGAAACCAAAGACGATTGTTTTGACCAGATGATGCACCAGAACGTCACGGTGAACATGCGTCTGTGTCAAGCTGTGGCGCGGCGGATGGTGCATCAGGCGGGTAAATCCGACGGCGATTCAGGAGGGGCGATTATCAATATTACCTCGATTGCGGCGGTGCAGACTCAACGAAATCTGGTATCGTTTTCGGTAGCCAGTGCAGCATTAAACCAGTTGACGCGCTCATTGGCGGTGTCGTTTGGGGCGCAAGGCATTCGTGTGAACGCAGTGGCACTGGGCAGCATCATGAGCGGCAGTTTGCTGTCTGCCCTAAATAATGATGACACGTTGCGTGATCGGGTGATCGCCGCCACCCCGCTTGGCCGGATCGGCGAGGCATCTGAAGCCGCAGAAGCCGTGTTGTTTCTGGCGTCCCCTGCCGCCGGTTTTATCACTGGGCAAGTGTTGGCGGTAGATGGCGGACGGTCGTTGCTTGACCGGATGGACCAAGCCTCACATTAACGCAATGCCTCTAGCAGGGCCGTTGAGGCAAAGCCGTCAGCCGTCAGGCCAGCACTGCGTTGATACGCAATAATAGCTGACCGTGTATTTGCGCCCGCAACGCCATCAACCCCGTTGGTCGAAAAACCTTTGCTGGTCAAAAGGGTTTGTAATTCAGCGATTTGCGTTTGGGTTAGTGAAAAACTGTTGCGGGACCACGGGGTCACAAACGGCGTGCCGCCAGCGATACGATCAGACAGATGACCGATCGATAGGGCGTACGAAACAGCGTTATTATAACGCAGGATAACGTTGAAGTTATGGTAAATCGCAAAGACTGGGTCGTCGCCACCAGCTGGCAGTAATAATGCTGCCGCGCCGTGATTGGGCAGCCGACCACCTTGCGCGGTGCGCACGCCAAGACGGTTCCAATAAGACACGGGTTGTTTGTTTTTCACATCTACCAACGCATAATCGAACCCGTCGGGCAGCACGATTTCAACGCCCCAAGGGTCGCCGCTATGCCAGCCATGCTCATTCAGATAATTCGCGGCTGAGGCCAGCGCATCAGCAGGGTTTTCGGCCCAGATGTCGCGCCGACCATTGCCTGTCCAATCAACAGCATAGGCCTGATAGCTGGTCGGAATAAACTGTGTGTGGCCCATTGCTCCGGCCCATGACCCCATCATGCGGGCCGCTGTTGTGTCACCATTTTGCAAAACGTGCAGTGCAGCGATCAACTGCCCCTCACCATAACGGCGACGACGGCCATCAAAGGCCAGCGTTGCAAGGGCCTCAATCACGCTAAAACTGCCGCGATTTTGGCCATAGTTGCTTTCAATGCCCCAAATGGCGGTCAAAACTTCGGCCTGAACGCCATACTGCCGTTCGATCCGGCGCAATAGGTTGCGCTTAGCGCGGAGGTTCTGCCGTCCGTTGGTGACACGGCTGTCGGCAACCGATGTATCCAGATACTCCCAGATCGGTTTGTTGAATTCGGGTTGATACTGGTCGTGCTGGATAACGCGCGGGTTCAAGGCAACACCGCGAAAAGCCCGATCAAAGGTGTTTGCAGAGATACCCGCTGACAACGCGCGCGGTCGAAAGGCCGCAACCCAAACATCAAATGCGCGGGTCTGCACGGCAGTGACCTGCGGGGTATCTTGGGCGATTGTCGGAAGTGCGGGCAAAAGCAGAATAAAAGCTGCAAGAACTGCGGTAATGATTTTCATAAAATGACCTGTATTTTTTTGACCAACCTAAAGATGTTTATTCAGCCGCGAAAGGTCGAGCGAGTGTAAATATCATCGATATCCTGAAAATGAGCGTGATTTTGCTGAACGCAATACCGGTCATCCAATTGCCGGAAAGATTCAGTTCGGCGTCACATTGGCCAGATCAACGACTTGGGCCCGCCCGACATTTGAAAAATGTCCGGGAAAAAATGTCTCGGCATCCGGTGCGATCTTGGGTAACAATACCTGCATATCTTGCTGGTTTCCCACCAAGTCGCAGATATAAAAATGCCGCACCGCCCGGCTTGAAATCATTGACCCGCGAAACAAATCCCCGACAAAAGCCAGATCGCCAATGGTGATAATCAGCGATCCCTCAGTGTGGCTTGGCAACGGGGTTACGACGGCCGGTATTCCAAAATCCGCGCCTAAATCAATCGGGTCGGAAACCAGAATGTCGGGGGTAATTGGTGGAAAAGTAAGGGCTTGGTCACTGTTTATGCGCATCCGGGCCATAAAATCAGTGGCACATAGTTGGTCTTGCGCCCCTGTAGCCAGCAATGTCTGATCTCCGGCTCCGGCAATGATTGGAATGCCGTATTTTTGTGGAAAATAAAGCGCGCCGCCGGCATGATCTGCATGGCCGTGGGTTAGGATAATCGCGGAAATTTCGGGGGTTCAAACCCCGATTACCGGATGGCGTTATCCAGCGCCACGGCGTCGTCCATCAGGCCGGTATCGATCAACAAGGCTTTGCCATCGAACAAAATCAGGTGGGTATCGTTATACGGAACCGAGAAAGTGCGCACCTCCAGAATGCCTGAGTGAAAGACGGCCATACCACCGGGCGTAATTTTCCAGATGGTAGCGGCGCTCGCCAGCCCGACAATTGCCAGTGCGGCCGTCAGTATTTTGATTCTTCTTTTCATGTCGTTCTCCAATATCAACAGTGTTGACATTGACAAAGCGCTATGTCAACACTGTTGATATGAAGAAAAAACCTGCCCCGTATCATCACGGAGACCTGCGCAACGCAATCGTTGTGCGGGCCAGCAAAATAGTTCAAGAAGACGGTGCAGATGCGCTAAGCCTCAGGGCATGTGCGCGTCAGATTGGGGTGGATGCCTCAGCGGTTTATCGGCATTTCAAATCAAAAAACGATATCCTGCTGGAAATCGCGCGCACCGCGTTTGCCAGACTCGCCACGCAAATGGAACTTGCCGAGAGTAAAGTTCCGACGCAAAATCCGCATGATGCACTACTTGCTATCGGAGTCGCCTATGTGTTTTTTGCGCGCGCCAATCCGCATATTTTTGATATGATGTTTGCTTTGGCGGCCAAGAATTGCATGGCAGATGTCGAAGGGAAATCGCCGAACGGCAAAAACCCTGCGGAAATTCTGCACGCCGCGTGGGGGCGGGTTCTGATCGCAAATGGGCGATCCAAAAACAGCGACGACAGCTTTCCGCTATTGCTTTGGGGGACGGTGCACGGATTGTCGAATCTCATCAATCAGGGGCTGGGGCTGCAAGACGAGACCGCCGTCAAAACAGCCGTTGAAAGCGCGTGTAAATCCATGATTTCTGGCCGGTTATCCGAGCCAACCTAACATGTGTCGCTGCATTAATCCGGCAATATACGTACCGCGCCCAGTGCTGCTGAGCTGGCAAAAGCTGCATAAGCTTTTAGCGCAGTTGATACACGCCTTGTGCGTTTCTCGGTTGGTTTCCACGGCAGGTCGCCCATGGCTTCACGGCGTTCAGCCAGCACATCCTCAGTCACGGCCAAATTGATTGTCCGACCCGGAATGTCGATCTCGATCACGTCGCCAGTACGCACCAGCCCGATTAAGCCGCCCTCGGCAGCTTCGGGCGAAACATGGCCAATTGATAGACCAGACGTGCCACCCGAGAACCGACCATCGGTCAGCAACGCGCATTTTTTTCCCAAGCCTTTGGATTTTAGATAGCTGGTCGGATACAGCATTTCCTGCATGCCCGGCCCGCCCTGTGGCCCTTCAAACGTGATAATGACCACGTCACCTGCGTTAACTTTTCCGGTCAAAATGGCGCTAACGGCGCTGTCCTGACTTTCAAAAACCCGCGCTGGGCCGGTAAAGGTCAGGTTGTCGTCAT
>JAESRG010000051.1 GCA_016764785.1 Paracoccaceae bacterium
ATCGGCTATTCGCCGCGATAGTCGGCTTCCATCCGGTCGCGCATTGCGTCAAAATCTACGGCGAGTTTACGTTCAATCCGGCTGCGCGCCAGTTGCAGGGTTTGCATGATTAATCGGCCCGTAATGGTTTTGGCGCTTGAGTTGATTTCAAACAGAAAATCGGTATTCTCATCGTCAACTTTAACAAAATTGAATCGAGCTTCGACGTCAAACTTGTCGGTGCCATTGCCAAAAACCACGGCCTCATTCTCAGATAATTCGCGCAAGGCTAGCGAAAACCGTCGTTGTCGGCCCTGAAATTCAGCCCGCACTTTCCACTTCGCACCAATTTCTGGCGCACGTATGTCGCCGGTTGGTTCGAATTTATCAATATTACCAAAGCCTTCTTGTTCGAACTTGTCGAAATCCGTGGCGCGGGCATAGGCAAATTCAATTGGGACATTGATTGTCGATGTATATTCAAATTTCATTATATAGTCTCTAAAGTAAAATGGTTAATCTAGTGTATCTGTTAGCCAGCGTTCCAGCAAGAACCGCGCGATGGATCCTTTTCTGGCAGGGCGTAAATCAGGGTTTTGCCCATCCATGCTAGCCATCACGTCTTCACGGCTAATCCACAGAACATCGTCCATTTCAACCGGATCAATCGTAATATCGCGTGTCAGGGCTTCGCCACGGCAACCGATCATCAGGGATGACGGGAAGGGCCAGGGTTGGTCTAGCAAATAGTTGACAGCACCAACCTTGATGGCGCTTTCCTCAAACACCTCGCGGCGCACCGCTTCACTGATGGTTTCGCCGGGTTCCATGAAGCCCGCCAGCAGGGAATACATGCCATCGGGCCACATCGGTGAACGCCCCAAAAGCACGTCATTTCCGTGGGTTATCAGCATGATCACCACCGGATCAGTGCGCGGAAAATGTTGTCGTTGGCAGTCGGGGCAATGCCGTTGCCAGCCAGCTTTTGAGACCTCAGATGCAGCACCACAGTTGGCGCAGAACTTATGAGATTTGTGCCATTCAAAAATGCCTTTGACCGTGGCCGCGTCGCCTGCGTCAGCGTGCGATAAATCGCCCATGATCGCCCGTACGTCCGTAAATTTTTGGGTGTCAGGCAGGTCAGGGTGTTGAATTTGGCTGTCATCAAAAAGACCAGATGGCGCGTCAGTTTCCAGCCCCTCGGGGGCCCAATCGGAAATGTCATAAGCAAACCGCGCTGCGCCGTTTTGCAAGCCCAAGAAAATTGGTGCTTCCACGGCATGATTGATCACTTTTGCACCCATCGGCAGCCAGACCAACGCGGCCCCGTTAGACACATCGGTCAACAACTTGCCACGCCATAACAATAGGGCTTTACTGGTGGCAGCCGTCAGAAAATCGGCTAGCGCGTCGGCATCACCGCGAATATGCGCGGCCCGATCCAGTGTGCCGCCTGCAAAAGTTATTGTGTCGATGTCGCGCATGGTCTCTCCGTGATTGTCGGCAGACTTTGCCGTAAAACGTGCTGGTCTTCAATTGGAAATGTTGGGCCTTGCCCCCATTGACCCCCCGCTTTTGGCGACATATATAGACAGTGAGAGGTTGGCGCGGGCGGACGCCTCGCCAACCTGGTCAGATCCGGAAGGAAGCAGCCATAACGAGTCCCGTTTGGGTCGTTGTCCAGCCTCTCACCTATGAAGCTGAAACAGGAGGAAAATTATGATTGTGTCAAAATCCCTCCGGGCGCGCTGTTTCGCCGTTTAGCACGGACATTTGCGCGATTCCGATGAAATCCACCCCTAAGCACCTCGCGGCGGGGCTGTTTGATGTTTATCGAGGCTTGAAAAATAATGACTAATCAAAACTATACGTTGTCGGCGCTTGGCTGGGGACAATTCTATCAATCTCAACTTTCCACCGAGGAATGCGCGAAAACCACCCCTTTGCGGGTCACAGCTGTGCAGCGCGCCACCTTGGATGCGCTTGGGACCGGTGGTTTGCAACGGGTGCCTGTGACAGGCATTTTGGCGGAGCAGGGGATCACCGTTGGCGATTGGTTGCTGATTGATAACGAAACCAAATCACCGATGCGAGTACTGGACCGCAAAAGCGAGATCAAACGACGCGCGGCAGGGAAAGACTATGTTTCCCAGCTTATTGCCGCAAATATCGACACGCTTTTTATCGTTTCGTCGTGTAATGCAGATTTTAAACCAGCAAGGTTGGAACGTTATTTGGCGCTGGCATATCAGGCTGAGGTCGAACCGGTTTTGGTGCTGACCAAGGCTGATCTTTGCGATGATCCTGCCAAATACCTGTCGGATTCTGCCCGTGAAATGCCGGGGCATTCGGTGGTCGCAATTAACGCGACCTCAACCAACGTGCAAGTTGAGCTTGCCGAGTGGTGCGGCGAAGGGCAGACCGTGGCGCTTGTCGGGTCGTCGGGCGTCGGGAAGTCAACGTTGGCGATTGCGCTGACCGGCGCGGATATTCTGACACAGGATATTCGCGAGGATGATGCTCGGGGGCGTCATACCACCACCTCTCGGTCGATGTATCAAATGATTTCAGGCGGTTGGTTGATCGATACGCCTGGCATGCGGGCGCTGCGGCTTTACGACGTGGCCGACGGTGTAGATGCGGTTTTTGACGATATTATTGCTCTTGGAAAACAGTGCAAGTTCAATGACTGTGCCCACGCGTCAGAGCCGGATTGCGCTGTTCAGACTGCAATCGCAAGTGGGGAGCTGGATGCAAACCGGTTGAACCGGTGGCAGAAATTGCAACGCGAAGATTTGAAAAATTCGGAGTCGACCCATGAAACCAAAGAAAGGTTTCGCAAGCTTACAAAGAAATATTCTGCCGGCAAGGCGCGGCTGAAGGTGAAAAAGGGCGACTTTTACTAACAGAAAACCAAAAAGCGCCCTGCAAAGTAAATTGCAGGGCGCTTTCTTGTTGGTGCTGTATTCTTGACGGAACAGCGACCAAAATTCGTTAGCTTAGCAACATTGCCTCAGCGTCAGACAACATCGGCCGAACGGCGACCATCTTAGCGCCGTTGCCGTTGCCGTTGGCTAGCTCTGGGAACAGCTCAAGGATTTCGTCGCGCGTAGCGGTATCCATTACCCCGAATGCATCCTGATTAGGGTGGAAGCTTTCACTTGCCGCACCGTTTGACAGCACAATCTCGTGCTTGTCGAACATGATATGAAAGTAGGTAAAATCTTTTAGATCGCGGGCAACGGTAATGGTGCTGTCGTTAACCAGCGACTTGGCTGAAACCAACACTTCTGGTTGGCCAAACAACAGCTCTGCCCGCCAACCGGAGAACAGCATGCGATGCGCCGGTGAAACCAGCAGGTCAGCTGATGGCGTATTGTCGCCAAGTGCGCCTGCCTTAATGCGGATTGGAAGAAGGTGCTGATTGGGTTTGTTTGCTAAAACCACTGTCTTGCCGATCCAGCGGATTTTCTGGTCACCACTGCTTATCGTTGCAACGGTGTCGCCAGTATTCAAATTCTCGACGGCAACCTGCCCGGTAGCGCAACTGATCATTGTTCCGCTAACAAAACAAAACGCGACCAGGTCTCCGTCGGTTGTTGCTGTGTGGTTTCCCTTTTTGAACAAACCGGCCGGTACATTGCCACCATTCGGGCTTGGGTCGGAGCCATCGGTAACAATAACGTACGACGATCCGGCATCAGCACCGGATGTGATCGTAATCTCGATATAAGCGTGTAATGACCCACCTGATCCGCCGTTGCCTGAATTCGCAAACCCTTCGTTAACGATATCAAACGATACGTCCGTGTAAACAATGCCATCCAGTGTATAGGTAACGGTGTCATCTGCACTTTCATCAAATGCCGTGCCGGGCAAATCGCCGAGGAAAGTCTCAGCTGTGTCAAAATCAAAAGATGTTACAACCGCATCATTTATTTCAAGGGTGCTTGAATTATGATTTGCGTTCGATCCCTGACCGATCCAGGTTGTTTGTGTTAAAGCCATTTTTTCTTATCCTATTTTTTGCTCCAGAAAATTTACTGGAAAATGCCCTTTGAAACAGTCTTGCAAAACTTTGGAATTTCAATCGGGCGATACTGTTAACAAAAGCATAACCAAGGTTTAGAATTTGTGAAGGCAACGGAATGCTTGGTTAGCCCGTTCTATAACCTAAGTTAGTCGCTCTATAACCAAAGGTATAAGGTTTCAGAGGTGAGAAGATTGTTGAGATTTTGGGGCGTGTCTCTTAAACTGACCCTATGCATAAATTGGATGAAAACCGATGACCGACTCTGCCACTAAACCCAGCGCCTATCAGGTCTTGGCGCGCAAATACCGCCCAGAGACCTTCGCTGACCTTTATGGTCAGGACGCGATGATACGCACCTTGAAAAACGCTTTTGAATCCGACCGGATCGCGCATGCGTTTATTATGACCGGTATTCGCGGCACCGGTAAAACAACCACTGCGCGGATCATTGCCAAGGGATTGAATTGCACCGGGCCGGACGGGACAGGTGGGCCGACGATCGAACCCTGTGGGCAATGTGATGCCTGTATCTCGATCGCTGAGGGGCGTCATGTCGATGTGCTGGAAATGGATGCGGCGTCGCGGACCGGC
Organism: Paracoccaceae bacterium; assembly: GCA_016764785.1. Lineage (GTDB taxonomy): Bacteria > Pseudomonadota > Alphaproteobacteria > Rhodobacterales > Rhodobacteraceae > UBA3077. Next base: position 4,604 of record JAESRG010000051.1, read on the forward strand.
GTTGCCGATATTCGCGAAATTATCGATTCAGTGCAATATCGAGCGGCTTCGGCGCGTTATAAAGTCTATATCATCGATGAAGTGCACATGCTGTCGACCTCGGCGTTTAATGCGTTGCTGAAAACGCTGGAGGAACCACCCGAGCATGTGAAATTCATTTTTGCTACCACAGAGATTCGTAAAGTACCGGTGACGGTGCTGTCGCGCTGTCAGCGGTTTGACCTGCGGCGGATTGAACCCGAGGTGATGGACGAATACTTAAAAAACATTGCCGGAAAAGAAGGCGCCAAAATTTCTAGCGATGCTTTGGCGCTTATTATTCGCGCATCAGAAGGGTCGGCGCGGGATGCGATTTCTTTGCTCGATCAGGCGATGGCGCATAGTGGTGACGAGATTTCGGCTGACCAAGTGCGCACCATGTTGGGCCTTGCGGACAGAGGCCGCGTGTTAGACCTGTTTGACTTGATAATGAAGGGCGACGCGGCGGCCGCATTGTCGGAACTTTCCGAACAGTACGCAGAGGGCGCGGACCCATTGATGGTGCTGCGTGATCTGGCGGAGGTGACCCACTGGATCAGCGTGGTGAAAATCTCACCTGAGGCGGCGGATGACCCCACCATATCACCGGATGAACGTGAACGCGGCAAGGTGATGGCCGGGCTGCCGATGCGGGCATTGACGCGGATGTGGCAAATGTTGCTGAAGGCATTGGAAGAAGTTTCAGCTGCACCAAACGCGATGATGGCGGCAGAAATGGCGATTATTCGGTTGACGCATATCGCCGATTTACCAAGCCCCGAGGAATTGGTGCGCAAGTTACAAAATTCGACGCCGCCAGCCGCGCCGGCCCCACAGCAAACGCCGCAAGGCAATTCTGGCGGACCACAGGCCCGTTTGGTATCGCAAGGCGGCGCAATGGCCGCGCCAGCAGCAGCACCAGATACTTTGCAGCAGTATGGGTCGTTTGACGATGTGGTGGCCCTGATCAAAACGCGGCGCGATATGCAATTGCAGGTCGATGTTGAAAGATACATGCGGCTGGTAAGCTATGCGCCCGGCCGAATTGAGTTTCAGCCAACCGACGATGCGCCATCACAGCTGGCCAGCCGATTGGCGGCACGCTTGCTAAATTGGACCGGAACCCGTTGGGGAGTCTCGGTTGTGCAATCGGGCGGTGGGCAAACGATCGCTGAAAAAAATACCGAACATGTCATGGGGCTTCATGAGCAAGCGAAGGAACATGGCTTGGTAATAGCTGCGTTAAAAGCCTTCCCCGGGGCCGAAATTGCTGACGTTAAGCAGATTGATCTAACCGACGAGATCAATGAGTTTTTGGTGCCGATTGATCCTGATGAAATGGACGATGACTGGGAGCCAGTTGACCCTTTTGAAAGTTAATTACAAATTCATTTGTATTTTATAAATAATCGACTAATAGGTTGCTTTGTAACTAGTAATGAGTCGTTTTATTTAGGAGTATAGTAAATGTCTCGGTCCAAACGTGTAGTCGCAACAATTATTGTTGCGCTTTCTTTCGCCCTTCCTTTTCAGACATCCAGTTCTGCAGCAGCACAAATCGAAAACGTGCGCGAGGCAGCCATACGCATTAACATCGCGGGCCGTCAGCGGATGCTTATGCAGCGCATGTCGAAAGCCGCATGTTTTGTCCATCTAGGGGTGAATACGGAGGCGCATCTGGAGATGCTGGCCTCGGCATCTGACCTTTTTGCACGCAGCCATTTGGCGCTTCTGCACGGCGATCCGGATCTTGGAATTTCTCAACCAGAACGTGACTTAACGGTGCAGCGCAATTTGCTTCAGGTTCGCCGGCGGTGGGATATCTATTTGCCCTTTGTTGCATCCATACTTGAAAGCGGCACCGGTGATCAGGAAACTGTTACTGAAGTTGCTGCGGGTGGTCGGGTGCTGTTGCGCAGAATGGAAGAAACAGTCTCGCATATCGTCGGGAATTACAGCAGCGTGCTGCCAGATGTTCCGCAAATCCAAACCAACACTTTTAATATGGCAGCCCGCCAACGCATGCTGAGCCAGAGAGCCGGAGCGGAGTTCTGCCTGATCGAAGCCGGGATTTACGTCGAGGCAAATACCAAAAATCTGGCTGAAACAATCATGATGTTTTCTAACACGTTGGCAGCTTTGATTGATGGAATGCCAGGCATGATATCTGCCCCGCCAAATGAATTTGTGCTGAACAAATTGCGGGAGGTTGAGTCCGCATGGAGCGCGCCGTTTGAGGTGTTGACCCGTGCATCAATGGGTGCGCAAATTTCAGATGCAGATCGATTGATCGTTGTTGACCAGCTGGAACAAGCCTTGATCCTTATGAACGAAGCTGTGGGCCTATACGTCGAAGCTAGATAGCCAGTTCTTTCGCCAGCAGGTCAAACACGATCCGAATGCGCCTGCTGGTGGTCAATTCACGATGCGCGACCAGCCAGATCGGAAACATCAGTGGCTCAAAGTCCGGTAGCACGGGTTTTACCAATGGTTCCTTGTTGCCAATACTGGCATCCAGAATACCGATTCCTAGGCCGTTTTTCACAAATGCCCACATCGCTGAGAAATTGGTGATGTGGATCGGAAAATTGGCGGGTGTCAGGGACATACCCATGGCGTTCAGGGCCTCCATGTAGCCAAAACCGGTGTCGATATTGATGAAATCGGCGTTGCGTAAATCATACGGGACCTTGGGATTGCCGATGGAATTTATATATTCCGGCGTGGCGTAAAGCACTGCCGGAACATCCCGTATTTTCTTGGCGATCAGGTCAGGTTCGGTCGGACGGAAATTGCGGATGGCGATGTCTGCCTCGCGCCGACGCAAGTCGCTGGGGCTGTTGGACGCGACGATCTCAATCTCGATCTTGGGTTCCATTATCCGCAATTTTTTAATGATATCAGGCAATAGGTGGGTGGCGTATGCCTCGCTTGCCGCGATGCATATTTTCCCTTCAATTGATTGCGACTGGCCGGTTGCCGACAGGGAAACGCGGTTGGCGGCGTCCCCCATGGCGCGCACGTGTTCCAACAGCTCCATGCCGCTAGGCGTCAGGGACATGCCTCGACCAAGCCGTTCAAACAGCACAACTTCAAGTTCCTGTTCTAACGCATCAACCTGACGGCCCAAGGTGGGCTGGGTCATGCCAAGTGCGCGGGCTGCCGCCGAAAGCGAGCCTTCCTCAGCCGTCACAAGAAACGCCCTTGCGCGGTTCCAGTCAAATTTTATCGATCTCCAATCCATACAGATATGCATACCAAACCAACGGATTTCGTCAATTCCTAATATGAGGAGGGCTGGGTATGACTTGGCCAATGAAATGAATTAGGATGAAAACGATGAAAGCGATTACTTACAAACGATATGGCGGGCCAGAAGTTCTGGAAATCAGCGACGTGCCGATGCCCACGCCAAAGGCCAACGAAGTATTGGTGAAAACCTTTGCTGCCACGATTAGCACCGGTGACTGGCGGGCGCGCAGCCTGACAGTGCCGCGGGGCATGGGCTGGGCAGCGCGGTTGGTCTTCGGGGTATTTGGGCCTCGCAAACAGGTACTTGGCACCGAGCTGTCCGGCGTTATTGCTGCGGTTGGGCTCGATGTCACCAAGTTCAAGCTCGGGGACGAAGTGTTTGCTTTTCCGGGGGTTGGGTTCGGGTCTCATGCCGAATATCGCACCATGCCCGAGGACGGGAAAATTTTGCTGAAACCGCACAACCTGAGCTTTGAGCAAGCGGCGGCGATCCCGTTTGGCGGCAGCACAGCGCTTGATTTCTTGCGCAACAAAGGTGGCATCAAAGCTGGTGAATCGGTGTTGATCATCGGGGCTTCGGGCGCTGTAGGGTCCGCTGCGGTGCAACTAGCCAAGCATTTTGGCGCTGAGGTCACCGGTGTTTGCAGCACAGGTAACCTTGAACTGGTGCGATCACTCGGGGCGGATCATGTGATTGATTACATCGATGAGGATTTCACCAAAAACGGCAAACGTTATGACATGATTGTCAAAACCACCGGGCCGCTGACATGGAAACAGACCAAAGGCTCGTTGACCGATACTGGCCGAATGCTGCTGATTATGGGCGATCTGCCCGACATGCTGCGCTCTGCTTTCTTGAGCAAACGCAGCGGTAAAAAACTGATTGGCGGCGTTGCTGCGGAACGGGCTGAGGATTTGAAATTTCTGGCTGACCTCGCCATTGAAGGTAAATTTACGCCACTTGTGGATCGCGCCTTTCCGTTTGAGCAATTCGTCAAAGCCCATGCGCTGGTTGATTCCGGCCATAAAAAAGGCAGCGTTGTGCTGAGCCTGATCCACGAAACACCACTGCGCGCAGCCATCTAAACCACCTGAAATCTAAACCTGCACCCTTTGCGAAGTCGCATGGGGATTCTCAACACTTGTCTTATGAAAGGACAAATCATGACTCTTCGACCCATGGAAATCAGATCCAAATCTTTCGCCCGCATCGCTGGAGCACTTTATCTGCTTATCGCTATTTTTGGCGCCTTTAGCATCGGCTATGTTCCGTCGGTCATCATTGACTGGACAGACGCGGCCCTGACCGCAAGCAATTTGATGGAAAACCTGTCGCTGTATAAGATGGGCATTTTTGGCGATATTGTCGTTCTGTGGCTTGAAGTCTTCCTGACCGCGATGCTGTATGTGATGCTCCGACCCATTAGCGCCACTTTGTCGATGATTGCGGCCCTGTCGCGAATGGGCATGGTTATTGTAATGGCGGTCAATCTGTTGCTGAACATCATGCCGATTGTCGTGCTGCAAGAATCGCCCGAGGCCGCGGATACCGTGATGATGTTTCTGGAGGTTCATCAGATGGGCGTTTATATCTGGCAGCTGTTCTTTGCGATTCATCTGTTGGCGCTCGGATATATGGTCGCAAAATCCGGCCTTTTCCCAAAAACTCTGGGCTGGGCAATGTTTATCGGCGCGTTTGGCTATCTTATTCAGGCGCTGTATTGGCTGACATTTACCGAAAGCGCAGTAATTTCCAGCATTTACATCGGGTTGCTGGTTCTTGTGACCATTGGCGAACTGGCTTTTGCCTTTTGGTTGGTGATCATGGGGTTGAATCAGAAACGCTGGCAGGCGTTGACCAAATAGCCGCCAACGGTGTAAGCCCGCGCTATGACTGAAAAACAATATAGCGGCGAGCGGATCGCCAAGAAACTAGCGCGCGCGGGGATTGCCTCGCGCCGCGATGTTGAGCGGATGGTGAATGCTGGACGCGTCACTGTGAACGGCAAGAAAATCGACTCGCCCGCGTTGAACGTGACCGATAGCGACCGGATTACCGTTGACGGTAAACTGGTGGGCGCCCCTGAACCAGCGCGCATGTGGCGCTATCATAAGCCCCCGGGGCTGGTAACGTCAGCACGCGACGAAAAGGGCAGGGCGACCATATTTGACCGCCTACCCGAGGAATTGCCACGGGTGATGAGCGTTGGCCGTCTGGATTTAACATCTGAAGGTTTGCTGTTGCTGACCAATGATGGCGAGTTGAAACGCAAGTTAGAGCTGCCCTCGACAGGGTGGGTGCGCAAATATCGGGTGCGGGCCAATGGCAACGCCTCCGATACTCGGATTAAACCTCTGCGTGAAGGTATGGTGATTGACGGCGAACGGTTTCAACCGATGTCGGTGGATTTTGACAAGCAAAGCGGCGCTAATGTTTGGTTGACGATCGGTATTCGCGAAGGCAAAAACCGTGAAATCCGTCGGGCGTTAGAGGAGGTCGGTTTGATCGTGAACCGATTGATCCGCGTTTCTTACGGACCATTCCAACTGGGTGATCTGGAACGCGGCGGGGTTGAGGAAATCCGGCCTAAAATTTTGCGCGATCAATTGGGAATCAAACGTGAGGCTGACTCTGAACGCTCAGAGCCAGAGCGCCGCGGACCACGCGTGCGCAGCCATCGGCCATCTGCCACTAGCCCAGGTGTATCAATGCGCGGCAAGAAACGTGGAGCGCCGAAATAGGCGGAGCATTTACGGTGTGTTTTGGGTTGTGCCCTTAAGTTTGCACAACCCGGTTTCCGTCGGAAAACCCGAGACAGCTAAATATTTAGAATTGCGGCCTCGTGTAAGGTCATGCAGTTTCTGGCGACGGGGCCAAAAGACGCCGCGTCAAATTCCAGTTCCGGAAATAACGCATAGATTTCATCACGCGTGGCCGCGCCCATAGCATCAACGTTGGTTGCACTGGGGTCAAAGCTTTCAGTCGGGGCACCATCGGAAAAAATCACTTCATGTTTTTCAAACAAGATATGAAAGTAGTCAACGCTATCGCATTTCTGTTGGATGATGGATGTGCCGTTTACCAGCGAGATCGCCGAGGTAAGCATTTCTGAGTGACCAAACAAAACCTGCGTGCGCCAGCCTTGCACCAAAACACGATGCGCCGGAGAAACGTATAGATCCCGGGTATTTCCAACCGTGCCTTTACGTAATAAAATCGGTGCAAAACGTCCCATTCCACTTGTGGTCCGCGATCCAATCCAGCGAATGGGTTGATACGAGTTATCAAGAGTGCGGACCATGTCACCGGCAACCAGATCCTCAACGGCAACTTCGCCGTGTTTGGTTTCAATCAATGTGCCGCGGGCAAAACATACCGGCTCGGCCTCATCAAATTTGATATCTGTAACAGAGATCCAACCTGCTTGATAGTGATCAGAGCCATCGCCGAATACCAATGTGAAACTGGCGACGGGGCCTTCGATGGTTACCGTGATATGTGTGGCATCGTAAGTGCCTGACCCGCTAATACTGCTATTGCCTTCGATGGTATAAGCTGTTGTTGTTTGTCCATCCAGGTTCGAAAAGGAAACGTCTAGCCGATTTCCTGCCGCGTCATATGCGAAAATTTCAACATGATCATCCCAATTTCCTTGATCGATATCCTTGATATCAAAAGTTACATTTGAGACTTCTTCGCTGAATGCCACCGAAAATTCGGCGGAGTCATTCGAATCGGGATAGTATGAATACAAACCCTCATGTGTTTCGTTATTGTGAAATTCAGCATTTGCGGCATTCGGGTTGCCTGCATTTGCTGGCGTTGAAACGGTTGCGGTGACATTTCCGCCCTCGCCGCTGCTGTTGAGCACGTTGGTACCGTCAACATTTGCGGTCGTCCAATCAAGAGTATAATCTGACATAATGGCCTCGTTAAAAAGTTTTACTAGTTGTAGGGGGGTATTCTTAAGAAGAAGTAATAGAAAGAACGCTGAACATCAAATATATGCGCGCCAATTAAGTAAAAGTGTCGTGAAATTCAACTATTTGTCGCGAAAATACGGGGTTTTGGTCAACGTGACGGTGCAAATTTGGACATTTGCACTGCTCAAAATAAAAGGGCGGAGGTTCCCCCTGCCCAGATCTGTCGATCCTAAATATTAACTATTTAGGCATTCAGGATCGCAACCTCATGTGGGGCTAATACACTGCGTGCTGCTGGGCCATAGGATGCCAGATTGCTTTCCAATTCAGGGAACAGGGTCAATATTTCCGCACGCGCTTCGCTGCTCATGACATCAGTGCTGACTTGGCCCGGATGGAAGCTTTCGGTCATGGCGCCCTCCGAGAAAATAATTTCGTGCTGGTCAAACAGGATGTGAAAATATTCGACCTCGTCACTTTCTTTGCGGATAATGGTGTCACCGTTTACCATTGATTTTGCAGAGGTTAGCATTTCGGCATTGCCGAACAATAATTCGGTTTTCCAGCCTTGGACCATAACCCGGTGAGCTGGCGAAACCAGCAAGTCACGAATATTGCCGACAGCCCCTTTGCGCAGTAGAACTGGTGCAAAGTCGCCCTTGGCGGCAACGGTTTTTGTGCCAATCCACCGGATGGGCTGCATGCCGTTATCCAGAGTGCGGACCATATCGCCACCGGTCAGGTTTTCGACAGCGATTTCGCCGCGGCTGGTTTCGATCATTGTGCCGCGTACAAAGCAAAACAGATCAAAGTCGATATCGCCGATACCAATATAACCGGTATTATTTTGGCTGCTCCCATCCGAGAACGTAATGCTCAAGGATACAATGCCAGCAGGAATTGTTACAGTAATGGCTGAAGTTGGATCAGCGTCGGTGGCATTGCCTTCAATGGTTTCATTAAAGGTGCCTGACGTAGTGTGGTGGGTTAGGTCAGAATAGGAAATAGAAACCTGATTGCCGAACGAATCGAGTGCAATGATTGTTATTTGGTCGTCATAATTGAAACTACCAACGGGACCTTGGTCTAGATCGTAGACTTCGAATGTAACGTTTTCTACGGTCTGATCAAATACGACGGATACCGTTGCGGATGTCGGTGTATACGACTCCAAAGATCCGTTATTAACTGCGGCATTTGGTCCGTTAACCTGAAATTCCCCGATGCCACCGTCATCTGTGGTTACGGTATAGTTAACTGTGCCCGCACCGGTGGTTTGTGAGTTGGCGCCGTCTACATTGGAGGCGCTCCAGTCAATCTTAAAATCTGCCATTATTACTACTGTCAAAAAGGTCCGTGTGCCAGAGCCACGGTATATGGATAGTGGGGCTAGCCCACAGTTGTATATAGAATAGCACAAGTACTTTATTTTAATCAATATGTTGTTTTTACTTGGTAAAATCCGATTGATGAAAGTATATCGGATCTTTATTTACACTATAGCAGATGGTCAGGACCTTGCTCGAGAACAGTGTCAAATGAAAGCCGGGTCCTTCATCGGGACGATGATGTACCGATCATCATAACGTCCACCGTTGCTTAATTTAGGGTGAATTCTGCATATTTTCCCGTGATTGCCAACATAGCTACATGTCGATGGCCACACAGGTAAATCCGGGGAATTTTGATACGTGGTATTGCGTCAGTCAAGCCATCTTTGACGGTACCATATTCATAACATATCAAGCCAAAAGGGCAGAAGTTTATAACTCCTGCCCTTTCACTAATAATTATCGATTGATTCAAGCGTTAAGCAAGGCAACCTCGTGTGTGTTAAGCACACTGCGTACTGCAGGACCGAAAGATTCAAGGCCATCTTCCAAATGCGGAAACAAGGCAAAGATTTCAGCGCGCGCCGCATCGCTTGCGACGCCTTGTCCAGCTTCACCGGGGTGAAAGCTCTCGGTCATGGCACCATCGGAAAATATGATTTCATGTTTGTCAAACAAGATGTGGAAGTATTCCACTTGGCCACCTTTAGGCTGGGTGATCGTTTTGCCGTTGACCAGTGATTTAGCTGCCGTCAGCATTTCGGCATCGCCAAATAGCAGTTCGGTTTTCCAACCTTCAAGCAACACACGGTGTGCGGGTGAAACCTGAAGATCACGGGTGTTGCCAATGCTGCCAGCGGCAAACAAAATGGGTGCCATATTGCCACTTGCCGAAACCTTCGTAGAGCCAATCCAGCGGATAGGCTGCATGCCGTTATCAAGGGTGCGCACCATGTCGCCCTCAACCAGGTCTTCAATGGCTACTTCGCCACGGTTGGTGGTGATTTGGGTGCCTTTAGTAAAGCAAAATACGAATTCATTGAACGTAATGTCGCCAATCCCGATCCACCCCGCATTACTATGGTCTGGGCCATCGGTGAACACAATCTCCAAGGAGACAATCGGACCTGCAATTTCAACATGAACGGTAGCGCCGTTGGAGGTGTCGTTATTTGTGCCCTCAACAGTATTACCAAATACAATTTGGCCGTCAGAGTGGGTGATGCTCACCGTAACCTGATTTCCATTCGCATCTAGGGCAATGATTGTTACGATATCGTCCCAATCATATCCAGGGCCAAAAAGTTTACTGTCGACATCGTAAAGGTCAAAGCTGACATTTTGGACAGCTTCGGCGTTGCCATTACCGTCTTCAAAGTTCATCAATACTGATGCTTCTTCATTGTTTGGCGCGTTAACAAGCGTTGCTTCAAGTGTGCCTTGCCCGATATTGTCGTCGGTAATATTGAAGTCCCAACCGCCATTATCTGGTGTTGTCACCTTAACTGTGACGCCTTCGCTGCCATCGTTTAGGTTGTTGTCGCCGTCGAGATTCGCAGAATCCCAATCCAGAGTATAAGCCATAATTCGTTACTTTCGATCGTCCGTGTGCCGTAGCCACGGTATGTGGATAGCGAGATTTACTCGCAGTTGGGATCAGGTTATATCAACAGCGCTTTTCAAGCAATAAATTTGTTTATACTTGGTAAAGGTAAGTTACGGTGTGCTTTTAGAACGTAATTGAGTATTTCCGGGGCTTTCGGTTGTTTTCAGTGTGACTGATTCTGTTGAGCTGGAAATGATGTTAGAAATCTTGACTAAGCCTATCAGCGCCTAGGCCTAATTCACGATTCTGCCAGCCTTGACGTTCATGCTGTACGGTTTTGGCGTGGTGACGTTGGTCGTCTTCGCGACACGGCTAGTTTACGTGGTGCGCCACAAAATTCTTGATAAATATACGATCAACTTTCACTAGCCCGTTGACTGGCGCTGCAATATTTCTTACCTGTCCGCATGCGGATGGCTGGATGACTGCACAAGTGTGAGGAAAGTCCGGACTCCAGGAAGAAATGGCGCCGGTTAATGGCCGGCTGGGGTAACCCAAGGGAAAGCGCCACAGAAAATAGACCGCCCCGTATGGGGTAAGGGTGAAACGGTGGGGTAAAAGCCCACCGCCTTGTTGGTAACAGCAAGGGCACGGCAAGCCCCGCCAGGAGCAACGCCAAATAGGGGTCACGCGGCGCAAGCCGGGTTCTTCCGCCCAGTGATCCGGGTTGGCAGCAAGAGCCTGTTAGTAATAACAGGCCCAGATGAATGGTTATCAGAGGCCGCAAGGCCCGAACAAAATCCGGCTTACAGGCCATCCGCACCCTGATTTTGCCTAAATTCAGCATTAATCGAAAAATAATCGAAAAAACGTGGAATTTTATACCTCGCTATATGTTGGGGTGTTGCTGCGCACAATCACTACAATTGGTGTGAAATTTTGTACAAATTACAAATATTTCCTCGAGCTAATTGTGTTTTGGGCGTGAGTGGGGCCATTAGGGAATATTTTCCATTGCTAGGCATGTATCGGTATGCTATTCAATATTTACGGAATGGAAATCTGGCTTTTCTCCCAGAGAATATAAAAAAATAAAATAAATAGTAGGCAGTTTCATACAGGCAGTCGCATTTCCCTCCAGAAGACAAAAAGATCCGACACGATAGCGAGCAGACACATTAAGTGGCACGTAGTCGGGCGAAGTACCCAAAACGGGACAGATGGCGGATCGTGTTGGGCAGACACGGTTCGCCGTTCCGGTTTTAAGGGCAAGTAGGAGTAGATATTTTGGGGCTAGGCTTCAGAGACGAACTGACCAGTAAAGTCGACCTAAAAGGTCGTGTGTCGATTCCGGCACCGTTTCGTTCTGTGTTGGCTGAGGGTGACCCAGAATGTACGACGGGTAAAAATCCTCGTGTGGTTTTGATGCACGGCATGGGCGGCGATGAATGTCTGACCGGATATACCGTTGATGCCGCCAAAAATATCGAAGAGAAAATTCTGGCAATGCCTTACGGGCGTGACCGCAAAAAGCTATTGCGACGTTTGGCTGCTAAATCTATTCCGCTGACTGTTGACGACAATGGCCGAATTATTCTGCGCGACGATTTGACGAAAAAATTCAACATCTCGGGCAGTGCTATTTTTGTCGGCATGGTTGAACTGTTCCAAATCTGGAACCCTGAGGCATACGAAATCGACTCGGCTGACCTTGATGCCGATATTGATGATTCCGACACAATGGAGCTGCTGAACTCTGTTGGTCTTGGGGGCTAAGCGATGGCTGCCCCGCATATTCCCGTTCTCCTTGATCCGATTTTGAAAAACATTGCGCCGGTTCGGGGCGTTTGGCTGGATGGCACCTTTGGTGCCGGTGGCTATACGCGCGCGTTGCTGGATGCAGGCGCGGATCGGGTGATCGCGATTGATCGTGACCCGGAGGTGTTTGAACGCGCCGCTGTTTGGGCCGATGATTACGGCGACCGTCTGACCCTTGTTGATGGGTGTTTTGGCGATCTGGACACGTTGACAGATGTTCCGTTAGACGGCGTTGTTTTGGATATTGGCGTGTCGTCAATGCAAATTGATCAGGCTGAACGGGGCTTTTCATTCATGCGCGAGGGGCCGTTGGACATGCGGATGTCGCAATCCGGCCCGTCAGCCGCCGACATCGTTAATCGTGCCGACGAGGGCATGATCGCCGATATTCTGTACCAGTTTGGCGAAGAACGCAAAAGCCGCCGTATTGCCCATGCCATTGTTGATGCGCGCCAACATGGTGACATCACCGATACCTTGCATTTGGCACGTATTGTCGAAAAAACCTTGCCGCGCTCCAAGCCCGGTCAGCCACATCCCGCGACTCGCAGCTTTCAAGCTTTGCGGATTGCCGTGAACGATGAGCTGGGTGAACTCGCGCGTGGGCT
>JAESRG010000052.1 GCA_016764785.1 Paracoccaceae bacterium
TCGACCAGCATCACCAGCCCGCGCTGCCTCAACTCCGGCATTTAGGGCCAGAAGGTTGGTTTGGAATGATGCCACTTTGGTGCGGTCCCATTGATATCACCCCACTTAGTGGTGGCCTTACAAACCTGAATTTCATCATTACCGATGGTGAAAAACGATATGTATTGCGTAGCGGCGGTGACGCGCCCGAACACAACCTGATGCGGTTTGGCGACATCGCCGCCAGCCACGCCGCCGAGCGCGCGGGCCTGTCGCCAAAAGTGTATTACGCCCAAAATGGTATGACGGTAATTGACTATATTGAGTCAAAAACCTTGACCGAAGCTGATGTTCGCAGCCATGAATATCTGCAAAAAATCATACCGCTGATGCAGAAATGCCATCGCGACATGCCCCAGCATTTTACCGGCCCCGCCCTGATCTTCTGGGTGTTCCATGCCATCCGCGATTACTATCGTAACCTATTGTCGCGTAACACGCCTTATGCGGGTCGGCTGCCCGACTATATGGCTATCAACGCCAAACTTGAAACCGCCGCGGGCCCACATGACATCGTGTTTTGCCATAACGATTGGCTGGCCGCCAATATTCTGGATGACGGCACGCGGCTGTGGTTGATTGATTGGGATTACGGCGGGTTTAACACCCCGCTGTTTGATCTGGGCGGACTGGCGTCCAACAACAGTTTTGATGCCAAAACCGAGAACTGGATGCTGGAAAATTACTTTGACAGCCCCGTCACCGATGACCTGATGCGCCGCTATCACGCGATGAAATGCGCGTCACTGCTGCGCGAAGTGTTGTGGAGCATGCTGTCGGAACTGACATCCGAACTGGACATTGACTACGCACCCTATACGCTTGAACAAACCGGCCGTTTTGAACGTGCCTATGACATCTTTTTGCAAAGTTAGAGGTCCGATATGACATCCCTGCCAACCGCATCCAAAACGATTGTTATTGGCGGGGGGATCATTGGCTGTTCCACCGCGTATCACTTGGCAAAAATGGGCGTTGAGGTCACCCTGCTTGAGCGTAAAAAGCTGACATCAGGCACCACGTTTCACGCCGCAGGGCTGGTGGGGCAGTTGCGCGGCAACGCCAACATCACCCAGTTGCTGGGGTATTCCGTCGACCTATACAATAGTCTTGAGGCCGAAACCGGCCTCTCCACCGGTTGGAAAATGAACGGAGGCCTACGCCTCGCTTGCACCCCTGATCGCTGGACAGAGGTCAAACGCCAAGCCACCACCGCCCATTCATTCGGGTTGCAAATGGACCTGCTGACACCGCAAGAAGCGCTGGAATTATGGCCGTTGATGAACATCGACGATGTGATTGGCGCAGCGTTTATGCCCACCGACGGGCAGGCGAACCCGTCCGACATCACCCAAGCCCTGGCCAAAGGCGCGCGCATGGCCGGGGCGCAAATTGTTGAAGATTGCAAGGTGTTGGACCTTGAGATCGACAAAGGTAAAATCTGCGCGGTGATCACCGATCAAGGCCGGATTGCGTGCGAAAAAGTCGTGCTTTGCGCTGGTCAATGGAGCCGCGAATTTGCCGCCCGATTTGGTGTTTGTGTACCACTGGTGTCGATGCAGCACCAGTATATGGTGACTGAACCCATCAAAGACTTGCCGAAAAACCTGCCGACCCTGCGCGACCCCGATCGCCTGACCTATTACAAAGAAGAGGTCGGCGGGCTGGTCATGGGCGGCTATGAAAACAACCCGATTTCATGGGCAGTTGATGGCATCCCGAAGGGGTTCAGTTTCGATTTACTCGATAGCAATTATGATCATTTTGAACCGCTGATGGAGCTGGCTTTGGGGCGGGTTCCAGCGTTGGAAAACACCGGCATCAAAACCCTGACCAATGGCCCCGAAAGCTTTACTCCCGACGGGAATTTCATCATCGGCGAGGCCCCTGAACTGGCAAATTTCTTTGTTGGGGCGGGGTTTAACGCCTTTGGTATTGCGGCTGGTGGTGGCGCTGGCATGGCGCTGGCGGAATGGGTTAAAAACGGTGAACCCCCGTTTGATCTGTGGGCCGCTGACATTCGTCGATTTGGCCAGCCGCACCGTGATACCGATTGGGTGCGCACCCGCACGGTTGAGGCGTATGGCAAACATTACACGATGGATTGGCCGTTTGAGGAAAACCAGTCGGGGCGCCCTAATCGCAGCTCTCCGCTGTATGATACCTTGAAATCTCAAGGGGCATGTTTTGGTGAAAAGCTGGGCTGGGAACGACCAAACTGGTTTGCCGATGCCGCCCTGAACGAGGCCCCGCAGGACATCAACAGCTTTGGGCGGCCAAACTGGTTTGCGGCGGTGCGGCGTGAACATACCGCAGCTCGCGAGGCTGCGGTGCTGTTTGACCAAACTTCTTTTGCCAAATTTCAGCTGAAAGGGCCGGATGCCCTCGCGGCGCTAAACTGGATCTGCGCCAATAATATCGACAAGCCTGTCGGCGCGCTGACCTATACCCAACTGCTGAACGACAAGGCCGGAATCGCGTGTGACCTAACCGTGGCGCGGGTGGCCGAGGATACGTTTTACATCGTGACCGGAACAGGTTTTGCCGCCCATGATTTCGACTGGATCAAACGAAATATCCCGAAAGGCTCAAAATGTGAGCTTTCCGATATTACCGAAAAGAACGCCGTACTTGCGTTGATGGGGCCAATGGCGCGACGGATACTGGTTCGCCTGACTCGCGACCCGCTAGGCAACGCGGACTTTCCGTTTGGAACATGTCGAACCGTGACCATTGCGGGGGTTCCGGTGTTGGCCTTACGGGTCACCTATGTTGGTGAACTGGGCTGGGAACTGCATTTCCCTGTCGAAAAGGCCACCCAAATTTATGATGCGCTAATGCATGAAGGCAGTCGGTATGGGCTAATCAACGCAGGCTATCGCGCGATTGAATCGCTGCGGCTAGAAAAAGGCTATCTGGCATGGGGCAGCGATATCGGGCCAGATCACACCCCGTTTGAGGCCGGATTGGGCTGGGCGGTAAAGCTGTCAAAAGACATCCCGTTCAAGGGTCGCGCAGCAGCTGAAAAACAGAAATCCAATGGCGTAAACAAGCTGATGGCAACTTTTTTAGTGCCCGATAAATCGGTCGTTTTGCTGGGGCGTGAAACCATCTATCGCAATGGCGAACGGGTCGGTTGGCTATCCTCAGCAGGGTATGGGCATACGCTGGATCGGCCAATCGGGCTGGGCTATGTGCGTAAAAAAGGCATAACCACCGCATTTGTTTTAGCCGGGGATTACGAGTTAGAGGTCGCCAGCAAACGGGTGCTGTGTCGGGTATCCATTGGCGCTCTCTATGACGCAGCAAATGTGCGGGTCAAACAATGACCCGCACATCTATTTCTAACCCAGTAGATGGTTGTGCCAGAGTAACGACACATAACACCCCGTAAATACTAGCTTACATGGGTTCAAAGAATCCGTCTGGCAGCAACCGTGTCATGAATATTTTATCAATACCCTGATTGTCATCTGGACCAAAACTGAGCACTAGCCCTCCAAAGTCCAATCTATCAATCGATTCAAGTGCGTCCAGAAACCCAGTGCGGGTCAGATTTGGGCCCGCACGATCAATAGCCTCGATCACCAAACGCCCAACCAGATACCCCTCCAGTGTTACGAAACCATATTCTTCTGCTGGGTCATATACCCGAAGCGCTGTCTGGTATTCGGCCACAATAGCGATGCTGGAATCCCAAGGGAATGGCACAACCTGCGAGATGATGACGCCGGCACCTTCTGGCCAAAGTTCATCCGCAAGGGCGACCGAGCCAACAAATGATATGGTTACAAATTCAGGCGTGAATTCATAGGAGCGCGACAGTTTGATAAATTCAGCGATCGGGGTATAAGCCCCAACCATTACCACAGCCTCGGGTGCCGCGTCACGAATGGTGAACAGCGCATCTTTGACGTCGGTGGAGTTACGGGTATAGGTGCCCTCAGCCACCAAAGTCAGACCACGCCGTGTCAGTGCTTTGTTAACGCCGCTAAGGCCCGCGTGCCCGAAACCATCATTCTGGTACAGAATAGCGATACGGCTCATGCCGCGTTCGTCAACCAGATGTTTGATCCACGCCTCGGTTTCAGCATCGTAAGAACCGCGCAAATTGTAAACATTGTCGAGCGCTGCGTCACGCAAGAACCCTGCCCCTGTGAACGGGCCAACCAATGGAAACGCAGCCTCAGTCGCGATGGGTTGCAGGACCATATTTGTCGGCGTACCAACCGTGCCGATTACCGCGAAAAACGAGTTCTCGGCAATCATCCGGGTAATTTGTTCAACGGAACGGTCTGGCTCATACCCGTCATCGCGGCTTTCCAGTGCAAAGGTTCTGCCATGCATCCCGCCTGCATCGTTAATCTCGCCAAATGCAGCCAAAATTCCGGCCTGCATACCAAGGCCAAGCCGTGCAGCCGGGCCATCAAGGGCAGCGATTTGACCAAAGCTTATCCTGCTGGAAGAAACGCCAACTTCCTGCGCATGACTAGCAAGTGCAGCAAAAAAAAGTACCGTCGATAAGCCAAACTTTCTGGCAAATTGCATGTGATTATCCCTCTGAGTCAATGGGTAACAAGTGTGTCTTGGCGGTGTATTTCAGCGACGACCTCACATTGATTACCACTCTCGAAACCTGCCCGCTGCGATCTGCCTCGGGTTACTAAAATTACTCATAATCTATCAAGCGGACTCGCCACGAAAATGGCAAATCCGCACGTATTATTTTATCGTGCGCGCACCCAAACTTCGACGCGGCGGTTAGTTTGCTTGCCTTCAAGCGACGAATTACACGCCACCGGGGACAGTTCACCAAAACCTTTGGCGGTGAACGTCACGCCATTGGTGTTTGTGATCCGACCTTGTGCAAATTCAGCAACCGACGCAGCAACCTGCTGTGCACGACCCACTGACAGTGATCGGTTAGCCTCAAAGCTGCCATCACTGTCAGAAAAGCCAACAAACGAGATCTCTACTGCAGTTGGGGATTCGTTGATAAATTCAATCAACCGCTCCAGATCTGACAAAGCCTTGGCCTCTAACGAAGCTGAACCGGAAGCGAAACGGAATGTTGTCGATAGACGATCATACTGCAAGATCTCAACAACCATTTCGCGCATCAAGTTCAACTGCGCGGGGTCAACGGTATCGCTGATCACATCAAACGCCCGATTACCCTGAAATTGCCGTTCGTCCCGCACAACCGACAAGCTGACAAAACCTGATTTTGCAATCACGCCGTCGGCATCTGTTGAGAGCGTAAAGTCCAAAAATTCCTGCGAAACCTCACCAATGTTGTCATTACGGTTATAAAAATATAGCCGACGTTGGATAGGGTATTCCTCGGCCTTGGCTGTGAATTGGTCCGGAGACACCGAAATGCCACATTCGCCCAAAAGGTCAACAGGCGCTGCACCGCCGATGAAGGCAAAGCTAACAAATCCGATGGCATTGGCTTCACCTACAACAGACCGAGACATTTCCTCATCCGAGAAAACCTCAATTACCGATGCTGTTTGACGACGGCCACTAGCCGCAAATATCGCTTGGTCAAAAGCTTCGGCCAAACCGGAACCATCTTCACGACCATAAACAACGATGGGCGCATTGGGGCCACCCAAACGCGACCAGTTAACAACCTGACCGCTGTAAATACGATCAAGATCAGTCATAGATATCTGTTGGACCGGGTTGTCTTCATTTACAATGACCACAACCGGGTCAATCGCGATAACATGTTCTTGACTGATATCAATCATGTTGCCGCCACCCAGACGGGCAATCCGTCGCGCTTCTGCTGGCAGAATCCGGCGGGTGGACATGCCGATAAATGTATCAGGGCTTTCCAGCGCCACAAACGCATCGTTAGAGCTTGTCGATGTGACGGAAAAATTCCCGATCGGCTCACCAAAACCACTGTCACCAATCATCGCACCAAGTGAAACGTCGGATGTTTCCCCAGCCGTAACTTCAATCGCAGCATCATTCGAAGCAGCAAAACCAGCCAAAAGAAGTGGTAACAAACTTTTACCGATCAGATCAGATCCGGCAACAGCGATGTCTTCACCCAGTACTTCAACCGGGCATGCTATTCCCTCACAGTTGACTGCAGCGGATTCAATCCGCCAATCCCCTAGGGATGTCGCAATTACGAAATATCCATCTTCAAAGCTGATCAGGTCACCAGACATTGAAATTGACCCGTCAAGAGCTGTAAGCGTTAC
Source organism: Paracoccaceae bacterium (assembly GCA_016764785.1). Taxonomy (GTDB): domain Bacteria; phylum Pseudomonadota; class Alphaproteobacteria; order Rhodobacterales; family Rhodobacteraceae; genus UBA3077. The sequence continues at coordinate 6,264 of JAESRG010000052.1, forward strand.
TGGCTCTGCCGAAGAGAAACCGGTTGCCCCGGCAAATGCAGTTAATGCACCAAAGGCACCCAGCTTGAAACGACTAAATTTGGAACCCAAAATTCTCTCTCCCTGTTACGTGCGTCAGATTATGGTGTAATTCTTGGCCACACTACCACGAATTCAAAAAATCGCACCTAAAAAATCCAGCGCCAATCGACACTGTTGCATAAAATCGACACTCCATAGAACCCAATAGCCAGGCAACATCATGGACAGTCGAAAAATAGTTAGTTTCCGCGTGATAATGTCTATTCAATGCCTAATTGTCCAGACAAAAATCTATTAGCCGTTGAAATGCCAGAGAAATATTCGTGTGTTAGTCGCTCCTGCGACATTGCACCGCATTAATCGCGCTTCTTGGTCGCGCTAATTTTGATGGTCTGCACCACGGTTTCTGGCGCAACACGGTCAAGATCAACATGCAGAAGGCCGTTTTTCATAGTTGCCCCCAGCACTTCCACCCCATCGGCAAGAACAAATGAACGTTTAAACTGACGTGCTGCGATCCCCCGATGCAGGAAAACGCGCGTATCAGCCTCGTCAGATTGAATACCGTGAATCATCAACTGGTTTTCTTCAACGGTGATCGTCAGCTCACTTTCAGAAAATCCTGCGACGGCGAGCGTGATTCGATAGGCATTCGGGCCACTTTGTTCAATATTATACGGAGGATAGCCATCATTGCGTGCGGACCGTTCGACCAGTCGGTCAAGCTGTTCGAATCCCAGCAAATAGGGATGCGCCGCAAAGCTGATTTTTGTCATAACAAGTCCTTCTCAAAAGCGACTTTTGCAATCGGGCCCCGTAATTCGGCAACCCTGCGGCAAATATGCGCCGCAAGTCCCGTAAAAACAAGTGCCTACGGCGATGACACCCGCTATACTTAGCTGCAATTCATTCGGAATCAGTCATGCAAACGCCACCTACCCTTAGCCGCCTAGAAATCCTCCGTATCGAGCTGGAAACATATCGGCACGAGCACCGTGATCTCGACGAGGCTATTTTGGCGCTGCATGACACCCCACGCGCCGATATATTAAGTATTCAGCGGCTTAAAAAACGTAAACTGGTCTTAAAAGACCGGATTGCACGACTTACGGATGCGATTAATCCTGATCTTATCGCCTGACCGCGCTTGCCCGACCCCCGTCAATCGCTATAGTGCGGTTTTTCATCACGGAGCAGATCATGGACACCCCCCTTGTTGGTATCGTTATGGGCAGTCAGTCTGACTGGCCCACCATGCAGAATGCAGCTGATATTCTGACCGCGCTTAACGTTCCGTTTGAAGTAAAAATCGTCAGCGCCCACCGCACCCCTGACCGGATGTTCGATTATGCGCAAACCGCTGTGGCCAAAGGGTTGCAGGTTATTATCGCAGGGGCCGGCGGTGCCGCGCATCTTCCCGGTATGTTGGCTGCAAAAACCCGCGTACCGGTGCTTGGCGTGCCAGTTAAATCTGCCGCCCTTTCGGGCTGGGATTCATTGCTGTCGATCGTGCAAATGCCCAAAGGCGTGCCGGTTGGCACCTTGGCGATTGGCGAAGCGGGTGCTGCAAATGCGGCGTTGTTTGCGGCAGCAATTCTGGCGAATACCGACGCTGATCTGGCCACGCGCCTGGACGCCATGCGCCAGTCGCAAACCGATGCCGTAAACGATGAGCCTCACAATGACTAACCCCCTGCCCCCCGGATCAACCATCGGTATTTTGGGCGGCGGCCAGTTGGGCCGGATGCTGTCAGTCGCGGCCGCGCGACTTGGCCTTAAAACCCATATTTTTGAACCGGGCGCCAACCCGCCCGCTGGGCAGGTCGCCGACCGCGTGACCACCGCAGGTTACGATGATCTGACCGCGCTAAGTGCATTTGCGCAGTCGGTTGATGTCATCACCTATGAATTCGAAAACATTCCGACCGAAGCGCTGGATCATCTTGAGGCCCTGCGCCCGATTCACCCCAACCGCAAAGCCCTTGCCACCAGCCAAGACCGCTGCGTTGAGAAACAGTTCCTGCAAGGTCTGGGTCTGAATGTTGCCCCGTTTGCTCAGATTGATACGTTGGATGACCTTACCGCAGCCCTAGCCACAATCGGCACACCGGCCATTCTGAAAACCCGTCGTTTTGGGTATGACGGCAAAGGGCAAGTCAAGATTGACGATATCGCTGAGGCCAAAACCGCCTTCGCAGCCCTGAACGGCGCGCCTGCGGTACTGGAAGGTTTCGTAACGTTTGAACGCGAAGTCTCGGTAATTGCTGCGCGCAACCAAAACGGTGAAGTCAGCTGTTATGACCCCGGCGAAAACGTCCATCTTAGCGGCATTCTTCATACCACCACGGTTCCCGCACAGCTAACCTTGGCCCAGCAAACCGATGCGGTTATTCTGGCAGGGCGCATTCTAAACACGCTTGATTACGTGGGTGTCATGGGCGTGGAGCTGTTCGTGACAGCTACTGGCTTGATCGTAAACGAGATTGCCCCACGGGTACATAATTCAGGTCACTGGACCCAAAACGGCTGTTTGATTGACCAGTTTGAACAGCATATCCGCGCTGTGGCTGGGTGGCCATTGGGTGACGGACAACGTCATAGCGATGTGGTGATGACCAATCTGATCGGCGATGATGCGTATTCAAAAGGCGCCAATATTGGCCTGCATTTATATGGCAAAGACATTGCCAAACCGGGGCGGAAAATGGGGCATGAAAACCGGATAAGCCCCATTTCCAAATAATTTATCCGTAAATGGATTCTTTGCCAAACTTTTTGGCCAGCATGTAATAAATCACAGCGCGATATTTGTTACGGTTGGATTTTCCGTAAACTTCGATTGCCTCGTTGATCGCGGCCATCAATTCAGGCCCGTCACTTAGGCCCAGTTTTTTGATTAGGAAATTGTTTTTAACAGTTTCCAGCTCAGATTCCTGTGACCCGGCAACCGTAGATGCGTCGGCATTATAAATCGACGGCCCGCAGCCGATGGTCACTTTGGTCAGCAAGTCCATGTCAGGTGTCATGCCACATTTGTCTTTCAGATCAGCAGCATAGATTGCGATCAGATCATCCCGTTTGCTCATATTTTAGTTCCCTATATATATTGGTTGTTGAACAGGCTCAGCCTAGGCGATTGCTGAATTTTGTGCAACTTTTTGCACGAAACGCCTGTAAGAAGCCGCTGAATTAGGGCTTTGCTAGAACCGCCACGGCAATGCCGCCAAGGATCAACGCTGAGGCGATGACAAATGTCAGGGTTGCCGTCTCATCCAGAAACAATATGCCGCCGGTTAGGGCGATTACCGGCACCGTCAGTTGCACAATGGCCGCCAGCGACGCATCAAGCTTTGGCAAAACCGCATACCAAACCGCATATCCCACCCCCGAGGCTAGCGCACCGGAGGCAATCGCCAAGGCCACACCAACTGTGGTAAATTCAGGCCCAGCGGGGAATACCAACCACAGCAGCACCGCAAAAGGTGCGGCAATCAGAAAGTTAACCGCCGTGGCTTGCAGGGGCAAAGCAACCGATTTACCACGCAGCGAATAAACGCCCCAGCCCAACGCCGAAAACGCCATCAATACCGCACCAAACAAGTCAGGCGCGCCACCCTTTGGGGCAAACAAAACAGCAAGGCCAGCCATGCCGGCAACCATGCCCAACCAACGGCTCGGTTTTGGACGTTCACCAGCCCATAAGGCCCCCGCAAACATGGTGATTTGGACGCCGCCAAATAAAATCAGCGCCCCAACCCCCGCATCAAGCGAGACATAGGCGTATGAAAATGCACCGGCATATAACAGCAGCGCCGCCGCTGAAACCAAACTGCCCTGCCCTGCCAACTTTCCGGGTCGCACCGCCACAATCAGCGCCAATGTCACCGCCCCCGACATAAGCCGAACGGCAACAAAGCCACCGGGGCTAATCTGGTCAAACGCCAACGCATAGCGCGTCAGCACAGAATTGGCCGCAAACGCCATCATCGCAAATAAAGTTAGCCAGAAAAGTCGCATATCGCATTTGACCTGAAGTTCACAAATTTGACCAGACGAAAACGCGCTCAGCTGAACACCTTGTTGCGATCAATACTGTAATTGTTCGGGTGTCACATCGGTATGATCAGGCGCGGGCGTGATCGTAAACTGAACCGCTTGAAGGGTGATGTCGCCTTGCATCAACGCCTTGGCAATACGGTGCATGCCGTCCATTAAACGGCCCTCAGCACATAGTATAATAGGGTATGTCAGGTCAGACGCCCTCACTAAATCCATGTGTGCTGCAATGGCCCGCACCGAGGGAATGGGATCGCCAGCAAACCAATAGTCTTCGTCGATTTCAGCAATTTCCGATAAGGGCTTTGCAAATGGGATTAGCGTTGCTGTCGCCGAAATAAGTTTCGACACATCCCAAGCATAAACCCCGTTAGCGCTGGGGCGAAAATGGTATTGTGGGCGGATGGTCATATTATAAGCTCCTAAAACAAAAACGGGGGGCACGCGGCCCCCCGTTTCCAAATTTGCTAAGTCGGCAAGACTACATCATGCCGCCCATGCCGCCCATGCCGCCCATGTCTGGCATGCCGCCGCCAGCAGATGCTGGTGCAGGCTTGTCAGCAACCATGCATTCGGTAGTGATCAAAAGACCAGCAACCGATGCAGCGTCTTGCAACGCGGTACGAACAACTTTAGCCGGATCAATCACGCCGAAATCGAACATGTTGCCATATTCTTCGGTCTGCGCGTTAAAGCCGAAAGTCACGTCGTCGCTTTCGCGAACTTTGCCAGCAACAACAGCACCGTCAACACCAGCATTTTCAGCAATCTGACGTAGCGGAGCCTCAAGCGCGCGACGCACGATGGAAATACCAGCATCTTGGTCAGAGTTTTCACCCTTAACGCCTGCCAGTGCTTTTGCACCTTGAACCAAAGACACACCACCGCCAACAACGATACCTTCTTGCACGGCCGCACGGGTCGCGTTCAATGCATCGTCGACGCGGTCTTTGCGTTCTTTGACTTCGATCTCGGTTGAACCACCAACGCGGATAATTGCAACACCGCCAGCCAATTTGGCCAGACGTTCTTGCAGTTTCTCTTTGTCGTAATCAGATGTGGTTTCTTCGATCTGCTGTTTGATCTGAGCAACACGTGCTTCGATCTCAGCTTTGGCACCAGCGCCATCAATGATCGTTGTTTCATCTTTAGTGATGGTTACGCGCTTGGCAGTACCCAGCATTTCAAGGCCAACAGATTCAAGCTTCATGCCGAGGTCTTCGGAAATTACTTGGCCGCCGGTCAGGATTGCAATGTCTTGCAACATGGCTTTACGACGATCGCCGAAACCAGGTGCTTTAACAGCCGCAATTTTCAGGCCGCCGCGCAATTTGTTCACAACCAAAGTTGCAAGCGCTTCGCCGTCTACGTCTTCTGAAATGATCAACAATGGTTTGCCGGACTGGATAACAGTTTCCAACAAAGGAACCATTGGCTGCAAGCTTGAGAGTTTTTTCTCGTGCAACAAGATCAGGCAGTCTTCCATGTCCGCAATCATTTTTTCAGGATTGGTGACAAAATATGGAGACAAGTAACCGCGGTCGAACTGCATGCCTTCAACAACTTCGGTTTCTGTTTCCAGACCTTTGTTTTCTTCAACGGTGATAACACCTTCATTGCCAACACGCTGCATAGCGTCTGCGATTTGCTGGCCGATAGCCGCTTCGCCGTTAGCCGAGATTGTGCCAACCTGTGCAACTTCGTCGGAATCATTTACCGGACGTGCCGATGCGATGATGCCTTCAACAACTTTGGCAACAGCCAAGTCGATGCCGCGTTTCAGATCCATTGGGTTCATGCCAGCCGCAACTGATTTCATGCCTTCGCGAACGATCGCTTGTGCAAGAACAGTCGCAGTTGTTGTGCCGTCGCCAGCTGTGTCATTGGTGCGCGAGGCAACCTCTTTGACCATCTGAGCGCCCATGTTTTGGAATTTGTTTTCCAGTTCGATTTCTTTGGCAACTGTCACACCGTCTTTGGTGATGCGCGGTGCGCCGAAAGATTTATCAAGAACCACATTGCGGCCTTTAGGCCCAAGGGTTACTTTTACAGCATTGGCGAGAATGTCTACGCCTTCCAGCATTAGATTGCGGGCGTCTGTGCCGAATTTTACGTCTTTTGCAGCCATTTGGATGCTCCTTTATAGCGTTTTACATCGCCTTTGGGTCACTGATCGTGCCACCAAAGCCGTGAAACGATTGATTTAGGCAATGATGCCGTAAACGTCAGATTCTTTCATGATCAACAGGTCTTCGCCGTCGATTTTGACTTCTTGACCGTTCCATTTGCCAAACATGACTTTGTCGCCAGGTTTAACGTCCATTGCGATACGTTTGCCTTCTGGGTTAAGCGCACCAGCGCCAACATAGACAATTTCGCCCTCGGAAGGTTTTTCTTTAGCTGAATCAGGAATGATCAGGCCGCCAGCAGTTTTTTCTTCTTCGTCAAGGCGACGAACAACAACGCGGTCATGCAAAGGTGTGAATGCCATTTTTGGATGCTCCTTCAGGTTGGTCCAAAATATTTCAGGTGGATTTGATCTCAGTAGCACTCACCACCGTCGAGTGCTAACAGATGGTATTTAGGCAGGGGGGGAGGGTGAGTCAAGGTTTGTGCCACCAAACACGAACGAAAGTTGGCCATCGCCCATCTCATTCGAAAAAGTGAAGCCGAGGATGCTCGTAGGGCGGGTGTTCGGCCCCACCATTTAATCACACGCCACAAAAACGGCGGGCGCAAGCCCCCACCCTAAAATCTGCCGGTTGACCGCAAAGAAACGATTAAAACTGCTAGAAAAAAACAATCCGTTCCGCCGACAGATTTTGCCTGAGATTAGTCGTTTTCTGCCTTACCAAAGCAGCCCGGACCGTTGAAAGACGGTTCGTCGATTTCCGGTGGCAGCAGTGTTGTTTCATCCAAACAAGCAACGCTGAGCTGTTTATCATTCAGTCCGAGCGCAAGTGCAAGATCGGCGCCGCGCAGATCTGCATGATCAAGATCAACACCGTTCATGCGCGCGTATTCAAAATCCGCACCGCGCAAATCGGCATCTTTCATGTCTGCGTGACGAAGGTCCGTTTCCTCAAAATCTGCGTCTGTCAAAATAGTTTCTTCAAATTCCACCCAGCGAAGATCACTGCCCTCAAAATCAAATCCGCTGAGCGCCAGCCCCTTCATCTCTGCGCCGTATAGATCGAGGAATTCCATCTTTGGTACGATTGTTTCCAACACACCAAGGTCATTCAAAAATGCAAGCACACGGCTGGCTCTTTCTCCTGATACTAATCTTAGAACGCCAGTCGTCTGCGCGCGGGTAACCGCAAGAGATGTCTGGTCAAGTGATTCAGATGAATAAGCAAGACTAATCCGATCAATATATTGCTGGACTGCCTGTTCTTCAGTGCGGCCGCGTTCAATCTCTTGTTGAAGCAATCCAATCCCGCCAACACCGAAACTTATCATCACTGGCATCGCAAAAACCTTCATCCAGTCCCAAAGTGTTTTATCTGCAAAACCCATCCAGCGCGGTTTAAGGAAAATCCAGGTTATAAAAACCAGAAATACTAGGGCGAATGCCCCGCCAAAAACGATTAATATCATAGGCATGGCCATATTTCTCTGTTCCCTTTTTTGTTTGAAAAACCGACATGGAGCTTCATTTCTAGCAAGTTCCGCTGAACAGTTCTATGGCAGTAATGCCATCCATTTATCCGTCACTCTATAAATCCCGCGCGAAACCCGCTCGAACCATCCGTAATAATCCATCGCCATGATATTCGTCGCCCGTGGCACCCCTGCCCCCTTGGCAACCGCAGCACCCTTGCTTTCGCCATGTTCCACCAAATACGCCGCGCATTTCAGCGCATCCTGCCGATAAGACGTCACCAGCCCAACCCGCGTGGCCCCGCCCGCATTCGGATCACCAACCCGTCGCGCAAACTCGCGCAACAGCCGGCCCTTGCGTTTCATGGATTTACGCGGGCGATAGGGCACCGGATCAGCCAGCACCTCAACAAATCCGTCCCGCAACCGTACCGTCATCAGCCCCAACCCAAGACGGCGACACAGGGCAAGGTTGGCCTTGATCGTTTTGCCACGGGGTTTCAGCACCGCCAGATAAACCAAGTCAGAAATTGCCAGCCGCGCCACGCCTTGTTGCAACAACGTCAGTGAAAATGCCAGTTTCAGCTCCACTAAAACAGGGTCGCCATCGCCGCGAACCGCCATGACATCGACTGCGCCGATCTCCCCCTTGACCTCATACCCCTGCCCTTCCAAAAAGGTTTTGACAGGGGGGTATAGGTCGGTTTCTTTTGGCTTGGCGTTTCTATTCATTTCTATTCATCGCGAATTGATCGAAGGAAACGAATATCCTCCAACTTTCATCGCCAGTCTCAGCATTCAATCCAATCGTATAGCCGGGAACTACATGCCGACAGGCGTCATTCCGATGAGCCATCCTTACGCCAGAGCCTGTTGACCACACAGGGACGGGAACTCCTTCCTGGCTAAGTGATGTAATGATCAATCTGGTATACAGGTTGGTCACAAAACTGCCGATTGCTTCACATCTTTGATGCAAACGGGCAATAATTTCGACTTCTTCTAACAAGAGATTTCTGTCATGGTGTTGCAGTGGCGATAGGCTCCATTTTTCGGTAGATTTGAAATTCACATAACAGGAACGGGTTGTTTCGATACTCGGTGAAAGTATCACCAGCTCATGATTGTCATCAGACAACCAAACCAACGTTCGCGGGATTTTTTCAGCCAATATCGGAAATGCGCCGCGTTCATAGTCCGTGTAGCCTAACATCACCCTTGGTCCGCAAGAATTGGTGACAACTATGTTTGGTTGATCAATACCCACAGAAATTGTCGTTGGCTCACTTTCGATTAGTTCATAGCTGCTCGATTGATCATCACATCCAGACAGCACTGTAACAATAAGTATGACAACCCCCAATTTATTCCAAAATCTATACATTTCACTCTTTTCAATTTGGCGTCGAATAATGGAAAATAACCCGACTAGGGGCAGGTGACAAGTCACTCAAAGCCACCTATAAGAGCGACAAAATATTGCAGCGCAACAAAGGCGAACCCATGATCAAAATTTTTGGCCACACGGCCCCCGACACTGACGCAACGGCCTCTGCCCTGATTTGGGCGTGGTATCTGACCGACATGCAGGACAAACCAGCCACCGCATATGTGCAAGGCACGCCCAACACCGAGGCCCTGTTTGTGCTGAAACGTTGGGAATTTGAGGTTCCGGCCATGTTGGACCTGCAAGACGGTGACAAGGCAGTGATCGTTGACACCAATAACCCCGCTGAATTGCCCAGCAACATCAACGATGCTGATATCAAACAGATCATCGACCACCACCTGTTGGTTGGCGGCATTAAAACCAAGGCACCGATAAACGTTACCATTCGACCTGTCGCCGCGACAGCCACCGTCATGTATAGTATCATGCGCACCCCAGCCCTGGAGCAAATGCCAGACGCCATCAAAGGTTTGATCCTGAGCTGCATTCTGTCGGACACGCTTGAATTCCGCAGCCCGACCACCACGCCGCGCGACACCGAAATCGCTGAACGTCTGGCCGCTGACCTGAATATTAATATCGCAGACTATGCATCAGAAATGTTTGCCGCTAAATCCGACATCTCGCATTTCAGCGACGCTGAGCTGCTGCGGTTGGACTCAAAGATTTTTGACGTCAGTGACGTGAAATTCCGCGTGTCGGTGTTGGAAACCACCAGCCCCGACACCGTGCTGGAACGCACCGACAGCCTGATCGCGAGCATGAGCGCCGTTGCGACTGAGGACGGCGTTGACCAAGTATTGCTGTTTGTGGTCGATATCCTCAACGAGGAAGCGACACTGCTGATCCCCAACGACATGGTTAAATCGGTGGCTGAAAAGTCGTTTAACGTATCGGTCGACGGCAACACGGTATTATTGCCCGGCATCATGTCGCGCAAAAAACAGATCATCCCGAACCTAACGGTCTAACCCCCTTAACTGATGGCGTAACCGAGGCTGCGCCATCAGTTTTTTTGAGTATTTAGACAACAAAGAAATAACGATCCGCCCAACGACGTAATATTATTTCTATATTTTCATTTATTTTGAATAATTATTACGCGGCGACTTGCGCAACATATCCGACTCAGCTATAGATGCTGCAATGCAACAATGCCCTTGGCCCTAAGGACATAAATCGGATGCGCACCTTGTTAGATCAACCTCAACACACCTTGCCAATTGGCACGATTTGTATTGAAGACCTTGAAATCGGCATGGTGCGCAACCTTTTCAAAACCATCGGTGATGCTGAGATCAACATGTTTGCCGAGCTTTCGACCGACCATAACCCCGTGCATCTTGATGATAACTACGCCCGCGATACCATTTTTGAAGGCCGCGTTGCCCACGGAATGTTGGCTGCGAGTCTCATCTCGGCTGTAATCGGCGAGCAGCTTCCCGGTCATGGCACTATTTACCTTAAGCAAAGCCTGACCTTTATGGCACCTGTCCGCCCCGGTGATCGGGTTGAGGCGCGGGTAAAGGTGATTGAAATAGACTATGCAAAACGTCGGGTGACCCTTGAATGCCGCTGCTTAGTGGGCGATATGGTAGTTCTGAAAGGTGACGCGCTG
>JAESRG010000053.1 GCA_016764785.1 Paracoccaceae bacterium
GAAGCAGCCCATGAAACATCGCGGCTATAATCCGCAGGGCGTGCGTTCACTGGCGCTGGGCCAACGCCAATATCTTGTGGGGTAATCGGGCGGTGCGGGTTGCCGGTAACCGTGACCCGAAACCCGAAGTCAGAGCCGTAATTGTAATAAGCACCCAATTCAATATGCTGCCCTAGCCGATATTCCAGCCCAAAATTAAACGGCGAATTGCGCTCAAAGTCCCCGAAAACCTGTTCGCCGGTATAGGCATCCGAGGAGTATTCAGCTTTGAATGTCAGGTTGTTAATGGGTGTTTGCCACTCAATCCCACCGAAAAAGGCGGCGTCGCCGGCGAACATATGATCAATGCCAAATTCGCTATCCACGGCAGGGCGCGCGCCAAACAGCTCTCCAATTGAATTGGACGACCCTAGCCGCCCCCAGCCGATACCGGCCGAAACGCGCAGCTTGTCGCCAAAATGCTTGGTTGCCACCAGATATTCACTTGTTGTGGGGCCATTTGCCAAAAAATCTCGAAACCCGAGCGCGAGCGCCGGGCGCATATCGTCCTCAGTAAACAGTTGGAATTTCAAATCAAACGCGTTGACCCCAAAGGTCGCGCCCGGCGCGGTCCAGTCGTCCAAGGACGTTGCCCGTGTTGAGGTCTCGATCCAAGGCAAAAGTTGGAAATTGAAGATTGCGCCTCTCATGGTGCCGTTGCCAGTAAACGACCAACTGGTCTGGCCGTCGGGCTGCATCAAAGCGGTGGGCGTGTCGACAATGCCAACCGAGCCAAAACTGCCAAAACTCGGCCCGAATCCTTCTGCCGCTGCGGCTGTTGCCAGCCCCGAGGTTAAAAGCATAGATGTGATTACACGACCAATTACCGACATATTTCCCCGCACCGAATCTCTGGTTTATTCAGGGGTCTTTTTTATCGTGAATTGGGTGGAATTGCGAGATGATTCATTTATATGTTGCTTGTTCTGTCGCCAGCAGCGCCCGCAGCCCTGTTTTATAGTCGGGATAGATAAGTTTGATCCCTAGTTTTGTCTTGATTTTGGCATTTGAAACCTTTTTTGACTCGGCATAAAAACTGCGTGCCATCGGGGTCATGTCAGCTGTTTCAAAGTCCACCGAATCGGGGATCGGCAGGTTAAGCAACCTTGCAGCCTCGGCGATAACGTCTTGTGGCGGCGCCGGATCATTGTCGCAAACATTATAGATATTTCCCGCGTCGGGTGCGGTGGCAGATGCCCGCAGGACCTGCGCAATATCGTCGACATGAGTCCGGCTGAAAACTTGTCTTGCTTTGATGATCCTTCGTGCAGTGCCGTTGCGGACCTTGGCAAACGGACCGCGATCAGGGCCATATATTCCAGCAAGACGGAATATATGCAGTGGCAGGTCGTGATTTTTGAACAGATCAAGCCACTGGTTTTCTGCAAAAACCCGCTGATGGCCACGTTTTGTGGCAGGATTCAAGGCTGTGGTTTCATCAACCCAGCTGCCGTTGTGATCGCCGTAAACGCCGGTGGTAGACAGATACCCGAGCCATTCCAGATGCTTGGCACCAGCAAATTCTTTGCCAAGCTGTGCCAAAACAGGGTCGCCCACATCGTTCGGCCCCGCGCTAATCAGCACATGCGTGGCAGCGGCCAAGGCGGGGCGGATGTCTGTACCCGGCCAGTGGAAAACATCATGCCCTGCGGCTTGTAATGCGGCGGATTTTTCCGCTTCGCGCGTGGTGCCCGTGACCTTCCATCCCTCAGCGCGCATCAGGTCAGCGAACACTTGTCCGGTATAACCGTATCCAAAAATCAGCAGGTTTTTTGTCATATCTAAGCCTTTACTAACTGCGCCCGCGCCCAACCGGCCGCATCGCTGATGGTCATATCTGGGTCGCTCATCAGCCGCTCAGCGGTGGGTATCAAAGTCGTATCCTTGGAATTTCCGATGGCATACAATACGTTACGAGTAAATCTGTCACGCCCGATCCGTTTGATCGGCGAGCCCTGAAACACCTCTCGAAAGCTGGCGTCATCCAATGCGGCTAGATGTTCCAGTTTGGGGCAGCGCAATTCAATGCGCGCCCAATAGGCGGCATCGCTGGCCACTTGGGCAAATTTATTCCACGGGCAGACCGCCAGGCAGTCGTCGCAGCCGTATATGCGATTGCCAAGTTTTGAGCGCAGCTCAAGGTCAACCGGGCCTTTGTGTTCGATCGTCAGATATGAAATGCAGCGCCGAGGGTCCAGCTGATAGGGGGCCGGAAATGCATTTGTCGGGCAGATATCCAGACAATTTGTGCAATTGCCGCAATGATCGGGCTCGGGTGCGTCTTTGTCCAAGTCAAGCGTGGTGAAAATCGCGCCCAGAAAAAACCAACTGCCCAGCTTGCGGCTAACCACGTTGGTATGCTTGCCCTGCCAACCCAAACCTGCTGCCTGTGCCAGCGGTTTTTCCATGACCGGCGCGGTGTCGACAAAAACTTTGATATCGCAAGGTTCTTGCGCGATCAGCCATCGCCCCAGCCGTTTCAGCCGTTTCTTGACTGGCGTGTGATAATCCCGATTGCGTGCATAGACCGAGATCGAGCCGCGATCCGGCATATCAAGCAGTCGCAGCGGGTCTTCGTCGGGGCCGTAATTTTGCGCCAGCATAATAATTGACTTGGCTTCGGGCCACAAAGCGGCAGCGTTGCCGCGCCACGCGGTGCGCTCAGCCATCCACGCCATTTGGCCGTGATATCCCTTTTCAAGGTATGCAGCCAGACGACCAGCGGTTTCGGGTGCTGCGTCTGGGGCGCAAATGCCGACCGCCTCAAAACCCTCTGTCAGCGCTTGCGCGCGTAACAATTGGGTTAAATCTGCCATCAGAAATCCAGATCAGCATAGTGATCCGGCGGTACAAATCCGGCCAATTGGTCGTGCAGAATACTGCGAAATGCGGGCCGAGACTTGATCTTGGCGTACCAGTCTTTGACGTTACGATTTCGTAGCCAGTCGATGTCATTCACATAATCCAGCGTACTGAAATGCGCGGCTGCTGTGAAATCCGCCAGGCTCAACATATCGCCGGCCAGCCAACGACGTCCCTCAAGCAGCCAGCCCATATAATCAATGTGATACTTGATGTTTTTTGAGCCGGCTTTGATGTTTTTACTATCCGGATACCCGCCGCCCATCAGCTTTTTATGGACCCGCTCATACAACAGGTTCGCCGTAACTTCGTGGTGGAACTTGTCGTCAAACCAGCCCATCAGCCGCCGCACTTCGGCCCGCTCTGCCGGTTGGCGCGGCAACAAGCGCGGGGTTGGGTGGGTTTCCTCAAGGTATTCAACAATCGCGGTGGATTCCGCCAGAATCAGGCCGTCAATGCGCAGCATCGGTACCTTGCCCGACGGGTTCAGCCGCAAATAGTCGAGGTTCTTTTCCCAGTATTTCTCCTCAACCAGCTCGACCTCGATCTTTTTCTCGGCCAGCACAAGACGGACCTTACGGCAAAAGGGAGACAGAGGAAGATGATACAGTCGGCGCATTTTGTTTCCAGATTCTGAGGCGTGACATTCTTGCCGCGCATCCATTTATTTTCAAGTCGGCCCAGCGGAAATTAGCCTAAATACGGATTAAAGACCTTATCAGCCGGAATCAAGTTGTCGCGCGACAATTCGGTCACCTTACGATGACCACAAAACGCCATGGTCAGGTCCAGTTCGTGGTGGATCATTTCCAGCGCTTTGGTCACGCCCTGCTCGCCCATCGCGCCCAGCCCGTACAGGAACGCACGACCGATATAGGTGCCCTTGGCCCCCAGCGCCAGTGCTTTCAGAACATCCTGACCGCTGGTAATGCCGCCATCCATATGCACCTCAATCTGATCGCCGACCGCATCGACAATTTCCGGCAAAATTTCGATTGTGGACAAAGCACCGTCCAACTGACGGCCTCCGTGGTTAGAAACGATAATCGCGTCCGCCCCGGATTTAACCGCCAGCCGTGCGTCGTCAGCATCCAGAATGCCCTTGATAATCAGCTTGCCAGCCCATCGGTCCTTGATCCATTGCACATCGTCCCAGCTAAGCGCCGGATCAAACTGTGCATTGGTCCATTCCGCTAGGTTCGAAACACTTTTGACCCCCTTGGCATGGCCCACAATATTGCCAAAACTGCGGCGTTTTGTGCCCAGCATCCCCAGCCCCCAACGCCATTTGGTCGACAGGTTGATGATGTTTTTCAGCGTCGGCTTGGGTGGCGCGGACAGGCCGTTTTTAGTATCTTTGAACCGGTGGCCAATGATCTGTAAATCAAGTGTCAGCACCAGCGCTGAACAGCCCGCTGCCTTGGCGCGGTCAATCAGATTACCCAAGTATTCCTTGTCGCGCATCACATACAGCTGAAACCAGAACGGCACGCTGGTGTTCTCGGCCACATCCTCGATTGAGCAAATCGACATCGTCGACAGGGTGAACGGCACCCCGAATTTCTCAGCGGCTTTGGCGGCTTTGATTTCGCCGTCCGCACATTGCATGCCAGTCAGCCCGGTTGGCGCCAGCGCCACCGGCATCGCCACATCCTGGCCAATCATCTGGCTGGCAGTACTGCGCCCTTCCATGTTTACCGCCACCTTTTGGCGCAACCGAATGCGGGCAAAATCTGATGCATTGTTGCGATAGGTCGATTCGGTCCATGACCCGGAATCCGCGTAATCGTAAAACATCCGCGGGACCCGCCGTTCTGCCAAAACGCGCAGATCTTCAATACAAGTGATTTTAGCCATATTTTCGGACCTTTTCGTGTAAACCTGCCCAACAGATATTGGCATTCCGCCGCTAGGTCAATTGACCCTTTCCAATCAGGGAAAAATGGCCTATATCGCCCCCTTCACGCGGCGCTTACACCCTTGGAGGATCGCCGCCTTTATTTTTTGGAGAAAACAAATGGCAGATCTTCTAGATCTTACAGTTTCGGTACGTGATGGAGTTGGCAAGGGGGCCGCTCGTGCAACGCGCCGTGAAAACCAGGTTCCCGGCATTGTATACGGCAATGGCGAAGAGCCAGTTGCAATTTCGGTTGATTTTTATGTGTTGCTGAAAATGCTGCGCGCCGGCAAATTCATGTCGACCCTGATCAACCTGACAATCGACGGCAAAGACCAACGGGTTATTTGCCGTGGCGTTCAACGCCACGTGGTCAAAGACATGCCGATCCACATCGACTTTCTGCGCCTGTCGCGTACATCACGCATCAGCCTGAACATTCCGGTGAATTTCGTGAACGAAGAAGAATGCCCAGGCCTGAAAAAAGGTGGCGTTCTGACTGTTGTGCGCAACGAGGTTGAATTGAAAGTGACTGCAGGCGATATTCCTGAATCACTGACTGTTGATCTGACCGGCTATGAAGTTGGCGACGTCATTCACATGTCAAACATCGAGCTGCCAAAAGGCGCGCGTGCGATGATTACCGATCGTGACTTTGTTATTGCGAATATCGCGGCACCATCCAGCCTGAAATCTGCGGGTGAAGATGAGACCGAAGAGAGCGCTGAAGAAGCAACAACCGAAGGCGAAGCAACGGCAGAATAAGATTCCGCTTTGACATTGAAAAGCGCGTTGCTGATGCAGCGCGCTTTTTTTATGCCAGCAAGTCTGGCATAAGGGGCCTGAAAGGATCGACCATGAAATTATTTGTCGGCTTGGGAAACCCCGGGGCCAAATATGCACGCAACCGGCATAACATTGGCTTTATGGCTGTTGACAGAATTGCCGACGGAAACGGATTCTCGCCGTGGAAAAGCAAGTTCAACGGTGCGATTTCTGAAGGCCGTTTAGGCCGCGAACGCGTTGTGTTGCTAAAGCCGCAAACCTTCATGAACCTGTCCGGCCAGTCGGTCAGTGCGGCTATGCGGTTTTTCAAATTGGAGCCTGACGATGTTACGGTATTCCATGACGAGCTTGATCTGGTTCCCGGCAAAGTCCGCCTAAAGAAGGCGGGCGGTCACGCTGGCCATAACGGGCTGCGGTCCATCCATCAGCATATCGGCGATACGTATCATCGCGTACGGATTGGCATTGGCCACCCCGGCCACAAGGACCGGGTTGCCGGCTATGTCCTGCATGATTTCGCCAAGTCTGATGGCGACTGGATCGATGATCTGATGCGCGGTATCGACGATGGAATCGGTCATCTTGTATCTGGTGACGGCCCCAAATTTCTCAATAGTATTGCCTTGCGAAAAGCGCCGCCAAAACGCCTACCTCCGGTTAAAAAGGCTGTTATCGCGCAACCAGAAACGGCAGTCGATACCCGATCAGCGATGCAAAAACTTCGAGATAAGTTTTCCTGAATCAAAATAATTCGGGTACCAAACAAAAATGCCATAGCGCTGACCGAGTGCTGTCGTCGCTATGGCATTAATATTGTCTTTTACAAAAAATGTAATATACTAGTTACTGGAAGCGGATAATCAATTGACGGTAAACCATTCGCCTCCTCTACAAAGGAACACTTTTGACCGAATTTGTCAAACTGTCCCTTTGTAGTTAACTACATGTTAATATTAAGTAATATATTTGTTTCGCGAAAAATGTCGTGAGATTATGAAAAATATCGCCATAAATTCGATATAGTATTAACGTTAATATCACTCCAGACCTTATTAGCCATTATCAATAGTGCAGTTGATGAATACGAATACAATTCATATTCATCAATAAAAAAGGCCGCCTCGATTAATCAAGGCGGCATCAATTCTCGGTATTTTTTTAGTCTTTGCGGAAGAACTTCTTCTCGCGCGGTTTACCGTCCCAGCCGGGCTTACCTTTAGGGCCGCGATCGTCAAACCGCTTTTCGCCGCCGCCTTTATAGCCGCCACCATCACGGTCGCCGCCAAATGACCTGCCGCCGCCATCACGGTCGCCACCTTTGTATCCGCCGCCGCCACCTTTATATCCGCCGCCGCCACTACGGCTGCCACCACCCTCACGGGTTTCCCATTTTTTCAACAGTGCGGTGTTAAATGTGTCACGGTGAATGGTGCCTTCATTGCACCAAACGGTCGATACTTGATCGCCGTCAACGACTTCGACTGCCATCCGCGGGGATCCCGCAGTAAGAGCTAAGATATCACCAATTTTAAAATCCGGCATTTTTTTCTCTCCATAAACGCTACGCAATAATGCGGAAAGTGTTTCATACGCCAATTTTGGGCATATTCAAGGGTCAAATTTCAACCTTCAAAATATCGGCTACGGTAAAGATATCTTTGTCGCCGCGCCCGCTCAGATTAACGACCATCAAATGGTCTTTTGGCAAGTCAGGTGCGATTTTGGCAGCGTGGGCGATTGCATGTGCGGATTCTAATGCCGGAATGATGCCCTCGTTCGCGCAAAGCAGCTGGAACGACTCCAACGCCTCATCGTCGGTGATCGACACATATTCCACCCGGCCAATATCATGCAGCCATGAATGTTCAGGGCCAATGCCCGGGTAATCAAGACCGGCCGAAATTGAGTGCCCCTCAAGGATTTGCCCATCATCATCTTGCAGCAGATAAGTGCGATTGCCGTGCAACACACCAGGTCGTCCGCCGGTAATACTGGCGGCATGTTCATTGCGGTCATCAACGCCGTGGCCGCCGGCCTCAACCCCGATCATTCTGACGGATTTATCGTCTAGAAACGGGTGAAAAAGCCCCATCGCGTTTGATCCACCGCCAATACAGGCAACAAGGCTGTCGGGTAAACGCCCTTCTTGTTCCAGAAGCTGTTCGCGGGTTTCACGGCCAATAATGGTTTGGAAGTCTCGGACCATCGCGGGGTAGGGATGCGGCCCTGCTACTGTGCCAATGCAGTAAAACGTGTCATCGACATGGGTGACCCAGTCGCGCATGGCCTCATTCATCGCGTCTTTAAGCGTGCCGCGCCCCGAGGTGACCGGAATAACCTCAGCCCCCAAAAGTTTCATACGAAACACATTTGGCGCCTGCCGTTCAACGTCGGTTTGACCCATGAAAACCACACATTTTAGGCCAAATTTTGCACAGACAGTTGCTGTCGCAACACCGTGCTGCCCTGCACCAGTTTCAGCAATAATGCGTTTTTTGCCCATCCGCCGCGCCAACAATATTTGCCCGAGCACGTTGTTGATTTTATGGGCACCGGTGTGGTTCAGCTCATCGCGTTTCAGATAAATTTTGGCACCACCAAAATGATCGGTCAAACGTTCGGCAAAATACAGCGGGCTGGGGCGACCCACGTAATGTTTCCATAGGTAATTCATTTCAGCCCAAAAATCAGGGTCCGTTTTGGCGCGCTCGTATTCGGCCTCAAGATCCAGAATCAGTGGCATCAGGGTTTCCGACACAAATCGGCCGCCATGGATACCATACCGGCCCTGCTCATCTGGTCCGGCACGGAATGAATTGCGCAAATCTGTTGTCATCGTAAACCCCTGTGTAAACCTTGCGGTCTGTATACAGAGATCACCCCGCAGCGGCAATAAAGGCTTTTATCAATGCAGGGTCTTTGATGCCGGGCGCTGATTCAACACCCGATGACACATCGATTTGTTGCGCGCCGGTTAGGCGAATGGCCTCGGCCACGTTGTCGGGCGTTAACCCGCCCGCCAACATCCACGGCACTGGCCAGCGGCGATTTGCGATCAGCCGCCAATCAAATGACAATCCGTTACCGCCGGGCAATATTGCATCGCGGGGCGGCTTGGCATCAATCAAAATTTGGTCGGCAACAGTGCTATAATCCTGCAAGGCAGGCAGGTCGCTTTCATCGGCGATTCCGATGGCTTTCATAACCGGCAACCCATAGCGACTGCGAATTTCAGCCACACGGTCCGGTGTTTCATGGCCATGTAACTGCAACAGGTCTAGTGGAACATTTTCGATAATTTCGTCAAGATCAGCGTTTGACGCATTCACGATCAAGGCAACCTTGGCAACCCCGACCGGCACATCAATCGCCAGCAATTTTGCTGTTGGAATGTCCACATGGCGCGGGGATTTTTCAAAAAATACAAACCCGACATAACGGGCGCCAGACCCCACCGCCACAGCAACGGAGTCAGCAGTCTTTAGTCCGCAGATTTTGACATTCATCTAAGTCAGAATCGCAAGGACGTCATCGTCGTCCTTGCCGCTTTCTTTTTTCAACTGAACGACTTCAGCAGACAGTTTTGCTGCTTCGCGGTTTTTCTGTGCGGCTTTCCGACGATATTTATGCTCCCGAAAGTACTCCATCAGGTATCCAAGAACCAACCCGACAACGATTGCCGCAAAAATGATTGCAAACAACGGCAGCTCAATCTGGAAATTTTTGGCGATTTCGATATCTGACGGCAACAGTGAAACGATCACCGGGTCACGGTTTGCAATTGCCAAAAGAACAAGGACAGTCATGAAAACCGCAAGAATCAGATACCGAAGAAAACACATAATAGATTTCCAGAAAGCAGATTAGCCGCCGTTTAAACGGTCCCGTAACAGCTTGCCGGTTTTGAAAAACGGCACATATTTTTCATCAACGGTAACCGACTCGCCGGTCCGAGGATTTCGGCCAATGCGCGCATCACGTTTTTTGATTGAAAACGCCCCGAAGCCGCGCAGTTCAACCCGTTTACCAGAGGCCATGGCCTCAATGATTTCGTCAAAAATCGTGTTCACGATCCGCTCCACGTCGCGTTGATACAGGTGCGGGTTTTCGTCTACTATTTTTTGAACTAATTCCGATTTAATCATGTCGGTCTTCCTTTTGACGTTATTTGAATTACTAAAATATGCTCCGCCAAGCACAACTCGTACAAACTACATAATTTAGCCATATTGGCAGGAAACTGTTCTTTAGGGAAGTCGGCCATGCGTCATTGTTATGCGAATAAGTAAGAAGAAGCGAGTTTTCGCCAATCATTTCATACCCCAAACAGATCCAGCTGTATAACTATGGTTAACAATACCAAAATGTCGCAATTTTGAAACTTCACGTTAGGTAAACCGATTCGGTATTTATGCGACAAAACGGCGCCCAAAAGGACGCCGTTTCAAAATTTCTTTGGTGTGTGGCGGTTTTACTCGTCGTCTTTGCCTTTCAGCGCAGCGCCCAGAATGTCGCCCAAAGACGCACCTGAATCGGAAGAACCATACTGTTCGATGGCTTCCTTCTCTTCGGCAATCTCGCGTGCTTTGATCGACAGACCCAAGCGACGGCTGGCTTTGTCGATGTTGGTCACACGAGCGTCAACTTTGTCACCAATGTTGAAGCGTTCAGGACGCTGTTCAGCACGATCACGCGACAAGTCGGAACGACGGATGAATGACTTCATGCCCTCGTGTTCAACTTCGATGCCACCGTCTTCGATCGCCGTCACAGTCACGGTTACAATCGCGCCGCGTTTGATGCCGCCAACGGCGTCAACAAATGGATCTCCGCCCAGTTCTTTGATCGACAGGCTGATGCGTTCTTTGTCTGCATCAACATCGGTGACAACAGCTTTGACGATGTCACCTTTCTGGTAATCTTGAATGGCTTCTTCGCCGGAACGGTCCCAATCAAGGCCCGACAGGTGGATCATGCCATCAATTTCGCCGTCTAGACCGATAAACAGGCCAAACTCGGTGATATTTTTGACTTCGCCTTCAACTTCGGTGCCAACTGGGAAGTTCGCAGCAAAGTTTTCCCATGGGTTGCCTTGAGTCTGTTTCAGACCAAGGGAAACACGACGTTTGGTGGTGTCGATTTCCAGAACCATAATTTGGACTTCTTGCGAGGTCGAAACGATTTTTCCTGGGTGGATGTTTTTCTTGGTCCACGACATTTCAGAAACGTGTACCAAACCTTCAACACCTGGTTCCAGCTCAACGAATGCGCCGTAATCAGTAATGTTGGTCACGCGGCCAGTATGCACTGATTCCAGTGGGTAACGACCTTCCACATCTGTCCAAGGATCTTCCTGCAGCTGTTTCATGCCAAGGCTGATGCGCATGGTTTCACGGTTGATTTTGACAACCTGAACCTTGACAGTTTCGCCAATTTCCAGAATTTCGGAAGGGTGATTAACCCGGCGCCATGCCATGTCAGTGACGTGCAGCAAGCCGTCAACGCCGCCCAGATCAACGAACGCGCCGTAATCGGTGATGTTTTTGACGACGCCGTCAACAACTTGACCTTCTTCCAGCTTGCCAACGATTTCAGCACGTTGTTCAGCACGCGATTCTTCAAGAATAGCACGACGTGAAACAACGATGTTGCCGCGACGACGATCCATTTTCAAAATCTGGAACGGCTGGGCAATGCCCATCAACGGGCCGGGGTCACGCACGGGGCGCACATCAACTTGTGAGCCGGGCAAGAACGCAACAGCGCCGCCCAGATCAACGGTAAAGCCACCTTTAACGCGGCCAAACATTGCGCCTTCGACGCGCTCTTCTTTTTCGTATGCTTTTTCAAGACGATCCCAAGCGGCCTCACGGCGGGCTTTTTCACGGCTGATTGCGGCTTCGCCGCGCAGGTTCTCAACGCGCTCAAGGAATACTTCAACGATATCGCCCACGGCGATTTCGGGTTCCTGACCAGGTTCAGCAAATTCTTTAATGTCGACGCGGCCTTCCATTTTATAGCCGATGTCGATGATGGCCTGTCCGGCCTCAATCGCGATTACTGTGCCTTTAACGACACTACCCTCGTTGGGGGTTTCAAGTTCAAAGCTCTCGTTCAACAGGGCTTCGAAGTCTTCCATAGATGCGGAAGCAGCCATATGTAGTCTCCTAATTTATGTTTTTACGGGCCGAGCGGTTGGTTCCGCCGGTCTTTCAGATTTACGAATGTCGCATCGTTAAAAACAAAGGAGGGCCGAGGTTAAATTAACCCGACCCTGTATGCCCTTGGCGTTTTCACCTTATCGACGGCGCGTCTATACGCCCAGTTGCCCTGCAACACAAGGGAAAACGCGCTTATGACGCGCTGTGTGCAAGGATAACGATTGTCGGTTCCATCATCCGCCCATCAGTATCGCGTACATCCATAGCTGTCTGTCCTTAAAGGTTAGCCGTGGCAATTTGAACAGGGCTGCATCCCCATAAACTTAGTGATAATAGTGTTGAAACCATTTCAGAAACGCATAGCATGCGCATGACTGAAAAATTTGATGCGAAGGCCAAATAGCATGGGCACTTATACCGATAACCTTTTGAAACTGATCGTCATGAGCGATATTCATCTATTGCCAAAAGGTGAAGTGGCGCGCGGTCTCGACACGGCCCCGCGTTTCGTGACAGCAATACAATCCGTTAACACGTTGCATAATGATGCGGATTTGTGTGTTTTTGCGGGTGATATCACCGAAAAATCAGATGTGGCCGCCTATGCGCTGTTTGACGAAATTCGCGCGGGCAACGATTCGCCGCAACGCGTTATGTTGGGCAATCACGATGATCGAAATATCTACTTGGAAAATGCCACAAACCCGATGCTGGACGAAAACAATTTCGTTGAAGGATATGACGATATCAAAGGGCATCGCATCCTTATGTTAGATAGTTCAGAGCCCGGCAAGCTGCGGGGTGGCCTATGCGAACAACGGCTTTCATGGACAGCCGAACGTCTGGCCGAGGCAAAGGCGTTGGGTCTGAAA
Source organism: Paracoccaceae bacterium (assembly GCA_016764785.1). Taxonomy (GTDB): domain Bacteria; phylum Pseudomonadota; class Alphaproteobacteria; order Rhodobacterales; family Rhodobacteraceae; genus UBA3077. Next base: position 12,618 of record JAESRG010000053.1, read on the forward strand.
ATTATTCTGCTGCTTCATCACAACCCTTGTGCGTTGCAGATGCCCGTCGATACTTACCGGTTAGCGGCCCCTGAAGAGTTGTTGAAAGTCTTACATGACAGCGGCGCCGATATTATCCAAATCGTTGCGGGCCATTGTCATATCACGACCGCAGGCAGTTGGGGTGGCTATCCCTGTGCGACAATATCTGGAAATCAACATAGCGTGGAGCCGTTCCTTCGGGGGCGAACAGGGCAGCAAGATTGTTATGCAGCCCCCGCTCAATATGCAGTAATAATGTCTGATGGCGTTAATTGTGCGGTTCATTTCCAAAGCTATGTGAATGAAAGCGCCCTTATGAACCCAGACCTTTTTCCGGGCAAAGCGGACCAAAAGTTTGAAGTTATTGATTAAGCCAGCGGGACCATATGCCAATGAAACGGATCACCTAACAATAACGTTCCGGCCCGATCCATTGATCGGTTGTATACCGGTCGCCATGCGCCCAGCCAACCGGCAGAATCGCGTTGATCATCGCTAAGTCTGGCGCTGAAAGTTCCATTTCCGCGCCGCGCACATGTTCGCAAAAATGCAGAATCGACCGGGTTCCCGGAATCGGAATCACCTGTTCGCCTTGGGCCAAAAGCCATGCAATCGCCAGCGCTGCCGTTGGCTCGCCCATTTCGGCTGCAAAGTCACGCAACCGCCCTGTGGCCTCAAGATTTGCCGCAAGGTTTACGCCTGAGAACCGAGGGTTTGACGCAAGGAACGGCAACTCTTTTAGCGATTCTTCGGTCTTGGGATCATCTGTCAAAAGCCCCCGCCCCACCGGCGAAAACGCCACCAGCGCCGTGCCAAGTTCAGCGCAGGTCTGCATCAGGCCCATCTCGACGAACCGCGTCGACAAAGAATATTCAGATTGCACCGCTGCAATCGGATGAATAGCCGCCGCGCGTCGCAGAGAACTCGGGGCAATTTCCGAAAAACCAATCGACTTGGTTTTGCCCTTTTTAACCAACATCGCCAGACTTTCGGTCACTTCCTCAATCGGAATATCGGCATCACGTCGATGCACATAGAACAAGTCAACCGCCTCAACGCCCAACGTGGTCAGGCTTTTGTCCAACTCGGCCTCAAGATGCGCCAATGTATTATCAACATACCGTTTGCCGGTTTCTGGATCACGCGTGATGCCGGCCTTGGTGGCGATGCTGAAATGATCTCGTGCCTCAGCGCCTCGGGCAGCCAGAAAAGTACCGATCACCCGTTCCGATTCGCCCGCGCCATACACGTTCGACGTATCAATATGCGTGACGCCCAGCGCCATAGCCTCGTCCAGAATGGCATGGCTCGCAGCCTCATCGGTAGAGCCGTAAAAATTAGAGAACGACATTGCGCCGATTCCGATAGCCGAGCTAACCGGACCAAAATTACCGATATTTCTGGATTGCATATTTTATTCCTTTTTTGCGCCTTTGATGGCGTCAATTGCCGCCTGAACTGCGGCATCAATAGTCATATTTGTTGTATCTAACATCAGCGCGTCATTCGCGGGCTTCATCGGTGCAATATCTCGACTGGCATCGCGCAAATCGCGTTGCATCAAGTCTTGTCGGACCCGTTCAAGCGTCAGATCAGGTGATTTCGGCAGCAATTCAGCAAACCGCCGATCAGCCCGCACCCTGTCCGAAGCCGTGACAAACAGTTTTACATCTGCCGCAGGGCAGATCACCGTGCCAATATCGCGTCCGTCTAGAATGGCACCGCCCTCACGCCGCGCAAAATCTTGCTGGAACTGCAATAGTGCGGCGCGAACCTTAGGCAATACCGCCACCTTTGAGGCCGCCTGCGCCACCCGCGCGGTGCGCAAATCATCGCGGTTTATATCGTCCTCAGACAGCTCAATCGCGATCTTGACCGCCTGTTCCGGCTCAATAACCCCGCGCCCCAGCGTCAAGGCCTTGCGCCCAACTGCACGGTACAAAAGCCCGGTATCCAGATGCGCAAACCCGAATTCAGCCGCGACCAAACGGGCAATGGTCCCCTTACCCGCGGCTGCGGGGCCATCAATTGCGACTGTGAATTTCATTGATACCTCTTTCCGTCAGAGGTTACCTAATCCAGCCGCGCATGGCTATCTATTTAGCGGTTTGAAAAAGAGAGGGCCGCCCATTACAATCCAATTAAAGTAATTGCTTTATAATAGGAGCGTTGAGTATCAACATAATAGACACGAAGGTCCCCAATGCCTGACAACGATCTTATCACAGGACTCTATTCTACAGCTTTTCGTGCTTTTTTGTCGAATTTCTTAAAGATGATTATCTTGGCTATTGGGCTCAGCATTCTCGAAACAATTGGGCTATATTCCAATTTCAAACTCAATCTTACTTTTGCACCTGTGCTGATTCATATCTCGGCGGCTTTCCTGATCCAGCAATCAGTCATCTCACGCAACTTGAAGCCTTGGTATAATATATCTTTGCAGCCCGACACATATATCGGGTTCGTTACGCGGTCTGCCGTTCTATGTGCTATTATTCTTGCAGCAAGTTACTTGCTCTTAATCACCCCGTCGATATTCAAAATCAAAGGTGAAGTCGCAGACGGTTTGGAAATCGCAGCAATGATTTTTGGGGGACCAATTCTTCTAGGTGTCTTCTTGAGCCTCTTTGGCTTGGTATTGCCTGCAACCATCGCCAAGGGCAACAACAGCATTAGACGAGGATATACAGATGGAAGAAATTTCTTCTGGTTTACGTTTGGCAGATTGCTTGTCGGGCCAGCCCTTTCGGCCCTCGGCTATATTTGGATTCGCGATTTTTTGTACACCTTGGAAGTTCCGCTGAATGTCTACAGTGGCGACAAAACATTTAGTACACTGGGGATGGTCTGTGCATCAGCGCTGTATCTGGTAACGTTATATATTACGGCGCTCGCCGCAACTGTCCTATGCAAAACCTATCTACGCGCAGAACAGCGCTCGAAGGCAACTCCGAACGCTGAATTGTCTTAGATCACCGAGGCAATCGCTTTGGCCAGTTTGTCCATATCATCGGCTGGCAGTCCCGCGATGTTCACGCGGCTGTCGCTGACCATGTAAATGCCGTACTCAACCCGCAAAATTTCAACCTGTTCAACCGTCAGGCCAAGCCGTGAGAACATGCCGCGATGGTGCGCGATAAAATCGAACCGGTCAGAATTGGTGGCGCGGCGCAGGGCGTCGGCCAGCCCAGTGCGAAGGGACAGCATGTTCAGGCGCATTTCTTCCAGCTCTGACATCCAATCGGCCCGCAGGTCAGCGTCATTCATGATGATCGACACCACTGCCGCACCGTGATCGGGCGCGAATGAATAGTTAACGCGATTGATTGACGCCAACGCGCCTTTTGACAGTTCTTGCTGGGTCGCATCCGCAGCAATAGCAAAGGCCACGCCGACACGGTCACGATACAGACCAAAGTTTTTGGAACAAGACGCCGCGATCAGCATTTGCGGAACCTTGCCAGCCATCAACCGCAGGCCCTCAACGTCGGCATCAAGACCATCGCCAAAACCTTGATAGGCAATATCAACCATCGGCACGAGACCGCCAGCCAGAATCACCTCGGTGATCTCAGCCCATTCAGCCACGGTGATATTTGCGCCGGTTGGGTTATGGCAACAGCCGTGCAGCAACACTACGTCGCCCATCGCCGCGCCGGCCAAGTCTTCTTTCATAGCCGCAAAATCAACACCGCAGGTGGTTTCGTCAAAATAACGGTACTTGCCAATCGGCATGCCTAGATGTTTCAAAATGGCTTCGTGGTTTGGCCAGCTTGGGGTTGATATCCAGACTTTTGCGCCCGGCGTGGCCATTTTGATCAGCTCAAATAATTGGTGAATAGCGCCTGTGCCACCCGGTGTTTGCGCGCCAGCAACCCGCGCAGCGTCCACCGCGTCGCCCAAAATCAGCTCACGCATGGCGTCGTTATAAGTCAGGTCGCCCAGCAGCCCGACATAAGCCTTGGTTTTCTGGTTTTGCAGTAACCGCGCCTCGGCGGATTTAACCGAGCGCATGATCGGCGTCAGCCCCGTTGCATCCTTGTAAACACCAACACCCAGATCCAGTTTGTCGGTCCGTGTGTCCGCTTTGTACATGCCCATCAGGGCCATAATTTTGTCTTGCGGTTGGGGTTTCAGGGCTTCCAGCATCGGGTTATCCTTTTCGAGATCGCTGCTCTTGGCGTGCCGGTTCAAAACCGGCACTTTGGTAAAGT
>JAESRG010000054.1 GCA_016764785.1 Paracoccaceae bacterium
CAAGCCCCGGCAGCCGCGCCATCAGATCAATCAGCCGTTCAACCTCATGCCCGCCAGACATAGGTTAAAACGGCAATTTCATACCTTCAGGCAGGTTTAGCCCGTCGGTAATTTTGGCCATTTCAGCCTGCGCAGCCTCAGCGGCTTTGGCTTGCACGTCCTTGATTGCGGCAAGGATCAGATCCTCAACCACTTCACGATCATCGGGGTTAAACAGGTCGGGGTCGATCGACAGCGATTTCAGCTCCCCCTTGGCATTGGCCGTGACCTTAACCATGCCCGCACCGGATTCGCCCAACACGATGATTTCAGCGATCCGACCCTGCACGCCAGCCATCTCGGATTGCATTTTCTGCGCCTGCTTCATCATCTTGGCCATATCGCCAATTTGCCCTAATCCTTTTAGCATGTGATGCCCTCTTTGAAATTTCCTTGAGTCAAGACTAAGCGGCAACAGATCGGAATTCAATGCAAAGCCGCTGCTTTTTCGCCGCCCTAGGGATGACGCGACATCAGTCTGGCACCCGCACCACCATCTCAATCTCAATCTCAATCAACAATTCAGGCCCGGCTAGGGCGACAACGCCGATACCTGTCAGGCTTGGCTGCGCGCCGTCCAGAAATTCTGCAATTCTGGGCATGACAACGCCCTGCGAATCCGCGTTTAAACCCACGATATAAATACGCATCTACGCAATATCTTGCGGGCTAGCTGCAATCGCGCCACGCGAACTGCCCCAAAAACAAAAGCCAGCCGCCCCGGCTCGGTGATCAACACCTGTGAATACCCCGCCTTACGCGGCTCGAAGACGGATATGGCGCGCGCCTTCTCAACCGAACAACCCGTGCGCTCGCCGTTACCAGCGAAGGGCAAATTCTGTATGAACACGCCCAGTCATTGTGCAGCGCCATCAACGCCACTGACGCCGACATGGCGCAAAACCCCGGCACCCTGCGCATCACAGCGCCCGACGGTTTTGGACGGCGCCTTAACCTGCCGATCGTCAAACATTATGTTGATCAATGGCCAAATGTTCGGGTCGAGATGAGCTTTTCTGACCGCGTCGATAACCTCGAGGAAGACGGATTGGACCTGGCTATTCGCCTTGGCGTATCAGCACCGGCTGACGGACTGATCTCACATATTCTGTTCACTATAATGCCATATTGTGCGCCGCATCAGTATATCTGAACGCGCGATCACGACCCCAAGGCGTTGAGCAGTTAAGCCTGCATGACTTACGTCAATTCGTCAGTCAGGGGAGACGGCAGGGCTGGCAGCTTCAAGACATCGACGGCACCTCGATGCGCGCGCAGGGGCATGTCCGGGTGGGTCTGGAAAGCGGCGAAGCGTTGCGCGACGCGGACCATCGCCGGGATGGGCATCGCCCCGCCGCCGCACCGTCTTATCGCCGCTGACATAGAGATGAAACGGCTTGAACGCGTCCTGCCGCAGGTGAATTGCGGAGAAATTCCAGTAGTAGTGCTGTACCCACACCACCGCCTGCTAGAACCACGCGTGCGCCATTTCATCGATTTGATGGTTGAAGAATTGCGGTAACAGCCGATGTTATCGCAAAGCATCGGCATTGACATGTCACGACAACAAGTCAATGCAAAAGAGCGCTTGATGCTCAAAACAACAGCGGCTATACGGCAAGGGATTGTTGAGATACTTGTTGAGACAAGCACCACGCGGCACTGCTAAGTGCCTGAAAAGGCGAGTTGGCGGAGTGGTGACGCAGCGGATTGCAAATCCGTGTACATGAGTTCGATTCTCATACTCGCCTCCAATAAAGTTATAGACCTCCACCATTGCCAGTTAGTCTTAAGACACTTCCTTGCCACTAAGTTGAGAATAAAGTGTCCGGTTTCGGACAAGAAATATCCGAATATCTTGCAAAGCAGACCGAAAAGTAGCCAAGGATCACGTAACGGGTCTTGAAGTCGGCCCAGCTATGTCAGTATTTTGGCTTTACATGATCTGTGTTCACTCTAAATAATAATGCCTGCGATCAACTTTCAACTCTTTACGCGCATATTTTACCACAAAGGAGACAAACTATGGCTGCTGCTCACTCCGAGAGACGTTAATCGCCGATGCTAATATTGTTAACACCAGTATCATAAACTGCTACGCTTACAGGGGGGCTGAAATTGCCACTATTGAAAACAACGCTTCAATCCTCCGCCGCAGACACTGGGCATAAAGCTCTCGCGCTGGTTTGGTGTTTTATATCCATTGTCAAGAACGCCATATTGCCAATAGCCATCAGGAATATCCGGGTCTGTCGCGGCGGCAACGGCATTGCGACACCATAACCACAACTCGTAGATATCGATGCCATCTTTGGCGTCGCGCTGGATCATCATGTCTCCAATCGGCCCTAACTTGGTGAAATGATAGAACCATAGCGGCTGACCGTTGATCAGTGCTGCCCATCAGCATCAAACGCCATTTCACGCTGGCTAAGTTTCCAACTGATAACGTTATAACCTGGGTTCCTCAGCACTTTGACTCGATCAAAAAACGGAATGAGGTTACACCGTTTCCGACCGACAAAGACGCGATATTCAGCCTGTAGTGGCACCGCTTACTCACCCGGTCCGCCCACCAATTTACAAAACGCCGTCCTTTATTACCGTTGTTGACTAAGACGAATCCACGATCGAAAATACCGTATGTCAACGACGTGATTTCAATATCCATACGAGCGTGCGCGTCTTTCGCGGGGTCAGGGTCAACCTGATGCGGCGTCAGCACAATCGAGAATTCATCCAGCAAGTCGACAACCTCATCCAATATCCAATGAATTGAATACCGCGATATCTGAGTCAAAATGGGATAGTTTGGAGCATGAAGTGTCTTGGAGTATCTGCAGTATTGCCGCGCCTTTGACAGCCGTACAAGCCTCAACCATGTCGTGAAGAAAAGCCATCGGTCAGTGTCACTCCCGAACAATTCCTCAGTGGCAATTACATGATCATACCCTTCTTCGGCCCAATCTATGTCGATATCCGATGATAGTTTATCCGTTAAAACAGTCCAGAAAATCCTGTCGCGGTTTTTTGACCATTTCTGCAGCCCTTCCCTGCTCAAAAAGTCATCAAGGCATCCAGTTTTCAGGAGCAACCCCCGCCGGTTTTTCCGGATAAACGCTGCGACATTTCCCGAACAGCTGTTGGTAACCACGTCTGCCCCGGCATAAATGGCTTCATGCACCGAAAACGAAACCGTTAAAAACAAGCAGCCCAATGGGTGACGATATCATTTCGATGAGCGTCCAATGCATCAGGCTTTTCCGCAGTTACCGTTATTGGTATGAATTTCAGCCCTATCCTCCAACGGGTTTAAGTGACAGAGTGTTTCATATTTATGGCCCCAGATGGGTCGGCAGCCGCCCCTCGGCACTGCCCGTGATGTGTAATGCCAAAACTGATTTATGTCAGCCAGAGCAACATCCCTATTGGCCGATTTATACCCGCCGGTTGAGACGTCAGGTGCGGGATTACGCCCCTCATGCCAGCTGTATTTACAATAGCGGATAATCGGATCCATGCCAGACATTGTGACATTTTTGTTGTTTTCAAGATAATATTTTCTGTCGAAATCTTGGCTATGCAGTGCGCTTGCGATCTATGCTTTCCGTCGATTTTCCTTTTCTGCACACAGCTGGAATTTCTTTGCGCAAATATTCAAATTGAGATTTTAGCAAAATTGCGCCTCGTTAACCCTTGGAAAGGTCAAATATCTGTTGCTGCCGCACATCTTCAATCTAACCCTTTTAGAAAATTTGTAATATTGATAACGGCCAAAAATTGGAAATAGATCAAGTACAAACGGTGGCTGAATGACAATAATGGTGGATCACTTTTCGAGGTTTCTGCTATTGACGCCAACATTTTCGCCAGCCATCCTAATCTAATGCCTCAAAAAAAACCCTTCCAGATCTTGCTGTCTGTTGTCAGCCTGCTATGTCTTTTTATATCCACTACCAGTCAGGCCCAAAACGCTGAAAACCTTGCAGAATCATGGTGCTCCAGCTGCCATCAATTCCCCACCCCGGGACTTCTCGACAAGGATACATGGATGAATATTGTGCTGCCCGAGATGGGTGCACGGCTAGGATTCCAGACCTTTCGCGGCACCCCGCACCCCGCCAATCCGAACGCCCCTGAAGGAATTTATGCGGCCGCACCGATGATGGACAGGTCCGAATGGGCGCAAATAATCGCGTGGTATGAAGACAATGCACCACAAGAAATGGCGCGCGCGCCTTGGCGCCCCCATCGTCAAACACGTCTGTTTACAATCGACAGTCCAGAATCGATGACGGGCGATTTTCCGACCAGTACTGCCATTTTCATTGATGAACAGTCGCAACGTATTCTGGTCGGGGACAGTTATGAACTGACCCTCGAGACCTATTCACCTGATCTGGAATTGCTGGAAAAACGCCGTTCTGGCGGGGCGATTTCCCGTATTCGGCCCTCCCCGACCGGCGGGTATTTGGCGACCATCATGGGCGGCAATATTGGCCAGTCAGAGCTGCTGCTCGGGTTGCTGATTGACATTGACCCTGTCTCGGAAACGCCCGTTACCCGGCTGGTGCGTCGGCTTCACAGACCGGTGGACGTCAAGGTTGGCGACTTTAATAGTGACGGCGCAAGTGATTATGTGATCGCTGAATTCGGCACTTATTTTGGTAAACTCAGCCTGCATCTTAGCCAACCAGATGGCAGCCTGCACGAAACGGTTTTGCTGAACGATGCGGGGACCATTTCTGTCTCGATCATCGGTAACGATCTTTTGGTGCTCATCGCGCAAGGTGACGAGCGGATCATTCGTGTCAACAATTTCGCCAGCCAAACGGTCACGTTTGAAACTCTCCTCAGGTTTCCGCCCTCACAAGGGTCCAGCAGTTTGCGGAGTGTCGACGTTAACGGCGACGGCATTCAGGATCTGCTTTATACTGCGGGCGACAACGCCGATATTTCGCCGATCTATAAACCTTATCACGGGATTTACGTGTTTGCCGGCCAGCCCGACGGTAGTTTCGTTCAGGAAATGTTTTTCCATCTCGATGGCACTTATGACGCCATCGCCGCCGACTTTGATCAAGACGGAGACATGGATATCGCCGCGATTTCGTATTTCCCCAACATCGATCAAAACCTCGACGAGGTCGGGTTTGTTTATCTGCAAAACACCAATGGCAATTTTGACCCGCAATACGTCAAAGGCCTCGGCGCGCTTGGCCGGTTTATCGCCCTGTCCGTCGGCGATATTGACGCCGACGGAGACCTCGATATTGCCCTCGCCAATCTGGCCTTTGGGCCTTACGGCCCCTTGACGGTTACGCCAGAATTACAAGATCGATGGCTGGCAGGGCCACGGTTTATCTTGTTGCGAAACGGGTTACATTAACCCCAATAAAGCCGCGTCGGGTTGTCAACCAACAGCTTTTGGCGCATCGCTTCGGTTGGCGCTATGCGGGCAATGTGATCGACCAGAACCCCGTCATCGGGCATGTGCGATTTCATGTTGGGATGCGGCCAGTCTGTGCCCCAGATCACCCGGTCCGGAAACCTGTCAACAATCAACGCGCCAAAATCCACCACGTCATCGTAAGGCGGGCCCGTGACCGACAGTCGTTCCGGACAAGTTACTTTGGTCCAGATATTTTTGTTCTCGGCCAAAAGGCGCACAAACCGTTGGAAATCTGGATGGTTAACGCCTTTGCTGACATCCGGTCGCCCCATATGGTCCACCACGATGGTCGTCGGCAGTTGTTTGAGGAACGGCTCCAGCTCCTCCAGATCTTGCGCTTCGAAATACACAACGATGTGCCAGCCCAGCGTTTTGATCTTTTTCGCAATCTCCAGAAATACCTCTTTGGGGGTGTCATCAACCAAACGTTTAACAAAGTTGAACCGCACACCGCGCACGCCGGCACGGTCCATCTCGCGCAGGGCATCCATGGTGATATCCGGCCCAACCGACGCGATCCCGCGCGCCCGACCATCCGAGGTCTTCAGCGCATCAACCAGTGCCGCGTTATCGGTGCCATGACAGGTGGCCTGAACAATGACATTGCGCTCAAACCCCAGATAATCGCGCAACGCAAACAGCTTGTCCTTGCCCGCATCACACGGCGTATACTTGCGTTCAGGCGCAAACGGAAATTCCGCAGCCGGTCCAAAAACATGGCAATGCGCATCCACCGCGCCTTTTGGTAATTGCAGATCGGGTTTTTTCGGGTTCGGGTGAAAGACAAGCCAATCGGCGTCCATGGAATGCTCCTGTTCTGCAGTTATGGTGCTATACACCTGTATTCGTTTTGCTCATATAGTAAAGGTTCGCGGAACTGCCATTGGCAGGATCCCTACCTGACTTCTAGGTAGATTTAAGCCGATATCAGCTATAATGCCTATTCCAAATGGATAGCATATTATAAATTTGTGCTATATGTGGTCGGGAATGATGATGGTGCAGGAACAGCTATGGATGTGAAATTCCCGAATATTCGCCATTTGCGGGTTTTTCTTGAAGTGTCGCGCAGCAAGTCGATTTCGATTGCTGCGGCCAGAATCCATCTGTCGCAACCCGCCGTTACACAAGCCATGACCAAGCTCGAAGCCACCCTCGGCGTCGCCTTGTTCCAGCGGAAAAACATCGGCTTTCTAACCACAGATATCGGGACTAAATTTGCTCTGCGTGTTGACCGGGCGTTAAAACATTTACAGTCTGGCGCCAGACTTGGTTACCAGTTCGAGAATGGCAAAAAACTGCGCGGATTTTCGAATTTTGATGAGCTGGTAACCGCAGCGCAGCTTAGGGCGTTGGTTGCCGTCGGAGAGACCCACAATTATAGCATCGCTGGGCGGCTGATCGGGCTTTCCCAGCCCTCGGTTCACCGCTCGGTCAGCAATCTTGAAAACCTGTCTGGTCTGACCTTGTTCAGGCGCAGCTCAACCGGCACCGACCCCACTGAAGCTGGCAATGCCCTGATTAGGCACGCAAAACTTGCCTATACTGAAATTCGACAAGGCCTCAACGAAATATCGGAATTTCAAGGGAGCGATTCAACAGTTATCATTGTAGGCAGCTTGCCCCTCGCTAGAACCCACATTCTGCCGTTAGCAGTACACGCGATGATCGAATGCTCAGAAAATGTCCAAATCCGAGTCGTGGATGGCCCCTATCCCGAGCTGCTCCGTCGTTTGCGCCATGGTGATATCGACTGCCTGATCGGGGCATTGCGAGACCCGCCACCCGCCGAAGATGTCACGCAAGAATACCTGTTTTCGGATCCCTTGGCGATCGTTGCTGGCCCGGGGCACCCCTTGATCGGAAAAGCCGGTATCAGCATCGAAGATACCGCAAATTTCCCTTGGATTGCGCCGCCAAAAAACACACCGGGCGGTACATATCTTTTTGAAACCCTGCAAATCCAGCACAGGCAAATCACGCCGGTTCGAGCCGTTTCATCCTCTCTTATTTTCCTTCGCGAGCTTCTGGCCCAAGGGGATTATCTTACCATCATCTCACGCCATCAAATCGAAAAAGAAAGCCTGCAAGGGTCAATGGTTCCGCTGCCCATTTCGCTTAAAAACAGTGCGCGACCCATTGGTCTGACATTTCGCAGCGACTGGCGGCCAACAGCAACGCAGGCCCGCTTTGTTGATTTTCTGCGAAAATACGGTGTGAAAAAATCGACCGGCGGCTAGGGAAATTTCGACTGGTTATTGAAAGAATTTATATCGGGGTCGATCTTTGAATTGGGCTGTCATCGATTAAAGCTATAAAAGCCGGATTAGCTAAATTCAGGTACAATAATAACAATTGTTTAGAGGGGTGATACCAAATGGCAGCAGATAAAGAATATGATGATATTCCGGGGACCTATGTTTTTGACGCCGATATGTCGCGCAAAGGCTACCATCTGAATATGTTCTGCATCACTTTGCGCCTGCAAAAAGGCCGTGATGCATTCAAGGCGGACGAATCCGGCTATCTTGATTCATTTCCGATGACCCCTGAACAAAAGCAGTCGGTGCTTGATCGCGACTGGAACGAAATGCTGCGGCTTGGCGGCAACATTTATTACACCTCAAAGCTGGCGGCTTGTGACGGGCTGACCTTTCAGCAATTGGCCGCAATGATGTCGGGTGCAACAAACGAAGAATATCGCGCCATGATGATGGCGGGCGGACGCTCGATTGAGGGCAACCGATATAAATCAGAATGGGAAGATAAATAATGGCAAGAATTACCGCAGGTGTTGGCGTTAGCCACGTTCCGGCCATTGGCGTTGCCATGGATTCAGGCATCACCGACCAGCCCTATTGGAAGCCGGTTTTTGATGGTTTCAAAAAGTCACGCGAATGGATCAAAGACAAAAAACCCGACGTGGTTTTTCTGGTTTACAACGACCATTGCACCGCGTTTTCGGCCGCAATGATCCCGACCTTTGCGCTGGGCTGCGCGGCTGAATTTCACCCTGCTGATGAGGGTTGGGGCCCGCGCCCCGTACCCGTTGTCAAAGGCCATCAAAAACTGGCGAGCCATATTGCCCAATCGGTTATTCTGGACGAGTTCGATCTGACGATCATGAACGAAATGGAGGTCGACCACGGGTTGACCGTGCCCATGTCGATCATGTTCGACCAGCCCGAAGAATGGCCTTGTCTGGTGATTCCGCTGTGCGTAAACGTGGTGCAATACCCCGCGCCGACCGGCAATCGCTGTTATAACTTGGGCAAAGCCATCCGCCGTGCGGTTGAATCGTACGAGGAAGACCTGAACGTGATTATTTTTGGCACTGGCGGCATGTCGCACCAGTTGCAGTACAAACGCGCTGGTTTGATTAACCCCGAATGGGACAAAGAATTCCTTGATTTGATGACCAAAGACCCTGTCAAAGCCAGCAAAATTCCACATGTGGAATACCTGCGCGAAGCCGGTTCTGAGGGCATTGAGCTGGTCATGTGGCATGTCATGCGCGGCGCGCTTGATGAGGACGCTGTGGAAATTCACCGTCATTATCATGTGCCAGCATCCAACACCGCTGTTGGCCATATCATTCTTGAAAACAAAACCTGAGGTCGATTATGAAAATTTGCGTAGCAGGAGCATACGGCGCCTTCGGGATTAAACATCTCGATGCGCTTGCGGAAATTGACGGCGTTGAAGTCACATCCGTGATGGGCCCAACCCGCGCAAAAATTGACGCGCTGGCAGCGACGCGGGGTATTGGCCACGCGGCCACTGACCTTTCGGAGTGCCTTGCGCGCGACGATGTCGATGCGATTATTCTGTCGACCCCAACCCAGATGCACGCCGCACAGGCCATTGCCTGTATGCGGGCTGGAAAACCGGTTTTGGTTGAAATTCCGATGGCTGACAGCCTTGCGGCCAGCCAAGAAATTGTGCGGGTTCAAGAAGAAACCGGTGTGTTGTGCATGGCCGGCCAAGTGCGCCGTTTTAACCCCAGCCACCAGTGGATCAAAAACAAAATCGACGCCGGAGAGCTAAAGATCCAGCAAATGGATGTGCAGACCTATTTCTTCCGGCGCACCAACACCAATGCCAAGGGCGAGGCTCGCAGCTGGACCGACCATCTGCTATGGCATCACGCCTGCCACACGGTTGACCTGTTCCAATATCAAACCGGCGAGGTGGTCGACAAAGCCTTTGGCCTTCAAGGCCCGCTGCACCCCGAACTGGGTATTGCAATGGACATGTCGATTGGCATGAAAACCCCGAATGGGGCCATTTGCAACCTGTCGCTATCGTTTAACAATGACGGCCCGTTTGGCACCTTTTTTCGGTATATCTGCGACAATGGCACCTATCTGGCGCGCTATGACGACCTGTTTGACGGCAACGACAAACAAATCGACCTGTCAGGTGTGGCCGTTTCAAATAACGGTATTGAGCTGATCGACCGCGAATTCATCGCTGCGATAGCTGAGAACCGCGAACCCAACGGTTCCGCGCAGCAGGTTCTGGCTGCAATGGAAACGCTGGATATGATTGAGCGGTCAATGGACTAGCGTCAGTTTATCAGTCGCACCAAGAACATCGTGATCCCCGGGAAGGCCACCAATAGGCAAACCCGCACGATGTCTGACATCACAAATGGCAGCGCGCCGCGATACGTCTCGGCGATGCTTACATCTTTGGACATGGCGTTGATCACAAACAGGTTCAGCCCCACCGGCGGTGTTATCAGCCCTATTTCAGCCGACATCAGCACCAGAATACCAAACCAGATTCCGACCTCGGATGGCGGAATGCCAAAATCAAGCTGCGTGATAATCGGCACAAAAATCGGCACGGTCAGAAAGATCATCGCCATTGAATCCATCACTGTGCCCAGCACCAGATACAACACCAGCATGCCAATCAGAATGGTCCACGGGCTAAGATCTGCGGTCAGGAAATACTCGGCCAAGGTTTGCGGCACCTGCGCCGAGGACAGAAACGAGTTATAAACCCCCGCCGCCAGAATGATGAAAAAGATCATGCCGGATGTTTGTCCCGCCGACAGAAGACTGTCGCGCAGGGTTTTGAATGTCAGACCACCGTTGAAATAGGCAACGATGGCCGTGCCCGCTACGCCAACAGCTGAGGCAGCAGTCGGGGAAAATGCACCCGAATAAATTCCGCCAATCACCAGTGTAAAAATGATCATCACCGGCCAAACCGCCCCCAGCGCCCGAAAGCGATCACGCATCGGTTGGCGCGGCAGGCTATCGCCTGAATTTGGCACCAGATGCGCATAAATACTGATGGTAATCATATAGCCCAGCATAGCAATAATGCCGGGAATAAACGCGGCGGTGAACAGTTTCTCAATGTTTTCCTCAGCCAAAATGGCATAAACCACCAACACCACCGAGGGCGGAATTAGAATACCAAGCGTACCACCTGCCGCCAGTGCGCCGGCTGACAGCGCGCCGGAATAGCCTGCGCGTTTCAGTTCAGGCAACGCAACTTTGCCCATCGCTGACGCGGTCGCCAGTGATGACCCACAGATCGCCCCGAACCCGGCCGAAGCCCCGACAGCTGCCATTGCCAAGCCACCTTTGCGATGGCCCAGCCATGCCTCGGCGGCTTTGAACAGAGCGCGCGACATGCCGCCCCTTGTTGCAAATTCGCTCATGAGCAAGAACAGCGGAATGATCGACAGCGAATAATTGGTCAGCGTACCATACGCAAAAGTTTTCAGCTGGCTGTCCATCATCCGCATGTTTCCGGCCACCAGATAGGTGCCAGCTAACCCGACAATAAACATTGAGGCCGACAGCGGGATTCGCAAAAATATCAAGGTCAGCAGAACAGGGAAGCTAAGCAGCCCTAGCTGAAAATCGGTGACAAAACTGGATAACATGAGGGTTATAGCCTAACGGGAAGTTTTGAGAACAGGTCGCGTGTCGCGCGGATAACGCAAAACACCGCGACCATGAAAAAGATAACTGTGCAGAACTCAGCCACGATATATGTGGGCCATAACGGCAAGCCGATGATTTGGCTGATCTGGCTATCGCGCAGGCGATCACCGATCTCGGCCCAGTCGCCACGGATAAACAGCTCGCCCCACAGATCGTCATCGCGGCGGGCTTTTTTGAAGATCAGAAACCACTGACGGGTCATCAGCAGATAGGCAATCACCGCAAGGGATATTTCGCCCAGCAGGGTCAAAATACGGTTACCAAGCCGGCCGAAAACTGGCGCAAATAGGTCAATGGTAACATGACCGCGGCGCATCATCACATATGGCAGCACCGCAAACAGCGCAAAACCAACGGCAAGTTGTACCAGCTCTTCCTCGCCCAGAATGGAATGCGCCCATGACGGGGCTGACGCATCAGAAATCCGGTTGGCAACACGGCCAATCATTTTCAGGATGATGGAAATACAGGTTAAAACCGTGGCAAAAATTAGACCTAAGCCGCCAATTAGGGCTAGCCCGATGCTGATCCTTGTCATTAGGGTCTCGATACGACCAAATAACATGATGAAAATCCTTATAAACCCGACGCAGCTGCGTCGGGTTCAATTGGGTGTCGATTTACTGGTTTGCAGCAATCAAATCATGAGCTTGGGCAATAGCGGCTGCGCCGTCAAAACCCTCGTCTGAGGCACGTTCAACCCAACGGTCATAGACCGGTTGCGCGGCGTCGACCCAGCGAGCAACTTCAGCTTCATCAAGGATGATGATGTTGTTGTCTTCCGCCATGGAGCGGCCAAACGCATCGGCGTTTGCCATTACCTGACTTGCCAAAGCCGCCATGGCTTTGCCGGTTTCGGCGTCGAGAATGGCGCGCAAATCGTCAGGCATATCATCGTAAACATCCAGATTCATCGCCAACACAAAGGTCGCGGTATAAATCGCGGAATCGCCGCTGAACTCGGTGTGGTTAGACACCAGTTCCGCAAGCCGGATCGACGGCGTAACTTCCCAAGGCAAAGATGCCCCGCTAATAACACCTTTCGACAGATTTTCAGGGATAAGCGGCAGCGGCATACCAACTGGAATCGCACCCAGCTCACCAAATAGGTCAGTCACAACGCGGGTTGGACCACGCAGTTCCATGCCAACAACATCTTCCAGACTGTTAATCGGATCCTTGCTGTGAATAACGCCGGGGCCATGCACCCAAGCCGCAAGAACATGGGTTTCGTCATATTCTCCGTCTTGCAGTTCGGTCTCGATCAGGTCCCAGAATGCCAGCGATGTGGCCATCTGGTTTTCCATGATGAACGGCAGCTCAAACACTTCGGTGCGGTTAAACCGGCCAGCGGTATACCCCGGCAGGGTTAGAATTGCCTCAACTGCGCCGTCAACGGCTTGGTCGTAAAGATCGCCGGGGCGGCCGCCCAAGGACATCGACGCATACAGCTCAATTGCGATGCGGCCATCGCTGGCTTCTGCAACGCGTTCAGCGAAAGGCACCAGAAATTGCGAATGCAACGGGGCACGTTCCGACATGAAATGGTGGATACGAATGGTAACGTCTTGCGCAAACACGCCGCTAGACGTCCCTGCAATTGCCAATGCAACAAGTGCGCTTTTAATTGATTTAGTCACTGATTTTCACTCCCTAGGTTAAAAATTCAAAGCAAGGTGGGCGCGATTGCGATCTGAATTCACCGCAACATCCACCTATACTAGGCTTTACTATGAATCCTGTGTCGCTGAAAGCGCCATTTACGATTCATTAAGTTGTCCATACGACCCCAATCGGGTTTCCCACGGATTTTGACGCGCCGGTTCTTCCGGCATTCTCTTTGTTTCAGTTAAAACGGTAGGCCAACATAATTCTCGGCCAGTGATTTTAGGGCATTTTCAGACGAGAACAGATATTCCAGTTCCGTGTCCTGAAGCCGGTTGTCATAATCAATATGATCCGGAAATTTGTGCAGCAGATTTGTCATCCACCATGAGAACCGCTGACCTTTCCAGACCCGCGCGAGCGCTCGTTCGGAATATTTATCAATGCCGGTATCATCGCCCTTTTTGTAATAATCCAGCAAAGCGTGATACAGATAATAGATATCCGAGGCGGCGCTATTTAGCCCCCGCGCACCAGTTGGCGGCACGATATGGGCGGCATCACCTGCCAAAAACAGGTTTCCATACCGCATAGGTTCAGCCACAAACGACCGCAATGGCGCTATGCTTTTTTCAATCGACGGTCCGGTTTCCAATGCGTTGGCGACATCATGTGGCAACCTTAATTTCAGCTCGGTCCAGAACGCGTCGTCGGACCAGTCGTCAACGCTATCCGCCAGCGATACCTGAATGTAATAGCGGCTAAGCACCTGTGATCGCATCGAGCACAGTGCAAACCCGCGATCATGCCGTGCATAAATCAACTCGTTAGCAACGGGTTTGGTTTCTGACAAAACCCCGAGCCAGCCGAAGGGATACACGCGCTCATATTCTTTGATTTTATCAGCTGGAATTGATTTCCGGCTAACACCATGAAACCCGTCTGCGCCAATGATATAATCACACTCAACCGTGTGTGCTACGCCATCCTTGCGATATGTCACCGACGATGCGCCCTTCAAATCATGCAGCTGCACATCCTCAACACAGTGAATGACATTGCCGCCAGATTTTTCGCGGGCGTCATACAGGTCGCGCGTCAGTTCAGTCTGGCCATAAACAATCACCGAATTTCCGCCGGTCAACGCCTTCAGATCAACCCGTTTACGCACACCGTCGATGGCAAATTCAATGCCGTCATGTATCTCGCCCTCACGGTCCATGCGATCACCGCACTGCGCCTCACGCATCAATGCCGCAAACCCGTGTTCCAACACGCCAGCCCTGATCCGACCCAGCACATAGTCGCGCGTATGCTTTTCCAGCAGCACATTATCAATGCCCTGAAGGTCAAGAAGTTGCGAAAGCAACAGGCCCGACGGCCCACCGCCGATGATACAGATTTGAGTGCGCATATTTCCCCACTTGTGTTTTTCACCATGAAATAGACATACATAGTCAAAAATGAATGGACATATCCGAAAATTACTAGCACTTTTGGCACATGAGCCACGTTAACAAAATTCCAGCCTATTCCCTTTATGGTGAAAGCGCCGAGTTCCCGGATGTGTTGCATTGCGAACGCATCGCTGATCGCGCCAGTTTGCACGATTGGCATATTGCCCCGCACAGGCACTTGAACTTGCACCAAATATTCCTGATTGAATCCGGCCATGCCGACATGAACCTCGATGGCCAATCACTGGAACTGTCAGCAATGACCGTCGTCGCCGTTCCGCCGCGCAGCGTGCACGGGTTTGTGTTTGAACAAAACACCATCGGGCTGGTGCTGTCGATTCCGGTGAACGAGGTGACCTCGCTTACCGCCAGCCATGCTTTGCTCGCTGATTTTTTTGCTGGACCTCGGGTTGTTCCTGCCACGGCAAAAGTAGTTAACGTACTAAAGACAATCTTGACTGAACATCGCGCGGCCAATTGCGCCCGTATTCCACTGTTGCGCGGGTTAACCCTGCAACTGGCATGTTATCTTGCTGATAGCGCGGCATCTGATCGCCGCATTACCAGCCCCTCGCATGAAAAAATCACCCATTTTGAACAGCTTGCCCGCGATCATCTGACCGACCATTGGAAGATAGCTAATTATGCCGCGGCACTTGGTATTTCGACCACGCATCTGACACGTCTGTGCAATGATGTTATGGGCCAATCACCCAAAGCATACCTGCATTCACTGGTGATTCAGCAGGCAAAACAACTGCTTGCCTATACCCAGATGGATGTCGCGTCAGTCGGATACCGGATCGGGTTTGAGGACCCGTCATATTTTTCGCGCGCCTTTATGCGCAGCACCGGCCAATCGCCGCGCGCGTTCCGCAATATGTATGACAGCGATTAGGAACAGATGTTTAGTAAAAGCTCTGCGGGTCGATATCCAACGTGATGCGCATATTTGCAGGCACCCTGATCGGCGTAACCCAGCGGCGCAAAGCATCTTGCAAGGCAGCGCCTTTTGGGGCTTTCACCAGCAAACGCACCCTGAAACGCCCCCGTATCCGCGCCACAGGCGCCGCAGCGGGGCCAAATAGCTGGGCGTTTATCACGGTAATCGGTTGATGGTTGCGCGCCATGTCACGCGCCAGTGCAAACACCGCCGCCTCGTCTGGCCCTGATACAATCACCCCGGCCATACGGCCATAGGGCGGCGAGCCAGCCATCCGCCGCGCTGCAGCCTCTGTGCGCCAAAAACCTTCTTCGTCGCCAGACAAAATCGCCTGAATCACCGGATGTTCGGGTTGATGTGTTTGCAGCATTGCGCGGCCCGGTTTTTCAGCCCGCCCCGCACGGCCAGCGACCTGCCGGATCAACTGAAAACTTTTCTCAGCGGCGCGCAGATCGCCGCCTTGCAAGCCAAGGTCAGCGTCAATGACACCCACCAGTGTCAAATGCGGAAAGTTATGGCCTTTGGCAATCATCTGAGTGCCAATGATAATATCCGCCCCGCCCGCGGCGATATCATCAATTAGCTGTTTTAACCCTCGGGCTGAATCGGCCAGATCTGACGACAAGATCGCCACGCGCGCATCGGGGAACAGCTCGCCGACCTCCTCGGCCAGTCGTTCAACGCCGGGGCCGATCACCGCCAGTTTACCGACGACTTCGCATGAGGGGCAAGCCTCAGGCATCGGCTTGGTAGCACCGCACTGATGGCACATCAGCCGGTTTTGAAAACGGTGTTCAACCATGCGCGCGTCGCAATGATCACAGCCAATTTGTTCGCCGCACGCCCGACACAAAGTCAGCGGCGCATAGCCACGCCGGTTAATGAACAGCAGCGATTGTTCACCCGCCACCAGACCCTTTTCGATCTCGGTTACTAACGTCGGCGATATCCAGTGATTAGGGGTCAAGGCCTCAGATCGCATGTCAATCGCGCTCATCTCTGGCAGTTCAGCCGTGCCAAACCGTTCGGGCAAATCAATGCGCGCATATTTGCCGGCCTCAGCGTTGGCCCAGCTTTCCAAACTTGGTGTCGCCGTTGCCAGCACCACCGCCGCCCCGTTTATCGACGCGCGCAGCACAGCCATATCGCGGGCGTGATAATATACCCCCTCGGTCTGTTTATACGATCCGTCATGTTCTTCATCGACGACGATCAACCCAAGGTCACGGAACGGCAGAAACAGCGCCGACCGTGCCCCGACAACCAATTGCGCCGCACCCGTGGCGACCGCTTTCCAGCAGCGGCGGCGTTCTACTTGGGTAGCGCCCGAGTGCCATTCG
>JAESRG010000055.1 GCA_016764785.1 Paracoccaceae bacterium
CTTGCCTGTCTGAAATTTGCCGCCTCGCCGCAGGATGATTTATCGCTGGCTTGCGCGCTGCGCTCGCCGTTATGCGGCCTGACGGAATCGGAACTTTTCCATCTATCGCATGGCCGCAAAGGCCGTCTGTGGGATCAGGTAAATGATCAACATATGCTGATCGACCTGCTGTCGAAGGCTGATTTTGAACGCCCTTATGAACTGCTGGAACGGATTTTGATCCGTCATAATGGCCGTCAAAACCTGATCGCAAGGTTGGGCCCTGAGGCCGAGGACGGCATTGACGAACTGCTGCGCCAAGCCCTGAACTTTGAGACAACCGGCGTGCCCAGCCTGACCGGATTTCTGGAGTGGATCTCGGCCGATGACATCGACGTCAAACGGCGGATGGATGACGAGTCTGATCAGGTTCGGGTGATGACGGTTCACGGTGCCAAGGGGCTTGAGGCCCCGATTGTCATTCTGCCCCAAACCGTCAAGGGGGCCAATAATACCGCCGCCGCAGTTGTGCCGTTGCCAGATGGGCTGGCGGCACTGGCTGGCAAAGCAAACGCCGCCCCGCTGATTTTGGCCGACGCCAACGCCGAGCGCAGTCGCCTTCAAGCCGAGGAAAAAAACCGTCTGCTTTATGTGGCCCTGACCCGTGCCAAAAACTGGCTGATGATCGCCGGAACCGGCACGCGCGATAAAAAGGGCGCAAATTGGTATGATAAAATCCATACTGCCGCTGAAAACCTCGGGGCGGAATATGACGACGCGGGCCGATTTGTATATCAGGCCAACTGGTCGGATGCGGAAATTGAGCAGGAAGATGATGCCGAAATCACACCGGATTACCCCGGTTGGCTGCGCGACCCCGTGCCTGCACCGATCAAACCGCCTCGGCCGCGCGCGCCTTCAGACCTTGGCGGCAGCCACACCGTAAAAGGTGCCATCAGCGACAAAAACGCGCTTGAGCGGGGCACTCAAATTCATCTGCTGTTGGAAAACATGGTTGGAATTTCAGAGGAATCACAACAGAGTACCGCTGAATCCCTGCTGGAAGGTCGCGCACTTGACGGCGTAATCGACGAGGTTCTGAGGGTTTTACGCGCCCCAAACCTTTCGCAAATATTCGCCAAGGAAACCCTGCGCGAGGTCGCGGTTTCAGCCGATATTTCCGATATTGGCCCGATTATGGGCCGGATTGACGCCCTAATTGTTGGTGAAACCATCATCGCCGTTGATTTCAAATCGAACCCGCAAGTTCCCGAAAACGTGAATGACACGCCTGAAGCCTTCCTGCGCCAACTCGGCGCATACCGCGCGGCGCTTTCCCAGATATGGGGTGATCGACCCATCGTGACCGCTATATGTTGGACCCGTAACGCCGAATTGATCGAAATTCCGAAAAATTTGACCTCTGCTGCACTGCAACGCGCCGCGCGGCCTTGACGCTTTGGCCTCGGGTTCTTAGGTTGCATAACAACGATACATTCCAACATTTGCAGGAGAAACGCCAATGGCCACCGTTGCAGTAACCGACGCCACTTTTCAATCCGAAGTTCTTGATTCAGACGTACCCGTTGTGGTCGATTTTTGGGCCGAATGGTGTGGCCCATGCAAAATGATCGGCCCATCGCTCGAGGAACTTTCAGAAGAATACGGCGACAAAATTAAAATCGTCAAAATCAACGTGGACGAAAACGGTAACACACCAGCGCAGCTGGGCGTGCGCGGCATTCCCGCACTGTTCCTGATTAAAAACGGTGAGGTTGTCGCCAACAAAACCGGCGCAGCGCCAAAAGCAGCGTTGAAAAGCTGGATCGACGAGTCAATTTAACTCGTTTTTGTAGATAAATTCCTAAGCCCGCTGGTACCAGCGGGTTTTATTTTGGCCAAAGTAAACCGGCCCATAGCTGCCGCTGTGCATCCGCCAGGTTCGACGCGTTTACTGCCGTCAGATTGGCTTGCGCCACAGCTTTTTGCCGCGCCCGGTCTCTCGCCAGATCGCACAGCTTTTGCACCCATTGCGCCTCAGAATTTGATGTCGCGATCACCCGATCTGTCCCGCTTAGCCAAGTATCCGAACACAGCGTTGCCGCGCCAACAACCGCGTGTTCTGTAAGTTTATTTAGCGATCGCGCGACATTAAATTTCCCGTCAAGCAGTGGATAAAGCGCGATATGAAATCGGTGCCTGATAATCTCGCGCCGGTATTGTTCCCATCCGGTTGCCGGAATTCGGCGGATTTGAGGATGTTGTGCCAAATTTGCCGGTAACATATGCCCTGCAGACAAGCTGAACCACGCTTGCGGAAACTGCTGCAAAACCACACTAATCGCCGGAATGATCAACCGCAAATCCCGCGCATGGGATTGCGCCCCAAGAAAACAAATCTCCAAGGTGCTACTGTCAAAATGGCTTAAGTCAGCCAACGGTTCTGACCAGAATGGCGCAATTTTGTGAACGGGAATATTTGGAAATTCTTGTTTCGCCTGTTCTGCCAACGGCACCGAACTTACCACAATCGCCCGGGATTTTGGCATAAAGAGCCGCGCTGCCCGCTGTTCCACCAACGCCGACTTTATCCTATATTTTAGAGGCAAGTTTGGGTCGGGCCGCCAATAGTCATCCATAAAATATATGGTTCTGGGTCGTGAAAACCCGTTTGGCACCCGAATATTGTGTCGAAAAATTACTTGTGTTGTGTCCGTCGCGAAAACCGTTGGCGCTATTTTCTCAACGCGATCTGTTGTCAGCCAATCCGCGCAAGCATTTTCAAAATACAGGGATGCCGTCGGTGAGGATTTACCGACAAGCAGCGGCCCAAACAATCGGGAAATCCTCACTCAGCCCGCCATCATTTTTTCATAGGCTGAAATACCCTGATTCACATCGTCAAAATGGGTTAGGTGGCCGTTTTCCAACACGGCAACGGTCGTGCAGAAATCTCGGATTGTTTCCGCAGAATGCGAAACCATAATAACATCCGCATGTTTGAGTTTTTCGCGAAAGACCTGCTGACATTTACGTTTGAAAATGGCGTCGCCTACTGCAGTAATTTCATCCACCAGATAACAGTCAAAATTAATGCCCATCGATACCCCAAACGCTAAACGCGCCCTCATGCCTGAGGAATAACTACCAACCGGCATCTGCAAAAACTTACCAAGCTCGGAAAAATCTTCAACAAAATCCACCAGATCATCAGTATCGACACCATAAATTCGTGCGATGAACCGTGCGTTTTGCACACCTGTCAAAGCCATATGAAACCCTCCAGAAAAACCTAATGGCCACGAAATACTTCCAGAACGCTGTATTTCACCGCTATCAGGCGACAGTGTTCCTCCAATCATTTTGAGCAAAGTTGATTTTCCGGCGCCATTTCGCCCCAAAAGTCCAAGGCTTTCGCCCTTTTTAAGCCTCAGTGTCAGCCGATCAATCACCACTTTGGTGCTGCCCTTTAGCCGATAAGATTTGGATACATTTTTGAAGAAAATCATCGACGGTCACGGACATTGTAGCCAATTAAAACCAACACGGCCCATGCTGAAAACAGAAACACTGCCGCCAGCAGGCTAAGCACGAAACGCTGCGGATATTGAGCTTCTTCCGACAGAGTTGCCGGGATATGAATTGCCAAATACCGACTTTGGCGGCGCGCCTCGGCGCGGGCCTGTTCCTCTGCGATCAGTGCCGCAGTATAGGCGGTTTGCGAAAATTCCAGATCCACCAATAGTTCTTCATATTGACCTATCACCTCTGACAAAGGCCGCCCGTCCGAATTTTCAGCGCCAATATTGCCTTTTTCTGCAGCGATTTGGGTGCGAATGGCCCGTATCCGACTGTCAATCTGGGTGACGCGCGCATCACCATCCGTTGCATAGGTTAACAGAACCTCATGCTCAACCAATGCGTCTGCCAATCTGTTTTCCAACACCGACAGTACCCCCATTTGAGCCGCCAGGTCAGCCTCGGGGTTGATGATCTGGGTTTCATTGCGGAATTCACGCACGCGCAGACGAATATCTTTTAGCCGCGCCTCAGCAGCCACCAAATCTTCGTGGGCAAATTTGGTGGCATCTTCACGCGCTATGCGCGATAAATCGTTAATGAGAACAATACTTTGCCGGATAATTGCTTCTGTAATAATTTGCGCATCGGCAGCGCTGAATGCCCGTGTCTCGAGGTCGATAACACCGGACGAGCTGTCGACCGAGACCGAGACCATCCGCGCCCAGTACTGCACCAGATCCTCAATCGAAGGGGAATCGCCCAGCGAAAAAACCACGTCGTCAGGCGACCTGTTGAAGATTTCCAGCAGGTTCAGCTCCGCATCCATAATTTGCACCATTGGTTGACTCAAGATGAAATCGTTAAGAATTGCACTGTCAGCGTTGGTGCTGCCACCGGTTTGGGTAAAAGCGCCCAGAATATCCAGAGGGTTGGCGAATTCTTCGGATCGTACGGAAAACGCGGTGTGTGAGTGGTATTGATCGGCTGCAAACACGTAAATATAGGTAACCGCCGCAGAAAAGGGCAGCAAGACCAACAGTAAGAAGCTCAGCCCGACAATCAAATGGCGTTTACGGCGCTTTGGCACCACAGTTGCGGCCGGAACCACTGATAGTATGGCTTCGGCGTTACTCATTTAACACCTTCAATGTTTTATTAACCATTCTAGGTTCTCCGTGAGGGGTCTTTCTTTCGAGGTTCCCTATGATCCAGTCTTCCGGCCGTTCACGTCCAAAATTCCAAGCTGTCCGTGTGCTTTTGGCGATGATTATCCGCGAAATGAACACCCGATATGGACGGACATGGGGCGGGTATATCTGGGCAATTCTTGAACCCGTTGCGATGATCGCCCTGCTGTCATTGGCCTTTGGCCAGTTCATCCATACGCCACCGGTCGGCGACAGTTTTGTTATTTTCTATGCGTCGGGTTATATCCCTTTCTATTTCTATTCGGAAATTGCCAGTGCCACATCATCGGCGGTAGTGTTTAACAAGCCCTTAATGCACTTCCCCGCCGTAACCCCGCTTGATGCCGTTTTTGCAAGATTTCTTCTGTCGATGTTAACCCTGACCGTAGTCGCCGTGATTGTTTATATCGGCATCGGGGTACTGGCCGGCTGGCCACGCGGGGTTGATCTGAAAGCGGTGTTGGTGAGCCTTGCCGCCGCAAGTTTATTGGGTTTGGGCAGCGGCACGTTAAATTGCGTCCTCTTTCCATTTTCACCAGTCTGGATGCGGATTTGGATGGTAATCAACAGGCCATTGTTTCTGGTTTCTGGTGTGTTTTTCACGTTTGAATCAATGCCAAACCAGATTCAGGAAATTCTTTGGTACAATCCGCTAGTGCATGTCGTGGGCATCATGCGCACCGGTATTTTTCCCAGCTATGATGCCGATTATGTTTCATTGCTGTTCATTTTCGGGCTTGGTTTGGGATGTTTTGTGCTGGGGGCATATTTACTAATCCGGCATCGTAGTTTCGTCACGGAAAACTGACAGCCAGTGCTGGTCAAAACCGATAGGCCGCGCTAATCTTCCCACATGGATTCTGCACCCGTCAGCGATAATTATTACCGTGATCTTGCCATACTTGATTGGCTGGTTGAGCTTGGCGCAAACGAAGCCATCGGTGAGGTCGGCATTAACCGTTATGAAATGCCTGACCCCACGCCCGCAAAAAAGGCTGCGATGTCCAAACCGGCTGTCGCAAAAACAACGCCAAGCGAGCCCACACAAATCGGAACAGAGGCGCTGGCCGATGCCTGCTTTGATCTTGACGGCCTGCAAGAGGCAATTACCAATTTTGATGGGTGTGATCTGAAACGTGGCGCCAAAAATACCGTTTTTGCGGATGGTAATCCGGCGGCCAAGGTAATGGTTATCGGCGAAGCCCCTGGCCGTGAGGAGGACCATATCGGCAAACCGTTTATCGGTCCTGCGGGGCAATTACTTGATAAAATGCTGGCCGCGATTGGTTTGTCTCGTAATGCTGAAGACGCGGCGCAAGCCGTTTATATCACCAATATCATTCCGTGGCGGCCACCGCAAAACCGTGATCCCTCGCCCGAGGAAATCGCTGTGATGAAACCATTTTTAATGCGCCATATTGCGTTGATAAAGCCGGATTTCTTGCTGTTGATGGGCAACCCTGCCACCAAAACCCTGCTGGACACCCAAATCGGTATTACCCGCATGCGCGGCAAATGGGGGGAGGTTGCGGGCATCCCTGCCCTGCCAATGTTCCACCCTGCTTATTTGCTACGCACGCCTGCACAAAAACGCGCGGCGTGGGCTGACCTGCTGTCTCTTAAAAAACGGATCGAGATATAAATGACCAAACGTGAATTCATTCCGGTGCGCATTGCGATTCTGACTGTGTCTGACACCCGGCAACTGGCGGACGATAAATCTGGCGATACGCTGGTAAAACGGCTTGAGGCGGCGGGGCATATTTTAGCAGATCGCACCATCATTCGCGATGAACGCGATCAGGTTGCAGACCAGCTGCGCGAATGGGTGGCCAACCCTGATATCGACGTGGTGATCTCAACCGGTGGTACTGGATTAACCGGACGAGATATCACGGTTGAAGCTCACCGAGATGTTTACGAGAAAGAAATTGAGGCATTTGGCACGTTGTTCACCATGATTTCATTTCCGAAAATTGGCACGTCGGTTACCCAATCACGCGCGTGCGCCGGCGTGGCTGGTGGCACTTATTTGTTTGCATTGCCCGGGTCGCCCGGAGCCTGCAAAGATGGGTGGGACGATATTCTGGTACATCAGCTAGATTACCGTCACGGACCATGCAATTTTGTTGAGATCATGCCGCGGCTCGAAGAGCACAAGCAGCGTGGCGCATAGGGCTTCCGCCCTTCGGTTTTTTTGAGTATTTAGGCAACAAAGAAGCTGTTGCTTGCCAAGCCGCAATAGGGCGGTTAATTTTACCGTCGACATGAACAGGATTTTCAACAATGACTGAATTGCGGCGGGGCTGGACCACGGGCGCTTGCGCCGCGGCAGCGGCTAAATCAGCCTGTTCAGCGCTGTTGTCAGGGCGATTTATTGACCCTGTAACAATTACATTGCCAAAGGGCGAAACGCCGGCATTTCAGGTTATCCAATGCGAGCAAGGCGAAGGCTGGGCCAAAGCCTGTATTATCAAAGACGCGGGCGATGACCCCGATGTGACCCACAGGGCCGTAATTTGCGCCAAAATTTCGCACGGCAAAAATGGGTTGCGTTTTTTGGCCGGGAAGGGCGTCGGCACCGTAACCAAGCCCGGTTTACCTTTGGCCGTCGGAGAGCCAGCGATTAACCCCGTGCCTCGGTTGATGATCGATGCAGCAATCGCCGATGTTCTGGAGGGGCGTAACCCTGATTTCAATGTCGAAATCTCAGTTGAAAATGGCGTTGAGCTGGCCAAGCAGACTTGGAACGGACGGCTGGGAATCATTGGAGGCCTGTCAATTCTGGGCACCACAGGTATTGTGCGCCCGTTTTCGTGTTCGGCTTGGATAGCCTCAATCCATCGCGGCATCGACGTGGCCCGCGCCACCGGTGTTGACCATGTGATCGCGGCAACGGGCGCAACCTCCGAATCAACAGCCCGTGCGATTTATGGTCTGCCCGAGGAGGATTGCCTTGATATGGGCGATTTTGTTGGCGGTGTGTTGAAATACCTGAAACGCCACCCGATTGCGCGACTGACATTGGCGGGCGGCATCGGCAAATTCACCAAGCTGGCACAGGGTGCGCGCGACTTGCATTCGGGGCGCAGTCAGGTTGATTTTGCCGCGCTAGCTGCGATGGCTGAAAGCCTTGGATACGACGGTCGGAAGGTTGCGAATGCAAATACCGCGCTTGAGGCGTTCACGCTGTGCGGGCCGACATTGGCACAAAAAATTGCCGTTGAGGCGCAGAAAACCGCGCTAGAAATCCTGGGCGGCACGGCTGTTTCCGTTGAAATAATCATCATCGATAGGGCCGGAACCGTGTTGGCACGGCAGGATTTCTCATGATGGTGTTGATACTTGGTGGCACATCTGAGGCCGATCAGCTTGCCGCGCTTTTGTCTGAACAGAAAATCAAGTTCACCTATTCGCTGGCAGGGGTCACACCCCACCCGAAGCCCCGAGATTATCCGACCCGCACCGGCGGATTTGGCGGCGTTGACGGGCTGGCGCAATATCTGCGCAACAGCGAAACAACGGTACTGATAGATGCGACCCATCCTTTTGCATCCAATATGAGCGCGAATGCGGTGCAAGCTGCGACGCGGGCCAACGTGCCGATGCTACGCCTTGAACGGCCTGCTTGGGATGATAACGGATGGCAAAATGTCGCCTCGCTTGATGCCGCTGCTGATATTTTACCCGCAGGGGCAACGGTTTTCTTAAGTGTTGGCTCGCAAAGCGTTGCCCCTTTTGCCCATCGCCGCGATGTGCAATTCATCAGCCGCGCTATTAAACCACCGCCGAATCCATTTGGTAAAATCATCGTCGCGAAACCGCCGTTTGACGTCGCTGGCGAAACGATGCTTTTCAAAGATCACGCGATAACCCATCTAGTCAGCAAAAACGCTGGCGGCGACCAGACCAGCGCCAAACTGACCGCTGCTCAAATTCTTGGCATTCGGGTGATTATGGTTGAACGCCCTATCCTGCCTGTGGCAGAAACCGTCAACACCCCCACCGCCGCATTGGCGTGGATTACCCAGAGGCCAAAATGACCACAATTCTAGTCTGCGACACCTGCCGTTATTCCAAAGCAGAAAAACTATTTAACGAACGTACCGGCGGCGAAATTCTTGCCGATTTGCTTGAGACCGCTGCTGGCGCGGGTATCCGCATCAAACGCCATTCCTGCTTGATGGGGTGTGATAACCATTGCAATATTGCGATCCGCGACAACGGTAAGCTAACGTACGTTTTGGGCCGGTTTAACCCAACGCAGGACAGTGCTGACGCGATTGCCGAATTCGCGGCTGGTTTTACCGCATCTGACACCGGACGGGTGCCGTTTCGCGAATGGCCGCAGGGCGTTAAGGGGCATTTTGTGTCCCGGGTGCCGCCAATTGAACATGATGATGAATAGAGATTTCGATATTAATCTTCAGTGATATACAAAGACCCTGAAGATTGGTTGTTTTCGCATTGCAGGGTCGCAATAGATGCAGCAACTGGGCTTAACGGCAGTGTCGCCTGATAAACATTGACACCGGAAAAACCGTCTATTTCCACTGCTTCGTAAATGAAATTCCCGTTGGCCATGCGGACAAAGCTATGTGGATATTCTTGCTGAAACTCAGTTACATCTGTGTTGGCCGAGAATTCAAGCTCCGGCGTTTCTCCAAATCTTCCAAAAATATACGTCAGACGATCACCGGATTGGCATATCGAAACGCGCTCGGCTTGTCCGTTAATTTTGCAGGCAAATACGATGTCTTCATTTGGCAGGCAATGCGAATCAAGCAATTCGGCAGCCGTCGACGGGCAAAGGGTGATAAATCGTTCGGGTATTCCGCCTGCTGCTGTGGAGCCAACTGATTTTAGCATATTTGCATCTACTGAATAACCATCGACAACACCTGCGCTACAATCTGCTTCAGCTTCGAATGCCGCAAGATAATCCCCGAATTCGCCATTTTCGCCATAATAGTCGCGGCATCCTGTCCAAATGCCAGCCTCTAAGCTGGAAGAGAGTAACCGTGCCAACTCACTAGCGGAAATTGTTTCAACAAGGTCCCCGTCTGACCTGTGGAAAGCTTGGTATAACCCTGACAAATTAAAGCCATAATGGCAGGTATTCCATACGTCACGCGCAATTGGCCTTGCCATTGCATAAGCATTTTCCGTGCCCTGACCGCTGATTTCAAGAATTCTTGCAGGAGCCCAGCGGGTAGAATAAGTAAGCCCACCCAAAACCGAATCCAAGCTGTTTTGCCTGTTAAGTTCTTGGAGGGTCGCCTCACTAACAAAGGAAACATATTTTGCAGAAATATAAACTGGGGCGCTTTCGAATTCGTTGCCGATATAATTTGAGGAATCTGGAATATCCGCAATCCACCAATAGGCATTGTTTTGCATCGCTGCCTGAAATGCGTCTGTCAATTCTGGTGAGGATTCGCCCGCTTCAAGCCGCGCGCAAATTTCTGCGGCTTCTGCGTTTCCGGTTACCAAAAAATCTTGGGTCAATTGCAGCACGTCATGTTGCGTAAACCATGCAAGCGTATAATCGGCATCAATATCGGCTGCATTTCGCGCGACATATGTATCAAGCGGCAGCATTCCTGAAATCACCGCGGTATGGCCTTGTGGCACGGTGCAGGACACAATGGATGTATCGGAGTTTACCAGAAACCTACTGGGCGTTTGTGCGGATAAAGAACTAACAATAAATATACTAACGAACACCCAAATAAATAACCGCAACATCTTAATAATTCCACAAATAGATACGTTATTTTGATAGGTTATTTGATAGGTTATTTGATAGGTTATTTGATAGGTTAAATGAATTTAACTTTCAATCCTAAATTGAAATATAAAATGCAAGCCTAAGTTCAAAATGTGTAGATTTATCTTGGGGCATTTTACCCCTAGACAGGATCGAATATTTTGGCGTTTATAGGTTGTCCAACAAGGAATCTCTAAATGCAAAGCAAAATTCCCGCCACGATAATCACCGGCTTTCTGGGGGCTGGCAAAACCACCATGATTCGCCATATGTTGCAAAACGCTGGCGGCAAACGCATCGCCTTGATCATCAACGAATTTGGCGATTTGGGCGTTGACGGAGAGCTGCTAAAAGGCTGCGGCATTGAAGGCTGCGCCGACGAGGACGTGGTGGAGCTATCAAACGGCTGCATCTGCTGCACCGTCGCTGAAGATTTTGTACCAACGTTGCAGATGCTGCTGGCACGGGATAATCCGCCTGATCACATCGTGATTGAAACGTCAGGGCTGGCGTTGCCGCAACCGCTGGTGCGCGCGTTTAACTGGCCGGAAATTCGCAACAAAGTCACGGTGGACGGCGTTGTGACCGTGGTTGACGGCGCGGCAATGTCCGAGGGACGTTTTGCCCATAACGAGGCCGCGATCGACGCGCAACGCACTGAGGACGACTCATTGGATCACGAGACACCGCTGTCGGAATTATTTAAGGACCAGCTGGCCTGTGCCGACCTGATTGTCATTAACAAAGCGGACCTTCTGAGCGATGCTCAGGCGGATTCCCTTAACGCCACCCTAAAGGCTGGCGCGCAGACTGCTGTGCAAGTGATTCGAGCAGAAATGGGCGCGGTTCCCATTGAGGTGTTGCTGGGGCAGAACATCGGTTCAGAATCCGATCTTGAGGCTCGCCATGAGATCCACCATCATCATCACGATGATGACCATCATGAGCACCATCACAGCCACGATGAATTTGAAACCTTTCAGGTCTCGCGCGGTGTGATTGATGACCCTGACGCCTTTGCTGAAACTGTCTCAACGGTGATGCGTGAGTTTGATATTCTGCGCCTGAAAGGGTTCGCGCAGGTTGGCAATAAGCCGATGCGTTTGGTTGTTCAGGCGGTTGGTCCGCGGGTTGAGGTCTATTTTGATCGACCCCTGAAAGCCTCAGAAAAAGGCCAGTGCAATCTGGTGGTGATTGGCGAAGCCGGGCTTGACCGCGCCGCGATTGAACAAGCGTTATCCTGATGAATCTAGTTATTAAACGCGATGACCAGCTTGGACCAGACGCCCTGAAAATGATTGACGAGAGCGAGGTTGAACAGGCGGCGCTTTATCGGCCGGAGCACCGCACCGCCTTTTCGCCTGAACAATTGATCGATGGTAAAGTGCGTTTTCTAGTGGCTTATATCGACGACCAAGCTGTCGGTTGTGGCGGCGTTGCACCGTTGTCGGGTTTTGCGGAACTCAAACGAATATTCGTCACCCGATCAGCGCGCGGGCAAGGCATTGCTGGAAAGATTTTTACGGCTTTGGAAGCTGAGGCCAAATCGCTGGGGTTTAATCTGGTTCGCCTTGAAACCGGCACCGCTAGCCCCGAAGCCATCAGGGCTTATGAAAAATCCGGCTATGACCGCATTGGCCCGTTCGGCGGCTATGTTGAAAACAGCTCCAGCGTCTTTATGGAAAAGAACATCTAATGCATCTTATGCAGGTTCAAGCGGGCGAGATTACCGACGGGTCGGAACCGGTTGATCTGGGGCAGACTCCGGCTGAGGTCATTGTGATTTCTGCTGCCGATACCGAAATCGCGGCACTGTCAGCGGCCAATGGTGACATTACCGATGGCCCTGTCAGCCTGCGGCTTGCCAATATCGGCAATCTTTCACACCCGTTTACCATTGATAAATATCTGGACGACACGGCCTGTAAATCCAAACTGGTGATTGTGCGGATTCTGGGCGGCGAGGCCTATTGGCCCTATGGGTTGGAACAGTTTTCGATCCGGTTACGCGACGCTGGCGTGGCGCTGGTGGCACTGCCGGGTGATGATAAACCCGACGATGGATTACGGGCCTTCTCAACCGTTTCAGATGAAGATTACGATGCTTTATGGTCATATCTGATTGAGGCCGGGCCAGAAAATTCGGCCAATTTTCTGCGATATGCGGCGGCGATGTTGTCGGGTTCAGAAAAACCTATGACCAGCAAAATATTGCTACGCGCCGGAATTTATGCACTGGGAATGGACACCGCCTCGCTGGACACATTGCGCGACGCATTTTGGAAACCTGAACAACCGGTTGTGGCGCTGGTGTTCTATCGCGCGCTTGTGCAGGGGGCTGGCCTGCACCCGATTAACCGGATGATCCGCGCGCTGATTTCCCAAGGGCTAAACCCGCTGCCTGTGTTTGTGGCCTCGCTAAAAGACGCGGTTTCGGCGGCCACGTTGGCGCAGATATTTCAACAGGCTCCGCCAAATATTGTACTGAACGGCACCAGTTTTGCCGTGTCTTCACCGCAATCAGGTGCCGACGAACATGTGCCGACACCGCTGGATGCACCCGGTGTTCCGGTGTTCCAGATCGTGTTCGCAGCTGGCACTGAGGACGCATGGGCAACCGGCCTGACCGGCCTTTCAGCCCGTGACATCGCGATGAATGTTTCCCTGCCTGAAATTGATGGCCGAATTCTAACCCGCGCGGTCAGTTTTAAGGGCGAAGCCTATTTTGACGAAGCTACTGAGTGCTTGATCTCGGCCTATCGCGCCCACGGCGAACGCATCACTTTCGTTGCAAAGCTGGCCGCTAATTGGGCAAGGCTGGCGGCAACTCCAGCCAAAAACCGCAAGGTCGCGCTGGTGTTGGCGAATTATCCCAACAAGGACGGGCGGCTGGCCAACGGCGTTGGTCTTGATACCCCAGCCGCCACCGTCAACGTGCTGAAGGCGCTGCGCGATGACGGGTATACGACCCAAAATCTGCCCGACGATTCTGCCGATCTGATGGCAAAAATCCTTGCGGGCCCGACCAATTGGCTAACGGATAGGGCAACCCGCACTGGCGGTGAGCGCCTGACCATGGCGGATTACCAAACCGACTATGGCCAGCTGCCCGCCGAGGTCCGCCGTCGTGTTGAAGAACGTTGGGGCAAGCCTGAAACTGACCCGTTTTTTGCGGCTGGTGAATTTGCCCTGTCGATCCTGAATTTTGGCAATGTCGTTGTCGGGGTGCAACCAGCGCGGGGCTATAATATTGACCCGACCGACAGTTATCATTCGCCCGATTTGGTGCCGCCACACAATTATTTTGCCTTCTATTTTTGGCTGCGCCACCAGTTCGGCGCCAACGCCATTGTGCACATGGGTAAACACGGAAATCTTGAGTGGCTGCCGGGCAAGGCACTGGCACTGTCCAACGAGTGTTTCCCCGAAGCCACCCTTGGCCCAACCCCGCATTTTTACCCGTTTATCGTCAATGACCCTGGCGAGGGCACCCAAGCCAAACGCCGTGTTCAAGCGGTGATTATTGACCACCTGACGCCACCACTAACTCGCGCCGAAACCTATGGCCCGCTCAAAGATCTTGAGGGGCTGGTCGATGAATATTACGAGGCCGCAGGCGTTGACCCGCGCCGTGTAAAACTGTTGCGAGAACAAATTCTTGACCTAAGCAAAGCCACCCGTCTGGACGAAGACGCAGGCGTTGATTGGGCCGACGAGGGCAATGCCCTGAACAAAATCGATACCTATTTATGTGAGCTGAAAGAAAGCCAGATCAGGGACGGATTGCATATCTTTGGCACCTCGCCGGACGGCAATCTGGAACGCGATTTGGCCGTGGCTTTGGTCCGCGTACCACGCGGTCAAGGCAAGGCTGGCGATGCGTCGCTGCAACGGGCTTTGGCCGATGATCTGGGGCTTAATTTTGACCCACTTGATTGCCCAATGGGTGACGCATATTCCGGCCCGCACGCTGCGGTTCTGCTGGAGGCGTCGTCAGATAGTTGGCGCACCAATGGTGATACGATCGAGCGGCTAGAATGGTTGTGCGGGCGGTTGGTTGAAGGGCTCGACCCTGATCCCAATTGGGAAAAAACCTGCACAGTGGTTAAGGAAATTCGAACACGGGTTCTGCCAGCCCTGCGCGCATGCGGTCCGCAGGAAATGCGGGCGCTCCTCAATGGCCTCAAGGGCCAATTCGTCGCGCCCGGCCCGTCGGGCGCGCCCACCCGTGGCCGTTTGGATACCCTGCCAACGGGGCGGAATTTCTATTCTATCGACAGTCGCACCTTGCCAACCCCAACCGCGTGGAAGCTGGGCTGGAAATCGGCCTATGCCTTGATTGAACGGCATTTGCACGACGAGGGCGACTGGCCGCGCAGCATGGTTTTGACCGCGTGGGGCACTGCCAATATGCGTACCGGTGGTGATGATATCGCCCAAATGCTGGCGCTGATGGGCGTCAAACCAACGTGGGACGGGGCCAGCCATCGGGTCAGCGGTTTTGAGATCATTCCGCTATCAGTGCTTGATCGACCGCGCGTTGATGTCACCCTGCGAATATCGGGGTTCTTTCGAGATGCCTTTCCGGCCCAGATTGACCTTATCGACAGCGCGGTTCGCGCCGTGATGGACCTTGATGAGCCCGCCGACATGAACCCAGCCGCCGCACGGTTCAAAGCTGAGGGCGATAGCACGCGGATTTTTGGCTCTAAACCCGGGGCATACGGTGCGGGCTTGCAAACCCTAATTGATGAACGGGTGTGGAACGACAAATCTGATTTTGCAGAAGCATATTTGCGCTGGGGCAGCTATGCCTATGGCAAGGGTGCTGCCGGAAAACCGGCCCGCGCGGCGTTGGAGCGCCGTCTTGGACAGACCGAAGCCGTCATCCATAACCAAGATAACCGTGAACATGATATTCTGGATTCGGACGATTATTACCAGTTTGAGGGCGGCGTTGCGGCGACGATTGAACATCTGCAGGGGCAAGCGCCCAAAATATACCACAACGACCATTCTCGCCCCGAACGCCCCGTAATTCGTACGCTGGATGAGGAAATGTCACGGGTCATCCGATCACGCGTGGTCAACCCAAAATGGATCGATGGCGTCAAGCGCCACGGTTATAAAGGCGCGTTTGAGATGGCCGCCACAGTCGATTATATGTTCGCTTTTGCCGCCACAACCAAGGCTGTCAAGAACCACCATTTTGATCTGGTCCACGCTGCGTTTCTGGAAGATGACGACACCCGAAAGTTCATTGAGAACGCGAATCCTGCCGCCCTGCGCGAAATGGCCGAACGCTTTCAAGAAGCGATCGACCGAGGGCTTTGGCAACCGCGCAGTAATTCGGCAAGGGCGTTATTGGTTTCGATAATATCTTAACGGTTGCGACCTTTTCCTAGTGTTCAATTCACTGCAATCAGAGTTTCTAGGTTCTCGGGCATGCAGCAGTTTTTTAGCCGGGCCTCAACACCATTGTATTTTTGAGAGACCTTCAGGGTGCGAAACCATATATGGGCGTCGTTGATATCTAAGCCAAGAATATCAAAACTATATCCAGTCTGAAAACTCAGGCACGCTGGTAAAACGCGGCATATCCATCTGAAAGAAATTGCAGAGTTCATAGAAAAACCTGAACTCCTTTTGGGGCCGAGAGTTGTGGGATTAAGCTCCACGCGCATCTGAGCCATATTTTTTTTGGTAGGGAAAAGGGAAAGCAGTACAGGCCCTCAATATTTGGAAAATCCAATGGCGCAATGTGCTCTCGGTAGGGTCATTCGTAGCCGGGTGGGTTTGGTATTTTATTTACCTGGAAAAGGCGGGTTGCGTTTTTTTCAACCATACACGCATTTTCATTTTCGTTCACGAATGGGTCAAAGTCTTTACAAAATGCGTCCACCGAAAAACTATATCGCTCAGAAATAGCAATTTTTCTGCGGAGTTCTTCGACAGCTTCTTTGTGCCCGCTGTTTCGGGCTTCATATTTAGTTTTTGTTTTATGTGACTTCTTAAACTTTGTGACTTTGTCATATCACCTAAGTACATCTGAAAACTGGAAGGCTCTAGCTGAAGTGGTCCTGCTTTCCAGGACAGATTTGCAGCTAAGTTAAGGTGTATCGGGTTTGGTTATCATGCCGCTTTCATCATTTCCTTGCCGCCAAAG
>JAESRG010000056.1 GCA_016764785.1 Paracoccaceae bacterium
AAGACCTAGTCTTTGCGTTTAACTTTTGCCCATAGTTTTTTGTTGGACAAGTACAACAGAACCGTCAGCAAAATCATCAGCCCAACCCAAACGATTGCCGCCTTTTTACGCGCCATCATTTTAGGTTCAGCTGTCCACATCAGGAAGGCTGCCACGTCGACCGCTTCACTATGTGCAGTGTTTTCATGGCCGTCAGCATATTCCAAAAACTCACCTAATGGTGGTGGGGCCATTGCTGTCCAACCTCCGGGGAAAACGGTGTTTTCATACAGAATAGTGCCGGCTTGTTCCTTGGTTTCGCCAGTAAAGGAAGTAAGGAACGCTGCAATGTATTCCGGGCCGCCGATACCATAGATCAACTGATTGACCCCCAGCCCAATAGGGCCATGAAACGAAGCGCGGGCCTTAGCCATCAAAGACAAATCTGGCGCGTTAGCCCCATCATTTTCTGGGAAATTATCCGCAGGAATGGCTTGGCGATAATCGTCGATCTCTGGGTCGTATATCTCAATTTGAGCAGTATACGCCTTCATCTGATCTTCGGTCCATGACGGGCCGCCCTCATCCGATAGGTTACGGAAGTACACGTATTTGATTCCGTGACAACCGGCGCAAACTTCGGTGAACACCTGCAAGCCACGTTGCAACTGATGTTGATCGAACCGACCAAACGGGCCTTCAAAGCTGAAGGCCTCGTCGTGGATTTCTCCGCCTTCACCGGAGGCCATAGCCCCCGATGCAAGGCCAACCGCAATTGCGACAGAAAGGAGTGTTTTCTTGAACATAATCTTATTCCTTCCTAAGGCTTATTCAGCTGGTTTCGGTGGATAATGGGAATCGAAGTCTTCCTCGATGGTGGCTGGCGGTGTTGTGGGGCGTTCAAACACACCCAGCAACGGCAAGATCACCAAGAAATACCCGAACCAATAAGCCGATCCGATAAGTGACAGGCTCGCATATGGTTCCGCAGCAGGCATCGCGCCCAGCCACATCAAGAACATAAAGTCGAACGCCAGCAGCCAAAAGAAAAACCGGAATGCAGGACGATAGCGCCCCGAACGGGTTTTACTTGTGTCCAGCCAAGGCACCAAAGCCATCACAAAAATCGCACCAAACATGGCAATCACGCCAAAGAACTTGGCGGTAACAATGCCACCGGTGACAAAACCAGCGAACTGAACGGCCCAAACTTCGGCAGTAAAGGCCCGCAAGATTGCATAAAACGGCAGGTAATACCATTCAGGCACAATATGCGCGGGTGTCGACAGGTTATTTGCCGGTATGTAATTATCCGGATGGCCAAGATAGTTGGGCATAAAGCCAACCACCGCAGCAAAGATCGTCAGAATAACCATCAGTGCAAACAAGTCTTTAACGACAAAGTAAGGCCAGAACGGCAGCGTGTCTTTCTCAGCTTCTTCTTTCGACCCGCGGCGCACTTCAACACCGGTCGGGTTTGAATTGCCCGTGGTATGGAACGCCCAAATATGCAGTGCAACCAGCGCAACAATCACAAACGGCAGCAGATAATGCAGGCTGAAGAACCGGTTCAGGGTTGGATTACCAACCGCTGGGCCGCCCAACAACCACGCCTGAAGACTTTCGCCAACGCCAGGGATAGCGCCAAACAGGCCAGTAATAACCGTTGCGCCCCAGAAAGACATCTGACCCCAAGGCAGAACATAGCCAAGGAAACCAGTTGCCATCATGGCAAGGTAAATCAACATGCCGATGATCCACGTAATTTCACGCGGGGCTTTATAGGAGCCGTAATACAGGCCACGGAAAAGATGCAGATAAACCGCAATAAAGAACAGCGATGCGCCGTTTGCGTGCAGGTAAAGCAACGCCCAGCCGCCATTCACGTTCCGCGCAATGTGTTCTTTGGCGCTAAACGCCAGATCGACATGCGGGGTGTAATGCATCGCCAGCACAATGCCGGTGATGATTTGCAGCACCAGACAGAACACCAAAACAATGCCCCAGATCCACATCCAGTTCAGGTTCTTTGGTGTCGGAATCATGATTACATTATGTAACAGACCAACAATTGGCAGTCGTTTATGAAGCCATTTTTCCGGTTTGGTTTTTGGCTCGTAATGATCGTGTGGGATACCACCCATGATGTTCTCCCCTATCCTAGTTTGATAATTGTGTCGGAAACGAATGTCGCGACCGGAACCTTAAGGTTCAACGGTGCTGGTCCTTTACGAATCCGCCCTGCGGTGTCGTAATGCGAGCCGTGACAAGGACAGAACCATCCGTCGAAATCACCTTCGCCATCGCCCAGCGGGATACAACCCAAATGGGTACAAACGCCAACCATGACCAGCCATTCGCCAGCTGCGTCCAAGGTACGGTTCTGGTCTGATCCGTCTGCGTCCTCAGCGATATTATCGTTCTGCGCCGAGTTATTCGGCAAATCAGTCAGATCAACCGCCCGACCAGCTTCAATTTCTTCGTCAGTGCGTCGACGGATGAATACTGGTTTGCCCAACCACTCAGCTTTAAGCTGTGTGCCGCGTTCAATGCCGGAAACATCGACGTCAATCGAGGCCATTGCCTGAACATCAGCGCTTGGGTTCATCTGGTTAACCAACGGCCAAATAGCGGCGCCGCCTGCAACGGCAGCTGTTGACGCGGTGGCGAAATACAAAAAATCGCGGCGTGAGCCTGTGTCTTCTGCGTGAGACAAGGTAACGTCCCCCTTCGTGTCTTGCCCGATTATTTCGGGCTGGAATAGAATTTTGGCCCGCAGATTGCAGGCATTGCCTCGCCCGAATACACTTGTCAGGGCATCGGGTCCAGCGGACTTTGCGACGCAGTCCCTTAGGAAAGATAAAAATATGTCAAAAAACCTGCGATTAGCGGCATTTCAGCCCGATATTGCCCTAAATTTGGGCGCGATGATTCGGTTATGCGCTTGTTTCGGTGTGCCGCTAGATGTGATTGAGCCATGCGGATTTCCGTTTTCGGTTAAAGCCCTGCGTCGTAGCGCGATGGATTACGCCGATATTGCAGAAATTCAGCGACATGTTTCTTGGGAATCGTTTCAAGAAACCCGCAAGGGGCGTCTGATTCTGCTGTCCACCAAAGCCGCTGTTCCGTTTTGGGATTTCAAATTCCAACCCGGCGATACCTTGATGACGGGCCGCGAAAGTGCGGGCGTGCCTGATGACGTGCATGCCGCAGCAGATGCCGCCGTTATTATCCCGATGCCCGGCGGAGGTCGGTCGTTAAACGTCGCGATGTCAGCTGGGATGGTATTAAGCGAGGCGGCACGGCAATTAAGGTAATCAGATGCATCTTCCGACGCACTATTATCATTATCGACAGGGAAAAACTACAGTTTCGGTGTTTTTCCCACGTCTGACACGCATTGAACAAACCTCGGGGTCAACCAGCATTCGCACGGTGATGGCCGCCCCGCCCCAAATTCATGCCGCTTCCTGCACCCAGCTCGGCAACGCCAACATCAAGCTCAATAATCCAACGAGAATGCTTGGCACTTGATTGTTCCGTAATTAGTGATTGAGAAATATGGTGTTACATATATGCTTGGGTTGTACCAATTCAAAAATTGCATCACTATATTACGCGTCCATAATTGAATTTATTCATATATAAACATTGCTTAGGCATCGACCACGCCGGCAGGGAGCTAAAATGAACCACACCAAACTTGTCCAAATTCTTTTGATCCTGTGGGTCGTGTTTTTCGTGTGGTCGTTTATTTACGCCCAAATCGCTGAACCTGCCGGAGACAGCTTCACCAGAGGTCTCAACCGTTTATCAACTTTTGGCTATTGGCATGCCATCGCTTTGGTCTTTGCGGCTGCAAGTTGGAGCATGGGGGCAAAGCTGGAAAAAGGCAGCAAACTGCAAAAGCGCAGCGTCATACCGATGATTGTCGAATGTGTTTTCGGGGTAATTGCACTGGTTGTGATTATTTATTTTTCAGTGATGAAAGAACCCGTCGTGATCGCTGACCCGCTGGCCAGAATCCCGACTGAGGTTACCGCACCTGCTGATTAATCCGGATATTTTACGCGCATATCTTTGACTGATTGCAAAATCAGCTCCTCCAACACCGCCAAATCAATATCGGCCAGTTTTTTGATATACAGGCAAGATTTCCCGATCTTGTATTTGCCCAGCCGCGCCAAAATACCTTGGTAGTTATCGTATCCCGGAATAATATACACAGACAGCGCGGCTTTGCGGGGCGACATGCCCACCCGCATCCAGTCGCCGGTTCGGCCCGAGGCATACTGATAGGTATAGCTCCCGAAACCGATAATCGCCCTACCCCACATCTTTGCGGGTTCGCCGGAAAGACGGGCCATCATCGCAACAATGGTTCTGGTTTCATCAGGCCGAAGGTCAGACGGCAGGCCGTCTAAAAATTCAGCGACACTCGCGTTGGTTTCGACTGTTTTGTTGGTTGACATATCGGCCTCCTTGTTATCAATTTCGCCTAACACAATTCTTAATTTGCGTAAATAAAAGGCCCAAGATATGCCCGTTCTGAC
Organism: Paracoccaceae bacterium; assembly: GCA_016764785.1. Classification (GTDB taxonomy): domain Bacteria; phylum Pseudomonadota; class Alphaproteobacteria; order Rhodobacterales; family Rhodobacteraceae; genus UBA3077. The sequence continues at coordinate 4,533 of JAESRG010000056.1, forward strand.
CAACCTTGCCGATATGCTTTCCGACCCGTCACTGCTGCGCAATCAAGCTTTGATTGACGGAAAATGGGTCGGGGCCGATGACGGCGCCACCTTTGACGTCATCAACCCGTCGCGCGACGATGTGATTTGCAGCGTTCCCAATATGGGGGCGGCTGAAACCAGCCGCGCCATTGATGCCGCCTATGCCAGTCAAAAAGACTGGGCGGCGCGCACCGGCAAAGACCGTTCCGCGATTTTGCGTAAATGGAACGACCTGATGCTGGAAAACGCTGATGATCTGGCCATCATTCTGACCGCCGAAATGGGTAAACCTCTGGCCGAGGCCAAAGGTGAAATCGTTTATGGGGCCAGCTTTATTGAGTGGTTCGCCGAGGAAGCCAAACGTATCTACGGCCAAACAATCCCCGGCCATCAGCCTGACAAACGCATCACCGTGATTAAACAACCTGTTGGCGTTGTGGCGTCGATTACCCCATGGAATTTCCCCAACGCGATGATTGCCCGCAAGGTCGCACCCGCGCTGGCGGTTGGCTGCACATTCGTTGCCAAACCCGCTGAAGACACGCCGCTATCTGCCCTCGCGATGGCAGTGCTGGCCGAACGCGCAGGCGTGCCTGCTGGGGTATTTTCAGTTGTAACAACCAATAAATCGCCCGAGGTGGGTCTTGAGTTCACCAGCAACCCCAAGGTGCGTAAACTGACCTTCACCGGCTCAACCCAAGTTGGCCGCATATTGCTGGCCCAAGGCGCTGCGCAAGTAATGAAGATGAGCATGGAGCTGGGCGGCAACGCGCCGTTCATCGTGTTTGACGACGCTAATCTGGACAAAGCCATTGAAGGCGCGATGATCTCAAAATATCGCAATAACGGTCAAACCTGCGTTTGCGCCAACCGGATTTACGTGCAAGAAGGCGTTTATGACGCCTTCGCTGAAAAACTAGCGGTGGCCGTTAGCAAAATTCAAGTCGGCGACGGGTTTGACGCTGTTAATACGGCCGGACCGCTGATCACCAAAGCCGCTGTTCAAAAAGTTCAGGATCACATCAAAGACGCCACAGCCAAGGGCGCTAAAATCTTGATGGGCGGCAAACCCCACGCACTGGGTGGTACGTTTTTCGAACCAACCATTTTGACCGGCGTGACCCGCGACATGCAGGTCGCCCACGACGAAACTTTTGGCCCCGTTGCGCCGCTGTTCAAGTTCAAAGACGAGGCTGACGTGATCGAGCAAGCCAACGATACCATTTTTGGTCTCGCCAGCTATTTCTATGCCAACGACCTGTCCCGCGTCTGGCGTGTGGCCGAGGCGCTGGAATACGGCATGGTCGGCGTTAACACCGGCCTGATCTCAACCGAAGTCGCCCCGTTCGGCGGCATAAAACAATCCGGCCTTGGCCGTGAGGGTTCAAGCCACGGGGTCGATGATTATCTGGAAATGAAGTATATTTGTATGAGCGTTTAGAGTGGGGTTCACCCGACCACGACCAAATGCAACAGCCAAAATAGGCAATAAACCTAACGTTGGATTCGACTGACTCCACTTATATGCAAAATGCTCCCCTCGCTTGTGCTCAACGCGGTTTGGTAAATTTGTATTGAAACAAGGTTAGAAAACGGACGGATAGTTACTACCCAAGCGCCATCAGGTGATTGTTCCCACGACTGAGGGCCAATTCCAAAGTTCTCTGCTTCGTCCAATATCGAAAGCAAGTTGGCATTCGGGAAGCTAAATGCACATCCTTCAAAAGAGCTAGTACTTGAAAAGGCCTGTTGCGATATCGAAAAAACTACCCCGTTTAGAATACTATCCCCTGTAACTTGCCACCGGACTTCTTGTTTGGACCGAATAAATACAGGCGAGGTTTCCTCTATCTGCGCATAAGCTCGCTCTAACGCAGCTATCTGGCCGCTTTCAAACAAACCATCCCGCTGAAGGCAGTGGGTTACAAACTGGGTAAACTCACCCGCAAGCATCGCCTTCGGCATTACAACAAATGCCAAACACACCAAAAGTCTTAGCCCGCTACCTAATCCACGTTTCTTGATTGCCATACTCGTCACCCCTTCTGTTCCCGTTTCCGCGCCACCAGATCAATCAGCGCTGACATGCCAGAATGGGCGCTGCCTTCTTGCACTTCGCGTTGATAGGATTTTAGGTCAAGAATATCGAAATCGGCAAAGGCCTCGGTTAAAATTTGGTCGGTGTACATGTTTTCCTTAAACGGAGGGCCGCCCGTGCCCAGCGCCAATTGTTCAGGCGTATAGCCGTGCAACAGTAAAATGCCGCCCGGTTTCAGGGTGCGTTTCATACCTGCAAAAATCTCGGCGCGCTGTGTGGGGCCAACGAACTGGATGAATATTCCGACGACCAGATCAAAGCTGTTCTCAGCCCAGTCCCATGTCAGAATATCCGCTACGTTTGTGTTCAGCGCAACGCCCCGATCAAGCGCCAAGGCGTTGGCTTTTGCGACTGCGTTTTCTGATCCGTCCATCGCCGTTGTCACAACGCCATTTTCAGCCATAAAGACCGAGTTCCGGCCTTCACCGTCGGCCACAGCCAAGCCGCTTTGACCCTTGATCAAATAGTCAGCGTGTTCCACCAAAAAACGCGCGGGGTCTGTGCCAAACACATATTTTGATGTGGCAAACCGATCATTCCACATGGGGTTCTACCCGCACCGCTGCAAACTTGAATTCCGGAATTTTCCCGTATGGGTCCAGCGCCGAGTTGGTCAGGATATTCGCTGCGGCCTCAACATAGGCAAACGGCAGAAATACGTTGTCACGCGCAATCGCACGGTCAGCCCGCGCCATGATTTGGATACTGCCGCGCCGCGTTGACAGGGTAATCATGTCGCCAGCTTCAAGCCCCATATCCCGCAAGGTGTGAGGGTGAAGCGAGCAGTTCGCCTCGGGCTCCATCGCGTCCAGAACCTTGGTGCGGCGGGTCATCGACCCTGTGTGCCAGTGTTCCAACTGACGACCCGTAATCAGAATAAACGGATATTCTTTATCCGGTGTTTCAGCGGGCGCAATCACGCTGACCGGCGCAAACCGCGCGCGACCATCTTTACGCGGAAACCCGTCTGCGAACACAATGGGCTGGCCGGGGTCGGTGGGCGACAGACTTGGGTATGTCACGGCCTCGCGCTCCAACCGTTCCCACGTAATGTTGTCCAGCGATTTCATGCTCAGCTTCATTTCAGCGAACACTTCCTTGGGGTGCGTATATGTCCAATTCAGGCCCAAACGCTGGGCCAGATCAACGGTAATTTCCCAATCGGGGCGGGCTTCGCCGGGGGCGGCAACCGCCGCGCGGCCCATCTGCACCTGACGGTTGGTGTTGGTGACGGTGCCGTTTTTCTCGGCCCACGCGGCGGCGGGCAGAATGACGTCAGCATAGTTTGCGGTTTCGGTCAGGAAAATATCTTGCACCACAAGATGGTCCAGCTTGGCCAGCGCCGCGCGCGCGTGCGCGACATCGGGGTCAGACATGGCGGGGTTTTCGCCCAGAATATACATGCCGTTGATGTTGCCATCATGAATTGCCTCAATGATCTCAACCACGGTCAGGCCTTTTTCGGCGCCAAAATCCTGACTTTGCCAGATTTCGGTGAAGGCCGATCGTACCCCGTCATCGGTCACCGACTGATAATCGGGCAGGAACATCGGGATCATCCCCGCATCAGACGCGCCCTGAACGTTGTTTTGCCCCCGCAACGGGTGCAGGCCCGCGCCCGGTTTGCCGACATTTCCGGTCATCAGCGCCAACGAAATCAACGCCCGTGCATTGTCAGTACCGTGGATGTGCTGGCTAATCCCCATGCCCCAAAAGATCATCGCCGCTTTAGCGGTCGCAAATTCACGCGCAACGGTGCGCAAAGTGTCAGCGTCAATGCCACAAATCGGGGCCATAGCTTCAGGGGTGTAATCTTTCAGATGCTCTTTCAGCGCCTGCCAATTCTCGGTGTATTTGGCGATATACTCTTTGTCTTCAAGGCCCTCGGCGACAATCACATGCATGATTGCGTTAATCATCGACACATCGCCACCGGGCTTAAATTTCAGCTGGTGCTTGGCATAACGCCCCAACCCAACGCCGCGCGGGTCCATGATAATCATGTTGCCGCCACGTTTCGCGAACTGTTTGAAATAGGTCGCGGCAACGGGGTGGTTTTCAATTGCGTTTGACCCGATGATGATCGCGCAATCAGCGTTTTCGATCTCGTTAAAGGTTGCGGTCACGGCAGCCGAGCCAACATTTTCCATCAATGCAGCAACTGAACTTGCGTGGCAAAGCCGCGTGCAGTGATCGACATTGTTATGACCAAAACCGGTGCGGATCAGTTTTTGAAACAGATATGCTTCTTCATTTGAACACTTGGCCGAGCCAAAACCAGCAACCGACTTGCCGCCCTTTTCGTCGCGCAGCTTAGCCAGACCGCCAGCGGCCGCTTGCATGGCTTCTTCCCATGTGGCCTCACGGAAATGGGTCAGCGGGTTGCCGGGGTCAACATTCAGGCCTTTTGGCATGTTTTCGCGTCGAATCAGGGGTTTAGTCAGACGGTGCGGATGGCTGATATAATCAAAACCAAACCGGCCTTTGACGCACAGCCGTTGTTCATTGGCGGGGCCATCGACCCCATCAACCCACGCAATTTTATCATCTTTGATCTTAAACGACAGCTGACACCCCACCCCGCAATACGGGCAAACCGAGGTCACCTCGCGGTCATAATCAGCGCTGTCGCCTTGTTCGACCGCGTCCAACGCGGTGGCGGGCATCAAGGCGCCCGTCGGGCAGGCTTGCACGCATTCGCCGCAGGCCACACAGGTTGACGCACCCATCGGATCGTCAAAATCAAAAGTGATTTTGGCATTACGCCCACGGCCCGACATGCCGATCACATCGTTGACCTGCACTTCGCGACAGGCCCGAACACACAGGTTACAATGTATACATGCATCCAGATTTACCCGCATTGCCACATGGCTGGCATCTAGCAATGGCACTTGTTCACAGGCCGGAAAGCGGCTGTCAGACACGCCTTGCACGTCAGCTGTTTTCCACAGATGTGACGACTTATCATGAGCATTTTCACGCGGCGGCTGATCTGCGACCAATAGTTCGATCACCATTTTACGGGCCGATTTTGCCCGTGCGGAATCAGATGTCACCACCATGCCTTCAGCAGGTTCGCGTATACATGAGGCCGCCAATACCCGCTCGCCGTCTATCTCAACCATACAGGCGCGACAATTACCGTCAGGGCGGTAACCGGGCTGCGGAGAATGACACAAATGCGGAATATCGGTGCCGACACGCTTGGCCACCTGCCAAATGCTTTCGCCAGCACTGGCTGTCACTTGCTGCCCATCAAGGGTAAAATTGATATCGTCTGACATGGTCCGCGCTTTCGCATTGTTGGTCTATTCCCGTGCAATTTGCCCAGAAACCGGTTCAATTGTATACATATAAACGACCGATCACCCTAGAATCTCGCCATTGCACCACTGACCGACGAAAAAATAGCGACCTGTCAAGGAATTATCAAACATTCGTCGCGATATTGTTTGCACCCCATGATCGGGTCCGTTTGGTGGAGAATAAATTTGACGACACCCCATTTTAATACCTCGCGGGACAGCGACGTCCGTAAAACGATTGCGATGCTGGAAAAGCGGCTGGTCGATAAAGACCGGTTTCTGGCCACGATTTGCCATGAAATAAGGTCTCCGATGAACGGCGTGTTCGGAATGGCCGATGCGTTGCTGCGCACTGAACTGGACGAAAAGCAGAAACGCTATCTGACCGTATTGATGGATGCGTGCGAATCAATGCTCAGTGTTGCGAATCAGGTGCTGGACATCACTAAGTACGAATCGGGGCAAGCCAAACTTACGCCGGTTGATTTTGATTTGACCGATTTCATGTCCCTGCAAGTTGCCAGTTTCGAGGCCCGCGCCAAAGCCCGAAACCTTGAATTGGTGCTGGAAACCAGCATCCTGTGCGATCCGCGCATCCATTTTGACAAATTTAGGCTGGGGCAGGTCTTGACCAATCTGATTTCCAATGCGCTGCGATACACCGACCAGGGTCGAATCGTTGTGCGGGCAATCTTGCAATCGACAAAAACCGGCGCGCATTCGCTGATGATTTCGGTTGAAGATACCGGTATCGGGATGTCCCCCGAAGCTGTAAGCGGTATTTTTGAAGCCTTCAGTAGCGCCAATCCGGTCGAATCTGCGGCGCGCGGTGGCACTGGGCTGGGGCTAACGGTTGTGCGTGATCTGGTTCGGCTGATGGACGGCGAGATCGAGGTTAAATCTGATCTTGGCCAAGGCTCATCTTTTATCCTGGACTTGACGGTTTCTCCTGCCAAAGACGAGATGCACAAGACGCGCCCTATGCGCAAATCCATGCCGAAAAACTTGAACGTTTTACTGGCAGAAGACAATGAATCCAATGCCTTCGTATTTCAGGTAATGCTTGAGGAAACCGGCATTAACATCACCCATGTGCGTAACGGTGAAGATGCGGTTAGCCATGCCTCGGAACAGCGTTTTGACGTGATATTCATGGATATCCAGATGCCAAAAATGAACGGTATCGACGCGACCAGCGGTATCCGCGCCGACGAAGCACTCGCCCAGCAATCTCCGACCTCGATCATCGCGCTATCAGCGGATGTGTTCATCAGTCAAAGCCCGGAATTCCGCGCCGCAGGTTTTAGCGACTACCTGTCAAAACCAGTGCGACAAAGTGAATTGCTGGATGTTTTATCGGTCTTTGACAAAGGTGAAAATTTCGATTGAACTTGTCGAATATCTGCGCCACGCTGGGCACAATAGGCCCAATTAGGACAGACCCATGGATCATATCACCAATCACCGCTCAACCGCGGAACTTCAGGCTGCGGATGCGGCACATCACCTGCATCCATTCTCGGATACTGCTGCGCTAAACGCCAAGGGGGCGCGCGTCATTACACGCGCCAATGGCGTAATGCTGCACGACAGCGATGGCATTGAAATTCTGGATGCAATGGCAGGATTATGGTGCGTGAACATCGGCTATGGCCGACATGAACTGGCTGACGTTGCGGCCCGCCAAATGCGCGAATTGCCGTATTACAACACGTTTTTTGGCACCAGCCACCCACAAGTAATTAAACTGGCAGAAAAAGTTGCACAATTAACCCCCGGCGATCTGAACCGCACATTTTTTGCCAGTTCCGGGTCCGAGGCCAACGACACCAATATCCGGCTTGTGCGCCATTACTGGGCCTCGCTTGGCAAGCCCAGCAAAACCGTCATTATCAGCCGCAAAAACGCCTATCACGGGTCAGCCATGGGGTCGGCCAGCCTTGGTGGTATGGCCGCGATGCACGCGCAGGGTGGCTTGCCGATTCCTGATATCACCCATATCGACCAGCCTTTCTGGTACACTGAGGGTGGCGATATGTCCCCTGATGAATTTGGCCTGAAAGCAGCACAAGCATTAGAAGCCGAGATCGAACGTCTTGGTGTCGACAATGTCGCCGCCTTCATCGCCGAACCAGTGCAAGGCGCTGGTGGCGTGATCATCCCTCCCGCCACCTATTGGCCAGAAATTCAGCGCATTTGTGATGCCCATGAGATCCTGCTGATCGCCGACGAGGTTATTTGCGGATTCGGGCGTACCGGCAACTGGTTTGGCAGCGAAACTTATAATATCCGGCCCGATATTATCACCATCGCCAAGGGATTGTCGTCTGGGTATCAGCCGATTGCCGGATCGGTCCTATCGGAAAAGGTAGCCACAGTGTTCGCTGAAAATGCTGGCGAATTCGCCCACGGATACACCTATTCTGGCCACCCAGTAGCGGCGGCCGTTGCGCTTGAAAACATCCGTATTCTTGAGGAAGAAAACGTGGTTGAGACCGTTCGCGACGATACTGGCCCCTATTTAGGTAAGCTGTGGGGTCAACTTATCGACCATCCGCTGATTGGCGAAGCCCGCCATATCGGCATGATGGGCGCGCTAGAAATGACCCCCGATAAATCGGCCCGCGCCCCGTTTGCCGAGCCGGGTAAAGTTGGCCAGATCTGCCGTGATCATTGCTTTGCCAACGGGTTAATTATGCGGAACACGGGCGACAAAATGGTTATTTCGCCGCCGCTGGTCATTACCCGCAGCGAAATTGATATGCTGATTGAACGGGCCGTAAAGTCGCTGGATCAAACGCTTGCAGATGCCAAAGCCCAAGGGCTGATGGTTGCCGGAACGCGCTAAAGCAATGCTTGGGCCGCAACGGATTTCATCGCTTCGGTGGTGATATCCACAGCGGCCCGCGCATATGATCGCGGCACCATAATCCTGCATCCGGTCTGGCCCGGAATGAGGGTACAAGCGATATGCGCAAATTCGGTGCGCGCGACGCGGCCCAGCGGAAAGTCGTCAAAATCAAGCGGACACAGCCGCGCCAACACATCGCGCACGCCCGTTCCCGACAGGGCTAAAATCAACCAACCATCCGACTGGTCAGACACTGCCGCCATGCCTTGCAAGGCCGCAGTCAGTTTTGCGGTCTCGGCGTGATTTGCAAACGCAAACCACTGGCCTTGCGCGTTCCAAAAAAATTCAGTGCCATTGTTTTCGATTACCGTACCAACGGTTGGCAGGGTCATTCCGACACTGTCTTTCAGTGCAGTTGCAACCGTCATCGCATAGCCTTTAAAAGGCATAATCGCTGTGATCTGCCCGGCATCTTGCGCCGAAATCTGGACCGATCCGCAGGAAAACGGCAGATCGCAATCGGCAAATCCATCTTGTGATGTCAACGATACTCTAGCCACGCAACCGCCCTCCGTCTGGGTCCACGAACACGGTTGAGGTGATCTCGCACAGCGTTTCAACCCCGCTGGTCAGGTCCGCCGCGATGATCTGTTCGCCCATCCGTTCCCGCCCGTTTTTAACAAAACCAAGCGCAATCACATGGCCCAACGTGGGTGAAAAACACGCCGAGCTGACATGCCCTTGCAGCCCCTCGGCCGTTGCCACGTCGCCCACATTCACCATCACCGCGCCCTGCACAATTTGCTTCACCACGCCGACCGGTTTTAAACCAATCAGATGTTCTCGATCAGGGCCATTCAAACCGTCACGCTGGCTTAACACCTTGCCGATGCAGTCTTTTTTGGCCAGCATCCGGCCAAAGCCCAGATTATCCAGCGTCATGCGTCCGTCAATCTCGGCATGGGTCAAAAATCCTTTTTCAATGCGCAAAACATTCAAGGCCTCAAGCCCGTAAGCCCCGCCACCCAGCGCTTGGGCTCGTTCCACCAACGTTTGCATCAGCGACAAACCATATCGCGCCGGAACCGCGATTTCATACCCGCGCTCACCTGAGAACGAAATGCGGAACAACCGCACCGTAACCCCGTCAATATTGTCGCCAGCGCAAGACATATAAGGTAATGATTCATTATCAATGCCGTTGCTTAGAACGCCGTTTAGCACCTCACGCGCCTTTGGCCCCGCCACTGCAAATTGCGCCCATTGTTCGGTCACACTGATGAAATGCACGTCAAGTTCGGGCCACAGGCATTGGCTGCAAAATTCCAGATGCCGCATCACCTGCCCCGCCGCGCCCGTGGTGGTGGTCACCAAATAATGTGTGTCAGCAAGGCGCGCAACGGTGCCGTCATCCATGACCATGCCGTCTTCGCGCAGCATCAGCCCATATCTGACCTTACCAATTTTGAGCGAGGACATGGTATTTGCATAAATCCGGTCCAGAAACACAGCCGCGTCCGGCCCTTGCACGTCAATTTTACCCAGTGATGTTACATCCGTAATGCCAACGCTGTTGCGCACCATCAACACCTCGCGGTCGCAAGATTGCCGCCAACGGGTTTCGCTGCGTTGCTTGAACAGCGAAGCGCGTTGCCACAACCCCGCTTCAACCCAGTCGGCACGATGTTTGCGGGCAAACTCATCCGCCGGGGTCAGCCGGTTTGGCATATAATGCCGCCCGACATTGCGCCCGCCCAACGCCCCAATTTGCACCGGCGAATAGGGGGGGCGAAACATCGTTGTGCCGGTTTCCGGAATGCTTTGCCCCGTCAATTCAGCCATCACCGCCAGCGCCCCAATGTTTGAGGTTTTGCCCTGATCAGTCGCCATCCCCAACGTGGTATAGCGTTTCATGTGTTCAACAGATCTGAAATTCTCAGCATGCGCCTGCTTGATATCCTTGACGGTCACGTCATTTTGAAAATCGAGCCAAGCGGGGCCTTTTGCATCAACATGCCAAAACGGAGCGATATTTATCGGGCGATTTTCTGCTTCGGGCGGCTTGATCCGCGCGGCTTTGATGCCCAGCTTTTTCAACACCGACTGCGCGGCCTCAATGCCCGCAACCAACACCGTTTGGGTCGTATAATCGCCCGTGACAGCCCCCGCATACGTCATATTCGGAATCGCGTTTTTCGTCGGGATAAACCCAGCGATGTCCTTACGCCATTCAGGTTTTTTGCCCATGTGGCTAGACAGATGCACAGCGGGGTTCCACCCGCCTGCAACAGCCAGATAATCAGCCGAAATTCGTGTGACCGTGCCGTCTTCGCGCCGCACTGAAACCGATTTCAGCCCCAAACGCCCGCTGGTGTTAATCACTTGTGAGCCCGTCAAAACTGGGCAGCTCAGATTCGGGGTGATATGCCCGCGCGTATCAACAAATGCCGCAATTTCAATGCCCGCGTCGATCAGATCGCGCGCCGTGCGCACGCCGTCGTCGTTGTTGGAAAAAATCACCACCCGTTTGCCCGGCGCAATGCCGTATCGGTGCAAATAGGTGCGCATTGCGCTGGCCAGCATAATACCGGGACGGTCGTTATTGGGAAAAGCAATCGGACGTTCAAGCGCCCCGCTGGCTAGAATTGTGTGCTTAGCGACGATCCGCCAAAACGTCTGTTGTGGCGCGCCGTTTGACTGCGCCAGATGATCAGTGACCCGCTGCAACGCGCCGTAAGTTCCGCCGTCATACGCCCCCGTAACCGTTGTACGCAGCATTACCTGAACGTTGGGCATCGCCGTCAATTCAGCCAAAGTTTTCGCGGCCCAATCGCCACCGGACAAGCCACCAACGATATCGCATTCGCCGTTCACACGGCCACCCGCGATAAAATCTTCATCAGCCAGCACAACTTTGATGCCCGCCTTGCCCGCTTGTAATGCCGCCATCAGCCCCGCTGGCCCGGCGCCAATCACCAGCAAATCACAATAGGCCCACGCCTTGTCATAGACCGCAGGGTCAGGCAGGCCAGACAGGTTTCCAAGCCCCGCCGCACGCCGAATGATCGGCTCATACACTTTCACCCAAAATTTTCGCGGCCACATAAACGTCTTGTAATAAAATCCAGCCCCCAGAAATGCAGACATAAGGCCAGTCACGGCCATCAAATCAAACTTCACATGTGGCCAGCAGTTCTGGCTTTTGCAGGTTAGGCCCGCGTAAACTTCTTGAACCGTTGCGCGGGTATTTGGGGTGCAATCAGCGCCCAAACCGACCTCGATCAGCGCGTTGGGTTCATCTGACCCAGCGGTCAGCACCCCGCGCGGACGATGATATTTGAAACTGCGGCCCATGACCCGCACGCCATTAGCCAGCAGTGCCGAGGCCACCGTGTCACCGGGATGTGCGGTATATTTTTTACCGTCAAACGTGAACGGCACGTTGACGTTTTGGTCAATCTGACCACCTGTTGATAACCGTTTCATCGTGACACCTCAGAGACCAAAGCAACAGCCAGAACAGCATGTGAAGTTGTATCGCGCGTTACGTGCAACCACGCGCGACAGCCCATTTCATGCTGCCATAATTCAGTGTTTGGCCCTGCAGAATTTTCCCGCAGGTAAACATAGTCGTGGAACGCCGCAGCGCCATTTTCCGGTCGGTCCAACAATTTGGCCGCCCCTAGGTAAAAATATTCGCGACTATCGCGCGACCCGCAATTTGGGCAGGTTATCCGCATATCTGCCTCCTTTTAATGCAGGTTCGGGGTGGCCCCGCG
>JAESRG010000057.1 GCA_016764785.1 Paracoccaceae bacterium
ATATTCTGCTAAAATGCGGGGTGGGTTTTTGAGCAGGTCAGCAGTGTTATGCGGCTGTGAAACGGTTCCATCTGCGATGACGACGGTTTCTGGGGCGATGCGCCTCGCATCTTCGGGGCTGTGGGTGACCAACAGCAGTGTGGCGTTTTGACTGGCGCGGATTTCCTCAACCAGTTCCAGCATTTCATGGCGAAGCGCAGGACCAAGGGCGGCGAAGGGTTCATCTAGCAACAGCACCGGACGTTTACGCAGCAACGCGCGCGCCAACGCAACCCGTTGCCGTTGCCCGCCGGACAGGTTTGCCGGAAGATCATTTTGGCGGCCCTTTAACCCGACACGTGCAAGGGCGGCGTCAACGGTTTCCGTCTCAAGCGGGCTAAGTTTCAGATTAGGTTGGACCCCAAGTGCGGTATTTTGAAAAACTGTGAGATGCGGAAACAGGTTATTTTCCTGAAACAGCATTGTGAGGGGGCGCGACGCCGGTTGGTCATTGGTAATATCTTGGTCATCAATCAAAATCCGCCCGTGGTCTGGCATAATAAAACCAGCGATCAGCATCAGCAGGGTGGATTTACCACCGCCCGAAGGGCCGATGATCGCCGTGGTCTGATTGGTGGCGAAGGTCAGGTTGGCAGACAGCGTAAACGTGCCTTGGGTCAGTTTTAGGTTTTCAAGATGTATTGCCAAGACGGCCTCCGCGATCAAAAATCCAGAATAAGGTAAAACTGCTGGTGGTCAGTATCAAGGCCACTGCTGCGGCGGCCTCGATGCGGTAACTGCCCATCAGGCGATACATGACCAGCGGCAAGGTGGCGATATCGGGCGGTGCAAACAAGGTAATGACGCCAAGATCGCCCATCGATAGGGCCGCGCACAGGCCTGTTGCAAAGCCGATTTCTGCCCGCATTTGGGGCCAGGTCAGCAATCGAAATCGTGCCCAGCCTTGCATGCCAATACTGTCAGCGGTCTGCCCGTAATTCTGGCGAATACGGGTTAACGCTGGCAGCAGAATGCGCAGCGCAAGCGGCAGGGTTATGGCGGCATTTACCAGCGCGGTGATCGGCAATGCCAGCGCAAAGGGGCTGAAATAAGGGTTGATCATAATGAACAGGCCGGTGCCAATCACAAACGGCGACGCGGCAAGGGTCAGGAAGGCAAATACCTCAATCGTTTTGCCAAACTTTCCACGTAGGCTGTCAATCAGATGCGCCAAGGCCAGGGCCAATGAAATTGCCAGCGCGGCCGATGTTAACGCGATGCCAAGGCTGATCAAAAGGCTGGTTAGAATGCCACTGGGTAGACCAGCACCAAGACCGTTGATACCCCGAAATAAAATTGCCAACATTGGCAGGCCAAGGAAAATTAGGGTGATGGTGATCAGGATGGTATCCTGCCAAAACGCTAAACGGGTATCGCCCCAACGTTGGCGCGCCGTCATCAACCCGCCGCCAAACCCAGCATTTTGGGTCAAGTTAAGCGCAACAATTGCTGCGGTAATACACAGTGCAAACTGAACGATCGCCAGCATGGCCGCTGATGAAAGGTCGAATTCGAACCGCAAGGCGTTATAAATTGCCAGCTCAACTGTGGTGGCTTTTGGTCCGCCGCCAAGGGCCAGAACGATGGCAAAACTGGTCATGCATAATAGAAACGTTACCAAAAACGCTGCCGGTACGACCCCGCGCAATAGCGGCATTTCAATCAAACGAAAGGTTGGGCGCGGGCCTAGCCCAAGCTGCGCGGCTAGGCGGAAGTGCTCAACCGGAACTGCTGCCCAGCCTTGCAATATCATCCGCACCACAAGGGGCAGGTTGAAAAAAACATGCGCCAGCAGAATGCCGGTCAGGCCATAGATATCCAATGGGCCAGCGCCGAACGAGGCCAGAATGTCGCTAAAAATTCCGCTGCGGCCCCAGATGGCCAGTAAGCCAAACACGGCGACGATTGAGGGCAGCAGGAACGGCGCACCCATTAGCGATAGAACCAGACCTCGGCCTCTAAAGTCGCGGCGCGCTAGTGCGCTGGCCACGGGAATTGCCAAGGTGACGCTGATCAGTGCCGATAAAACCGCCTGAAAAACCGTAAATCGAACGACGGACCAGCCGTAAGTACTGATGCCACCAGCACCTTCCGCGCGCGCAAACAAGGCCCCGACAGGGGCCAGCACCAGCAGCGCCACCACCAGAATGGCGGCGCTGCCAGCAAGGGCAATGCCCTTATTTATTGGCTGAGCGCGGACAGCCATTCGCTCAGTGCTTCATCGCGAAAGTCACTGGTCAAGGCCACTGCATCAATCGGAGTTGGGGTTGTCAGGGTGTCAAACCCTGCTGGTAATTCCTGCGCCGTAACTGGATACATCCAGTTAGTGGTCGGAATCACCGATTGGAAAGCATCATCTGCCATGAATGCTAGAAACATGTCGGCAAGTTCATTTTGATCGGTGTGAGCCAATTTGGCGGCTACCTCGATCTGCATGAAATGGCCTTCGGTGAAAATCGCGGCCGATTTTGACGAGTCTTCTTCAGCAATCAGATGATAGGCTGGCGAGGTGGTATAGGATAAAACCATGTCGGCCTCACCCTCAAGGAACATGCCATATGCTTCGGACCAGCCTTTGGTGACGGTGACGATATTATCGGACAGGTCTTCCCAGATGCCCGCTGCATCATCGCCGTAAACCGTTTTTACCCAGAAAACCAAACCCAGACCGGGGGTTGATGAACGTGGATCTTCGATCACGATGCTAAGATCAGATGCTGCGAGGGCTGCAAAACTATCAGGAACCTCGGTGATTTTGGTGTTGTCATAAACAAACGCCAGATAGCCCCAGTCAAACGGCAGGAATGTGTCGTCGGTCCAGCCAACGGGCAGGCTCAGGTTTTCAGGAATGCCGTTATGCGGGGCGAAAATGCCCATATCACGGGCGGGTTCCATCAGGCTGTTGTCTAGGCCAAGCACCACGTCGGCCTCGGAACGCTCGCCTTCCAGCCAAACGCGGGACAGAAGCGCGGCGCCATCACCGGCGGGAACGAATGTTAGTTCACATTCGCAAACCGCTTCAAATGCGGTTTCAATTGCCGGGCCGGGGCCCCAATCGGTGACAAAACTGTCATAGGTATAGACAATAAGTTCGGGTTTATCTTGCGCCCAAAGCGCCCCACCTAGTGAGGTCAAAAGGGCCGCAGACATAAGGATTTTCTTCATTTGGTTTTCCTTTGGTTCTGCGACGTATGTCAGATGAAGGGGGAAAACCCGATGCACCTTCCCTACGCCAGCATAATCTGGTTCAGGTTCAACGGGTCCGCAAATGCGTCTCAGGCCGAAGCCCCCCCGAGGTGAGGCTGAACATAACGTCTACTTCTGAACTTGCAAGCGTGGAAAGCTGTGATAGATACGGAAGAAATCATTCGAAAGTATTATCATGGGTCTTTCCAACACAACGCGCGGGTATATCCTGTCTATGCTGGCATTTGGGTTCTTTTCGACCCACGATGCGATCATCAAAGTGATCGGTGCGCATTATTCTGTATTTCAGATTATTCTGTTTTCGTCGCTGTTTGCATTCATTCCGTTAACCGTCATGATGATGATGGATCGGAACCTTAGCAATTATCGGCCTCGCCACCCTTGGTTGATCGCCTTGCGGTCAGTGCTGTCGGTGGTTGGCATGTCGAGCGCGTTTTATGCCTTTACCGTTTTGCCGATGACCGAGGTTTATGCGCTGCTTTTCATCACGCCGCTGTTGATCACCGCCCTGTCGGTGCCCCTGTTGGGCGAAGTTGTGCGTTTGCAACGGTGGATGGCGATTATTGTTGGGCTTATCGGTGTGATGGTGGTGCTGCGCCCCGGCAGTGCTGAATTTTCATACGGACACGGCGCGGCGCTGGTCGCGGCGTTCACTAGTGCGATGACCAGTATTATCATCCGAAAAATTGGTTCTGAAGAACGCAGCGCGGTGCTTATTCTGATTCCGATGATCTCAAGCATTGCGGTGATGGCCGCTGTGATGCCGTTTGTCTATATACCCGTTCAGCTGCCACATCTGGGCATGATGGCACTGGTTGGCGTGTTTGCTGTTGGGGCGCAAGTGTCGATTATCGGGGCTTATCGTGTGGCGCCTTCGGTCGCGCTGATCGCGCCGGTGCAGTATACGCAAATCTTGTGGGCGACTTTATTTGGCGTGCTGTTTTTCGGCGAAGCACCTGATAAATGGGTAGCAATCGGGGCGTCTATTATTATCAGCTCTGGTCTGTTTATTGTGTGGCGTGAAAGTCATAGCTCAACCTCGGACACGCATCCGGTATTGCGCACGTCAAACCCACGTCCAGACACTGGCCCGTCGATCAAACCCAAGTCGATCAATTAGGGGTTTTTCACAGCGAGGCGTTCGGGTAATGAAAAGCCCAGAGGAGCAATCACATGTCGATGAATTCGTTTGGCCACTTATTTCGTGTTACCACTTGGGGCGAAAGCCACGGGCCTGCTTTGGGCGCGACGGTGGATGGCTGCCCGCCAAATGTTCCGGTTGATGCGGCGATGCTGCAACATTGGTTGGACATGCGAAAGCCCGGTCAAAACAAGTACACCACCCAACGTCAGGAACCTGATCAGGTTGAGATACTGTCAGGCATCTATGAGGGTAAAACCACGGGCACGCCGATACAGCTGATGATCCGCAATGTGGATCAACGGTCAAAAGACTATGGCGACATTGCTGAAAAGTTTCGCCCGGGCCATGCGGATTACACCTATTTCACCAAATACGGCAACCGCGACCCGCGCGGTGGCGGACGGTCAAGCGCGCGCGAAACGGCAGCGCGCGTTGCAGCGGGCGGGTTGGCGCGCGCCTGTATCGACACGCATTTTGCTGGGATCGAGATCAAGGGATATATGGTGCAGATGGGTGATCGTAAGATCGACCGCGCCAAGTTTGATTTAGACCAAATTAACCAAAACCCGTTTTGGACACCCGACGCGGATGCAGCGGTTGATTGGGCGGCATATCTGGATGGGCTGCGTAAATCGGGCAATTCAGTTGGCGCGATTGTTGAGATCGTGGCGCGGGGGGTTCCAGCAGGGCTGGGCGCACCGGTTTATGCCAAGCTCGACACTGATATTGCGGCCGCGATGATGTCGATCAACGCTGTGAAGGCGGTTGAAATCGGCGCGGGCATGGGGGCCGCCATGCTGACAGGCGAACAAAACGCTGACGAGATGCGCATGGGGCCAAACGGGCCGGAATTTAGCAGTAATCATGCGGGCGGGATATTAGGTGGCATCAGCACTGGGCAGGAAATTGTCTGCCGGTTTGCTGTTAAGCCGACATCGTCGATTTTAAAACCACGTCAGACGATTACCAAATCGGGTGACGCGGTCGAAATTATTACCAAAGGTCGTCATGACCCCTGCGTGGGTATCCGCGCGGTGCCAGTTGGAGAGGCAATGATGGCCTGTGTCATCCTTGATCATCTGCTGTTACATCGCGGGCAAATTGGCGAAAATCAAGGCATTATAGGAGCATAAAATGGATTGGTATGTTGAATTAGGGATTAACGTGGTGATGGCCGCTGCGATTTTACTCGGGGCGCTGTGGCTTTCAGGTTTCGCCAAGCGGCACATTGTCAAACTTGGCCTGAGATATGAGGAACTGGACGACACCCTGTTTTTGTTCCTCTCCAGTGTGGTGCGTTATGCGATTTTGGCGATTGCGCTAACGTTTATTCTGTCGCGGTTTGGCATTCAAACTACGTCGCTGGTGGCGCTGCTAGGTGCTGCGGGGCTGGCGATTGGTTTGGCCTTGCAGGGCACGTTGTCGAATCTGGCAGCTGGCGTCATGTTGTTGGGCTTTCGGCCGTTCAAAATAGACGATTTTGTTGATGTTGCCGGACATACCGGCACGGTAAAAGCGATCAGCCTGTTTACGACCGAACTTGCGACTTCGGATAATGTGCAAGTTACTGTTCCGAACAGCGACATTTGGGCATCATCCATCGTGAACTACTCATTCTATGACCGGCGCCGCTGTGACCTGACCATCGGCGTGTCATACGACACCGATCTGAAAAAAGCCGAGACCGTGCTGAAAAAGGTTATCGA
The DNA here is from genome assembly GCA_016764785.1 of Paracoccaceae bacterium. Taxonomy (GTDB): domain Bacteria; phylum Pseudomonadota; class Alphaproteobacteria; order Rhodobacterales; family Rhodobacteraceae; genus UBA3077. Next base: position 6,097 of record JAESRG010000057.1, read on the forward strand.
CGCTGAAACGCGCGGGTTAAAAGACCCCGAGGCCTTTGTGAAAGTCACTAATCTGGGTGATAGCTCGGTTGATTTTTCGGTACGGGTCTGGGCCATGTCAGAAGATTACTGGGCCATGCGCCATGCGCTAATTCGTGAAATAAAGGAGCAGTTCGACAAAAACGGCATTGATATTCCGTTCCCGACAATGGTGCAGATTCAGGTGCCTGCCAAGGTAGTGCCGGTTACAAAATCGGCGCGGCGTTCTGGGGCAAAAAAATCCGTGACAAAGCAAGCGTAAATCGGCAAGGAACAACAAAACGTCGACAGGCGCTCCGGTTGCGATTCTTGCATGAAATAGCAAAACTGGTATTTGATCTAAATGGTGCCCGGGGGTGGATTTGAACCACCGACACGAGGATTTTCAGTCCACTGCTCTACCCCTGAGCTACCCGGGCAGGGTTAAGGCTTAACACCTTGGGTGGGGGCGTTTTAGGGGAGAACGGCAGGACTGTCCAGCGGTTTCCTTTGGTTTTTTCCCAAGCTTTTCAGATAGACGTCAATGACGGGTTTCGGACTGCATGGCTGCGTGCAATTCGGCCTCCTCGGACGAATCTTCGGGTTCGGCTGGTAGGGCATAAGAACCGTTTAACCATTTACCCAGATCGATATCTGCGCAGCGTTTTGAGCAAAACGGACGATATTCGGGAGCAGATTGTTTTTTGCAAATAGGACAGGTCATGTGGTGTTTTCGCAGACACAGGCAGGATTGCCCAGCGCAAATTTGTTCAGCAAGCCTGCGCATCAGCTATTTCAGCGGCCCGCGTTGAATTTTGGGCGTAAATGGTGGCGTAACGTACTGCAGTTGCGGTGAAAGAAAGCGCGGTCGCGGCAGTTTGCCAGATGGGTGGGTTGGAAAGCAGGCTGGCGGGCTTCATGATGCCCATGCCCATAAAGATATGAGTGGACGCAGTGTCAGAGTTTGATGGCCGGTCAGTGGTGTCGACTGCGGGATCAGGTTGTTGTGTGCCGCGTGGCCAAGCATCAGGCGCGACCGAGCACCGTGCCGGCTAGCCGATATTTTGGTGGTAAGATACAGCCGCACAGCAGGAGCCGGCGCGGTTTGGGCCAGAATCTCAATGTCAGGGACCTCAGTGAATGTTACCGTCAGAATCGACGACAGAAGGGCTGAGGCCAGCCAACCGGTTGCCGCAAAAATGCCCACTATTTTGCATCCGGCGCTCTGACAGGGTTTGCCGCGCTAGGTCGAGACCTTCAAGCCCGTTCAAGGACGGCGCGGGCTTGGCAGCTGTCAGGTTGCCAGAGCTTTTCGAGCTTGCGAGAAGGACACCAATTTGTGACTGGTTTCGTCCCACAGATGAAGCCGGGCGCACTTAAAACTTTCCCAAAGCTTCATCCGGTTGTGGTTCGCCAGTTCGGCGTTGTCACGCAAAACCTCCATTAACCGATAAAACGGGATACGGCTGTAAAGGTGATGCACATGATGCACACCAATATTGCCGCTAAACCATCGCAACACCGGTGGTAGAACATAGTGAGAGCTGCCATGCAGCGCCAATTCGTGCAGTTGCCACTCATCGTCGGGCTTCCAATCTGTGTCTTCAAATTGGTGCTGCACATAGAACAGCCATGTACCGACTGTTGCGGCCACCAGAACCGGGGGCATCGCAACCAGCAAAATTGGCATGATCCCGCCAAACCAGTAAAACCCAACCAGTACCGCCCCAATTGCAATATTTGTCCCCATCGCGCTTAGCCAATATTCCCAGTTCTTCATCAGCCCGACTGGTAAACGGTTTTGGAAAACAAAAAGCAGGACAGGAACCAAGGCAAACAAAAAAATCGGATGCCGATAGATGCGATATTGAATTTTCTTGAAGGTCGAGAGGTTCTGAAACTCGTTGACGGTCATTGTATAGACATCGCCAATGCCCCTCTTGCCCAGATTCCCGGACGAGGAGTGGTGAATCGCATGGGTGCGGCGCCACACTTTGTAGGGGGTCAATGTTAAAACGCCAAGGCAGCGGCCAACCCAGTTATTTACACGGCGATCCTTGAAAAAGCTGTTATGGCCGCAATCGTGTTGAATAATAAACAGACGCACCAAAAAACCGCCATTCACAAAGGAAAAAGCAAATGCCAGCCAAAGGTTTACGGACAACGAATACCACGCCAAAGTACCAAGAATAAAAAATGGAACAATACTTATCGCGAATTCAAAGCTGGAGCGCGCCAGATTTGGCTCTCGATATTTTGCAAGAATCCTGACCCAGTTTCGCGCGGGCTGCTGCCCAGGCTGGGTGACCGTGGGGTTTTGGTCATTCGGTGCCGCCGGTGTATCACTCATTTTTGAAGGTTTCCGTGCTTAAGTTACTGGTTTCTCAATTGTTATTAGGCGGGTTGGATAAGTTAAGCAATACAACTTAATACCCATCCGAACATAGACTTGATATTATGAAGGAGAAAGGTGTCGATTACCCTAATGTCTTTTCACGACCTCATATCAAGCGGTTGACGGCTGCGTTTACGCAATAATTCGAGGTGGCCAAGCGGAGTCCAGCCTACAAGCGTCGTATCGATGGCGTCTTTTTTGAAGGCAGATTTGACCACTTGTTCAATCTGGCGCCGGTCTTTTTTTGCAAGTGGTGCAAAATCAACGATGATTTGCCCCCCTAATCCGCGCAGTAATAATTGCCGTGGCAGTTCCCGCACCGCGGCAATATTGGCTTTCAGGGCTGCGGCAGGTGAAAAATCAGGGCCTGTGTTAACATCCACCGACACCAGCGCATGGGTTGGCTCAACATACATGTACGCGCCACCGGTCAGCCCCGCGAGGGGCGATTTGAATTGCTCAATCGCATCCCAAACGCCGTGATCGTCAAAACAGCCATCTTGGTCAATAATGTCGTGGGGTTCGCTTGGCGCCCAGTCCCGCCACGCGCGATATCCGGCACTCGGCGCGTCCAGCAATAACTCAGCTGGGCCAGAAGTATCGGCCAAAACGTTGGTGGCGATGTCCAGCATACGGGTCAGATCATCCGAGATTTCATCATCGCTAACGCCCACGCAGGCCGACCGCACGATCAGCCCCATATTGTCAGCCGATTCAGGCCAAATTGCATGTGAGATTTCCAACAACCGCACCCGTTCGTCATCATCGCGAATGCTGCGCGCCACATTAATGCCCGGCGCACCCGGTGTCAGAATCAGATAACGGCTTTTGAACAAAAGCCGCTGTGTCACTGGTTGCGCCTTTGATCCCTCGGCAAAGGTTGCAACCTGTACCAAAATACTGGCCCCCGGGGCCAAACCTTTGGCGTCTTTTAGAAACCCTTGTTGACCATTGCCAAGCTTAACAATCGCGCCATGCATCCCTTTGATTGGACGATCCACTACGGCCCGATAAATCGCATCGGGCTGCGGCGAATCGCTCGCCACGGGGTCAACCAACAGGTCGACCAACTTGCCATCCACCATCATTGCCGCCAATTCGCGGCCCTGCGCGCGGTCAATCAGAATACTGATGCCCTTCATAATACGGCTCCGTCAAAGTTTACTGTGTAACCTGCGCCTTGCAGCAGGTTAGCGGTTTCGGTCAATGGCAGGCCAACCACATTGGTATATGACCCGTTGATGCTGGGGATAAACGCGGCACCAATACCCTGAATTGCATAGCCGCCAGCTTTGCCCTGCCACTCGTTTGAGCGCAGATAGCCCGCAAGTTCCATCGCAGACAGACGTTTGAACTTCACTGATGTGACAACGGTGCGTTGCCATGTTCGGTCACCCAAACGCAACGCCACACTGGTAATCACCTTGTGACGTCGCCCCGATAGCAGCTTTAGAAACTTGGCTGCCTCAGCCGTATCATTTGGTTTTCCCAAAATTCGACGGCCCACTGCAACAGTGGTGTCGGCGGCCAGAATCAGGCCGTCAGCCTCAATCGCTTGGGCTTTTTCCATCGCAATCCGCGCCACGTAAGGGCGCGGTTGTTCATCTGATCGGGGTGTTTCGTCAATATCGGCGGGCATCACCGCGTCGGGCACCACGCCAATTTGCGCCAGCAACGCAGCTCGGCGCGGGCTGGCCGATGCCAAAATCAGCTTCATTTATTTGAAACGATAGTTGATCCGTCCTTTGGACAGGTCATAAGGGGTCATTTCAACTTGAACTTTATCACCCGCCAGCACGCGAATGCGGTTTTTACGCATTTTACCTGCGGTATGAGCGATAATTTCATGGCCGTTCTCAAGCTCCACGCGGAAAGTCGCATTGGGCAAAAGCTCGATCACGACACCGGGAAATTCGAGAAGTTCTTCCTTGGCCATGTGGTCTCCAGTTTTTAATTCATAAAGGGGTCATGCCCCGCGAGGCTTAGATGCGGCGAATCGGTGCAGATTTCAAGGGCTAAGCCACGTAAAGCGTAATTTTGACGCGATTTTGGGCTTATTTTCCAGAATGCGCGTGTATTGCGGCGCAAAGATAGTCGGTAAAACCCGTCGCGATGATTTCTTACTGCGCATGAAAGTCAGAGTGCGAGTCGTACATTTGCGCCAATCCAACATGCGCGTCAGCTGTGCAATCAGACCCCCACATGCCCGAAACCCAACGGTGGTTACTGTCCACCAGCGCTGCATTTTCTGTTGCATTCGCAGCAATAGCCACGGCCGTATTGGATGTCAGCATGGATTCAATGCGCAGCAATTCAGGTTCACCGCAAAACGATACATACTCGCGCCAATATGCGCCGGTTCAAGCGGTCAATTTTCGGTATTTCCCAAATTTGGTTGCGCCAAAGGCTCACAGCATCAGAAAATGGTCTTTGGCAAACTGGCTGACGTCCTCCAGTCCGATTTCTGTCAGGGACGCATATAGTTTTGACTGATCGCCAACGGCGTTCCAGCGTTTTAGGGAGATGTGCCGGATGTTTTTGATCCAGTCGCGCAAATCGTCCACCAATGCGGCCCGATAAGCATTTTCATCCCATGACTTGGACAGGTCTATGCCGACATTTGAAAAACATTCAAATACGCCCGCTAGGTCAAATACTGGTTTGGGAAATAGCTTTTTGGCAGAGAAAAAATGGCCTTCAAAATGCAATAACTCTCGTGCCGAACCATAGTAATGCAAATTTCTGCACCGGGGTTTTAGGTTGCTTTCGGCAATCTTTCGTCCAGGCCGACGGGTTAAAATTGAAACTGAACAATTGTTTCGCCCCAGTAATTGTAAGCCATGAACCGCTGATCCCTCAGCAAAAATCAGGTGTTTTGCACCTGCATAAACCGCTAGTTGATCTCTGATACTGTGCCGTTCCGGATGGAAAATTACCACCCCCAACGATCTCAATACGGTCTCCAGATAGGAGGAGCCGCCAGAGCACGCTTTGGGAAACGGTAGCAGGCTGCGAGAGACAAAAACGATTTCATTGCTAACGATTTGCAATTTGTGCCGGGCGGTATTTTGGTCCAGCAAATCCAAATATTTGTCCGTCAGTCTGCCAAGGGTATTTTCTTCCGAGGGGCGACACAGCTGCTCCGCCTGCGGGGCAACCATCAAGGTTTTGACGTGCATATTTTCGGTGCAAAATACAATTCGGGATGGGTCAAGACCAAACCATTCAGTGGTAAACAGAAAATGTGGCGGCGCGGCCTTAAGGCCCGGAAACGACTTGTGGTGAAAACCGTAAAGAAATTTCTCAGAAGTGCTGTGGTGCACAGATTGCAGAATTCGCGGAGCATGTTCAGATATAAAATGACCAAAATGCGGATGGGCAATGCCAGCCCAGACCATAGGCTCATCAACCACACAGATTTCCCCGCTAAGTTCAGGTTTTTCGTCTACGGGTAAGCCATTCCGACAGTATCTTGCTGAAATCTGATTTTCCCAGTCAGGCCAGATCGGGCCGCAGGTCTGGGTTGTTCCTGTTGATGCGTTAATGCGCGGAACCACAACAACGTCTTTGTACAGGTCCATCGGTGGCCAGATTGCGGGTGAATTCGTATCAGTCAAACTCATCATCCAATCCTCCTCGTGCGATGTCACTGGACAGTAGGCGCCAATTGTCGGTGCAACTGATAATCGCCACGTCGATCGGGACCGGCACATATTTGCCACCCACGTGTTTGACCATGCTTAGCCGTTCCAGCTTGGCGATGGCGTCGTCTATCTCAAAGTCGATCTCGACGTTGAACCGATTTTTGAACCATTTCTCGACCTTGTCGTCGAGCTCCGGCTGGCTTAGCGGTTTGCCTTCAAAATGCAGCAATGCATAGGCAAGAAACGCCTCTTTGACCTCGGCATCCTCAGACGCGGCGATCAGATAATCAAAACAACCTGCGTTTTTATTCATTTTGTTGAACTGCGCGTGGTCTGTGACGTGTTTTTGGTGGCGCAACGAATAACGATCATAGCTGGACCATTGCCGCATGCCCAACCCGATCACCGCAGCGAGCACTGCGGCCGCCGCAAGGCCTTTCTTCAGGGTGTCATCTTGCACGGTGCCGGAAATTCCCAAATAGGCGCTGGTGACCAGCAGCAGCACCGTAAACGAGGGGATGATTTTCATCAAAAGCGGGATAATCGCCACGGCGGCTGGCACAGTAATCATCAGTTTACGCAATATCCCCAGTGCCGCTTGTGCGTTGGGGTACAGCGATTTGATATCCGCCACCGGAATGTCGCGAAACAGTTTTAGATACGCCGCGCCAGCACGCAATTTACCTTGTTTCAGTTTTTTAACAGGGGCCGTCAGGCTGGGGATCATGCAAAAAACCACATGATCGAATGTTTCGAATTCAACAACTTTGTGTTTCAGGCCAAACCAGATCGGCACTGAAAATTCCTGCATCCGCCGACCACGGGCATAGAAACGGGTTTCGGAAAACACATCGGTCGGGATTTTAATATTGACGCGAATGCGGCCCTCCATGCCATCCGACTCGTCGATTTCTTCTTCCGACAACGGGCGAAAATTGGCCGCAATCAAGATTTTGTCCAATTCGGCAAGAAATTTTTCTCGGTCGTGATGGCTGGACATCAACGGGTCGCTACCGGGACGATCTGGGTTCAGCTCAACGTATAATTCTTTGATATATTCAGAGCTGGAAAAAAATTCGACATGGAACAGCAAGGCCAGCCAGCGGATCAGTTCCGCCATTGGTTTGCGTTCATTGCTGGAAAGGGCTTCGTCTTTTAGAATGGCTGAAACGATCTCGGATTTACGCACCGGAATATAGTAATCGAACTGCTCAGGGTTGTTGGTCTTCATGTCACATCTTCAACCGGCGGGCCAAAGCGTGTCAATATCAGTTGATCAATTTGGTCGCGCGCCTGACGATATGCGCGTAATTTCTCCTCACGGTTTTCACCAAGACCGGTGGGGTCGAAAATCGGCCAATATTCGACCTCTAGCGCGAAATAACGGGTGTATTCCAGCGCCGCACGTTGCGAGGCCGGCGACAGGGCGATAATCAGGTCATAGCCGCCGATCTGGTCACCCCACTCCTCCATTTCATCAAATGATCGCGATTGATGTTTTTCCAACTTTACGTCCAGCTCATCGCAAACCGCGACGGCAAATCCGTCGATTTCGATGTCGTGACGCACGCCTGCTGATTGCACAAATATTTTCTGGCCATAATATTTTTTCATCAGCCCTTCGGCCATCGGTGAGCGCACAGCATTATGGTCGCAAGCAAACAAAACAGCACCAGGAGTTTTGTTTGCCATCTGTGATCAACCCTTGAAATGCAGAACGCAAATAAGCGTAAACAACCGCCGCGCCGTGGCGTGATTGGTAATGACCTTGCCCTCAAGCCGTTCCAACAGCACGCGCGACCCCTCATCGTGGATACCCCGACGGCCCATGTCGATGGCCTCAATCTGGGCGGGGGGCAGGCGTTTCACCGCATCAAAATAGCTTTCGCAGATCTGGAAATAATCTTTGATTACCTGCCGGAATGGCGACAGCGAAAGGTGAAACTCGGTCAGCTTTTCACCATTTCTCGAGGACACAGAAAATACCAAACGCCGCTCAATAATCGACAATGCCAGCTTGAACGGCCCATCAGGCGCGGGGCTGTCGCCTTTGGCGGGCAGGGCAAAGGTGTTTTCCTCAAGCAAATCAAAAATCGCGACGCGGCGTTCTTGTTCGATTTCAGGTGTGGGGGCGGGCAGGCCGCTTTCGTCCAGATCAACCGAGATAAGTTTATTCATCATTCAAGGCCTCCAACCTTGCGCGCACTGACAACCCGTGAGCTTCCAGCCCTTCCGAGATCGCCAGCGTTTCAGCCGCAGGACCAATGGCGCGCAATGCAGCCGGGGTCATACGCGAAATGGTGGTTTTTTTCATAAAATCAAGCACGTTTAACCCACTTGAGAACCGCGCCGAGCGCCCCGTGGGCAATACGTGGTTCGGTCCACCGACATAATCTCCGATGGCTTCGGGCGTGTAAGCACCTATAAAAATCGCCCCAGCATGGATGGTTTTTAGCGAAAATGCTTCGGCGTCAGCAACGCAAATTTCCAGATGTTCGGGCGCAATGCGGTTTGACAGATCGGCGGCCTGATCTATTGTTTCAACAATAATTACCGCGCCAAAGTTGGCCCAGCTTTTGCCCGCGATCACGCGGCGCTCAAGCGTTTCAAGTCGTTTTTCCACGGCCTTAACTACCGCTGTGCCAAAGTCAGCGTTATCGGTGATCAAAATCGCTTGCGCGCTTTCGTCATGTTCAGCCTGTGACAGCAGGTCAAGCGCCACCCAATCGGGGTTATTATCTTTGTCAGCAATGACCAAGATTTCACTGGGGCCCGCGATCATATCGATGCCGACTTGGCCAAACACTTGGCGTTTTGCCTCGGCCACATAGGCATTGCCGGGGCCGGTGATTTTATCAACCGGCGTAATGGTCGCCGTGCCGTATGCCATCGCTGCAATCGCTTGCGCGCCACCTATGCGATACACGGTTTCAACGCCAGAAAGTCGCGCCGCCAGCAACACCAGCGGGTTCACCTTGCCATCTGGTGTTGGCGCACAGATCATCAAATCCTGCACACCTGCGACCTTGGCCGGAATCGCGTTCATCAGCACGCTGGAGGGATAAGACGCCAACCCGCCCGGTACATAAAGCCCCGCGCGTGACACCGCCGACCAGCGCCAGCCAAGATCAGCGCCGCAATCGTCAGTCCAACGGGCATCCTCGGGCAGTTGTTTCTCGTGGTATGCTTTGATCCGCGCTGCTGCCAGCTCCAACGCCGCTTTTTCGGCGACTGGAACGGTGGCAATGGCCGCATCCATCTGGTCAGCCGAAAAGGCCAGCGTTTCGGGTGTTAGGTTTAGCCGGTCAAACTTGGCTGTTAAGTCAATGACGGCCGCGTCGCCGCGCTTACGCACGTCAGCCACAATATCTGCCACAACCGCATGCACATCGGCATCTGATTCCCGCTTGGTGGCCAGAAATGCGGTAAACTGGCTGTCAAAATCGGTATCGGTGGTGTTCAAATAAATCGGCATGACGCGGGCTCCTGTAACGTTGCTGTCGGAATATCGCGCGACGCGTCTGTTCGCAAGGGAGGACCGAAGTACCGGCAATTTGCGAGGGCTGGTTATTCTAGCAAGGTAGGTCTGGTTTTGTTGGTATCATGCTCTCTGTAAAATAGTCTAATTGGCTTGTTTTCCTCAATAAAATATATAACATAAAATTATATTCATGTTTTCTCTTGTAAATACAGATGTTTAACTTATGTTTCCCTTAGGGCAACATTTAGTGAGTACCGCCCGATAATTTTACCAGCGCAATAAGCGCACAATTTTGAACCAACGTCATTTATTGGCGAAATATATTTAAGGGAATTAAAATATGGCTGATGCACCAAAGAAAGTTGATGAGCTTCGCAAGGACCCAAAAATCATGGCGGCTTATCTGGCACATGCCAAGAAAAGCCTGTTTTTGAACGAGGTGATGTTTTACGTCAACAAAGGCAATAATTACAAAACCATCTATACGAAATACCTGTATTCGAAATCCAAGGATCAGGTGAATGTTAACGGCAAGGTCTATAAGGCTGCTGATCAGTTGGCCTCCCAGGCTGATTGGGAAAACAACGCTTGGCCAAAAATTATCGCTGCCGGGAAAAAAGAAGTCCAAAAGGCGCTCGACGGCGGTGTTTTTGCTTTTACCAAATCCAAATTCTATACCGACGTGCTTTTGAAAAGCAAAATGGGCGATCCAACCAAAGCGCGTGAGCAATTGGGTTGGCAAGCCACCACCACTTTGGATGAGATGGTTGAAGAAATGAT
>JAESRG010000058.1 GCA_016764785.1 Paracoccaceae bacterium
GAATGGCATCTGCAGCAGAACAAATGGCATCAAACATGAGCTGGGGCGCTTTTGGCAAAGCCAAAGACCTCCGGTCTCGCATCTTCTTTGCGATCGGCATGTTGATGGTTTACCGTCTTGGCACCTATATTCCGGTTCCGGGCATTGATTCGGTGCAGCTCGCATCGTTCTTTGGCGAGCAATCAGGTGGTATTGGTGGCATGTTGAACATGTTCACCGGTGGTGCGCTGAGCCGGATGGCGATTTTTACGCTGGGGATTATGCCGTATATTTCGGCCTCGATCATGATTCAATTGCTGACCTCGATGGTGCCCTCACTGGAGCGCCTGAAAAAGGACGGTGAGGCCGGACGCCGGAAAATCAATCAGTATACGCGTTATGCAACAGTTCTGCTGGCGCTGGCGCAGTCTTACGCGATTGCAGCGGGCCTTGAGAGCCAAGGCTTGGCGTCTGATCCGGGCTTGTATTTCCGTGCCTCGGTGATGATTACCCTCGTGGGTGGCACGATGTTCCTGATGTGGCTGGGCGAGCAGATCACCGCGCGCGGCATTGGCAACGGCATTTCGTTGATCATTTTTGTGGGCATCGTGGCGGAACTCCCCGCCGCTGTGGCGCAGTTCTTTGCTTCTGGCCGGTCAGGAGCGTTGTCGACACCGTTGATTTTGGCGGTGATGGTGATGGTCGTTGTGGTGATTGCGTTTGTGGTCTTTGTCGAGCGCGCCTTGCGTAAGATCCACATCCAATACCCCAAACGTCAGGTCGGGATGAAAATGTATGGCGGTGAGAGCAGCCATCTGCCGATTAAACTGAATCCGGCTGGCGTTATCCCTGCGATTTTCGCCTCGTCTATTCTGTTGCTGCCAAGCACAATCACCACGTTTTCGTCTGACGGCGGCACCGGTATTTTAGCGACAGTGGCAGCCTATATGGGCCGTGGACAGCCGCTTTATATGATCGCAACTGCGGCATTTGTGATGTTCTTTGCATATTTCTATACCCATAATGTGGCGTTCAAAACAGATGATGTTGCCGACAACCTGAAAAAACAGGGTGGTTTTATTCCGGGTATTCGCCCAGGCGCAAAAACAGCAGCCTATCTGGATTATGTTGTGAACCGGCTTTTGGTGCTTGGCTCGCTTTATCTGGCTGCCGTGGTGTTGCTGCCTGAATTCCTGATTGCCAAAACCGCCATTCCTTTCGCCTTTGGCGGGACTTCCCTTTTGATTGTGGTTTCGGTTACAATGGACACAATTAATCAGGTTCAATCGCATATGCTGGCCCATCAATATGAAGGCCTGATCGAGAAATCGAAAATGCGGGGTAAAACCCGCTCCAAAGCAAGGAAAGCTCGTCGATGAATATTATTCTGCTCGGACCGCCAGGCGCTGGTAAAGGAACACAAGCACACCGATTGGTGGCAGAGCAGGGGATGGTTCAACTTTCGACCGGTGATATGTTGCGCGCAGCACGGACATCCGGCACCGAAATGGGCAAACAAGTTGCTGCGGTCATGGACCGTGGTGAGTTGGTAACCGACGAAATCGTGATTGGTTTGATTGCTGAGCAATTGGACAGTGACGCAAGCAGTGGTTTTATCTTTGACGGTTTTCCACGCACGTTGACACAAGCTGATGCGTTGGGGGCTTTGTTGGAAAGCAAAGGCCAAACGCTGGAAGCTGTGGTTGAAATGCAGGTCGATGACGAGGCACTGGTTGAGCGGATCACCGGCCGTTTCACCTGTGGTGCCTGTGGCACAGGCTATCACGACAGTTTCAAAAAGCCGGATGTTGAGGGTAAGTGCGACAATTGTGGGGCTGAAGGCACGTTTAAGCGTCGCCCTGACGATAACGAAGATGCTCTGCGCACACGGCTGTTTGCCTATTACAAAGATACGTCTCCGCTGATTGGATATTACTATGCCAAGGACAAGTTGAAACGCATTGATGGTCTGGGTGAAATCGAAGAAGTAGCGGGTCAAATAAACACGGCTTTAGATCTCTGAAAATTCAGTAAAATTTGATATTGACGCGGCTGGCATCCTGCCTATAATCCGCGCTCTCTCGGTCGAGAGTCGTGGTGGGCCGAATCGCTAAGATTCAGTGAGATCACCTCGCCCTGAGAGATAGGCGCATCGATAAAATGTCGGTGCGTTTGGTTGTGAAAAAAGGTTCCGGTGTTACGGAACCGCAAACAAAGATGGAGAGCCGATTTGGCACGTATTGCTGGGGTTAACATACCCACACACAAGCGGGTGCATATTGCCCTGACTTATATTCACGGTATTGGCCGTGAGTCCGCCGAGAAAATTTGTGAATCTGTAGGTATTGATCTTGCACGTCGCGTTAATGAACTTTCTGACGCTGAAGTGTTGAAAGTTCGTGAATATATCGATGCGAACCTGATGGTTGAGGGCGATCTGCGCCGCGACACTCAGATGAACATCAAACGCTTGATGGACCTTGGTTGCTATCGTGGCCTGCGTCACCGTCGTAAACTTCCGGTTCGCGGTCAACGTACGCATACCAATGCGCGCACCCGTAAAGGCAAGGCGAAAGCCATTGCCGGCAAAAAGAAATAGGGGGCTGATAACATGGCACGTGAAAAAACTCGCGTTAAACGCAAAATTAAGAAGAATATTTCTTCAGGTATTGCTCATATCAATTCCAGCTTTAACAACACCAAGATCCTGATTTCTGATGCACAAGGCAACGCAATTGCCTGGTCATCAGCTGGGACGATGGGTTTTAAAGGCTCGCGTAAATCAACCCCTTATGCAGCGCAGATGGCTGCTGAGGATGTTGCGGCAAAAGCACAGGAACATGGACTGAAAACTCTTGAAGTTCAGGTTCAGGGTCCGGGTTCTGGCCGTGAATCAGCATTGCGGGCACTGGCCGCAGCTGGTTTGGTTGTGACATCCATTCGTGACGTAACGCCGATGGCCCATAACGGTTGCCGTCCACCAAAACGTCGTCGCGTTTAATCTTAATTACGATCGGCGCGCGTCAATTACGATGCGCGCCAATTCTACCCTCGGGCGTTCGCTTCCCGCAGGATCGGTTGCGAACTAGTATGGAGGCCAAAATATGATCCACAAGAACTGGCAGGAGCTCATCCGCCCTAATACCCTTGAAATTAAACCGGGCACCGACCCGCTACGCATGGCGACAGCAATTGCTGAACCGCTTGAGCGTGGCTTTGGTCTGACACTCGGCAACGCGCTACGTCGGATTTTACTGTCGTCGCTTCAAGGTGCTGCAATTACATCTGTGCAAATCGACAACGTTTTGCATGAGTTCTCAAGCGTGGTTGGTGTGCGTGAAGACGTAACCGACATCGTGCTGAACCTTAAAGGTGTTGCGATCAACATGGAGGTCGAAGGGCCAAAACGTGTTGCGATCAACGCAAAAGGCCCAGGTGTTGTGACCGCTGGTGACATCGCTGAGACAAACGGCATTGAAATCCTGAACAAAGATCATGTGATCTGTCATCTTGATGACGGCGCTTCGGTGTTCATGGAACTGACTGTTGAAACTGGCAAAGGTTATGTCGCAGCTGACAAAAACCGCCCGGAAGATGCGCCAATTGGCCTGATTTCGGTTGATGCGCTATTTTCGCCGGTTCGGAAAGTGTCGTACAAAGTGGAGCAAACCCGTGAGGGTCAGGTTCTGGACTATGACAAACTGACATTGAACGTTGAAACCGACGGCTCGATCAGCCCAGAAGATGCGATCGCTTTTGCAGCACGTATTCTGCAAGATCAGCTTTCCGTGTTTGTAAACTTTGATGAGCCTGAGACCGCTGGTCGTCAGGAAGAAGAGGATGATCTTGAGTTCAATCCGCTTCTGCTCAAGAAAGTCGACGAACTGGAATTGTCTGTGCGTTCAGCAAATTGCCTGAAAAACGACAACATCGTTTACATCGGCGATCTGATCCAGAAAACCGAAGCAGAAATGCTGCGGACGCCAAACTTTGGCCGCAAGTCGCTTAATGAGATCAAAGAAGTGTTGACCACAATGGGTCTGCATCTCGGCATGGATATCATTGATTGGCCACCGGACAATATCGAAGAGCTTGCCAAGAAATACGAAGATCATTTCTAGGCTTTAGGGCGGGGTCAAACCCGCCCGAAATGCCCGCAGTAGCGGGGAATACACGGGCAATACTGCCCCAAGGAGAGTGACCCAACGCATGGGTTACCAGACAAAGTATAAACCTGAATAAGGATAGAAAAAATGCGCCACGGTAACGGATATCGGAAATTAAACCGAACCCACGAGCACCGCAAAGCGATGTTTGCAAACATGGCTTGCTCACTTGTTGAGCACGAGCAAATCAAAACCACCCTGCCAAAAGCCAAAGAGATGAAACGCATCATCGACAAGCTTATCACATTGGCCAAAAAGGGTGGTCTGCACGACCGCCGTAATGCGCAAAGCAAAATGCGCCAGGAAGCTGCCGTCAAGAAATTGTTCGACATTCTTGGCCCACGTTACAAAGACCGCACCGGTGGTTATGCCCGCGTGCTAAAAGCTGGTTTCCGTTTTGGTGACATGGCGCCAATGGCGATTATTGAGCTGGTTGACCGCGACGTAGACGCCAAAGGTAAAGGCGATAAAGATCGCGTTGCTTTGGAAGAAGCCAACGCAGAAGATTGATAATAATGGTGGGTGCAAGCACCCACCCTACGAAACCCCGGATCACTTCCGGGGTTTTTTTGTTTCTAAAGGGTAAAGATGAGCATCTTTGACGCAGTTCTAATTGGCATAACCGTTATTTTTATCGGTATTTCAATGATGCCGAAACTGCGGACAAATATCTGGTGGCGGGCCACGGTAACGCCGCTGGCCTCGATCATTGGAAGCGGTTTTCTAATTATCGCGCCGTTGTTGGCCAAGGTCGCGGGCAGTTATGCGGTACTGGCCATGCTGGCGATTGTGCTGCTAGCCTATGCGGTCGGACACGTTATTCGCTATAATATCCGACACAGCGAAAAACTTGAAACAGCGGGTAACGGATCGGCTGTATTGGTGGCAATGGCCAGACTGGCGGATGTTTCTCTAAGTATCGCTTACGTTATTTCGGTGGCGTTTTATATCCGGCTTTTGGCCTCGTTCGCGCTGTCGCTCACGCCGATCAATAGCGGTCTTTATGAAGATATTCTGGCGACGGTAATTTTGTTGGCGATTGGGACTTTTGGCTGGGTGCGCGGATTGCGCGGGCTTGAAGTCGTGGAAACGATTTCGGTCTCGATCAAACTGTCGATCATTGCCGCCCTGCTGGCAGGGTTGTTCTGGCACAATTTTGGCACCGGAATCTGGAGCGCTGATCTAGTGGCTGATGACGGCGATATCTGGCTGAGGTTGCGGATGCTGGGGGGCATGTTGCTGGTGGTTCAAGGGTTTGAGACCTCGCGCTATCTTGGCCAGACCTATCCGGCGGATATGCGTCGAAAAACCATGAAATGGGCGCAAATTTCGACTGGGATTATCTATCTTGCGTTTGTGGCGCTGATTGTGCCGTTACTGGCACTGTTGCCAGCCGGGGGCGCTGACGAAACCGCGATTATTGGCCTGACCGGGCGGGTGACATTTGTGTTGCCATACCTGTTGGTTCTGGCTGCATTGATGAGCCAGCTTTCGGCGGGCATTGCCGATACCGTAGGGGCTGGCGGTTTGCTGGTTGAGGAAACCGGCGGCCGGATTGTTGAACGCGCCGCTTATCCGGCGCTGATTTTCTTTGCGATCATCCTGATTTGGATGTTCGATATTTTTGAGGTCATCAGCATCGCCTCACGGACATTTGCGTTTTACTATTTGATGCAGGCGGCCATTACGGCAAAAGTTGCGCGGGATAATCGTCATTTTGGCCAAATGATTTTTGCGTTGATTTTGATGTGTGTGCTAGGGTTGATTGTAATTTTTGCGGTGCCAGTGGAATAGGAGGCGGGTTTGAGCGATCTTTTTGATATGGGCGCAAGTATTCCCGATAGTGCGCCGCGCCCGTTGGCTGATCGGCTGCGCCCTGCCAAACTGTCTGAGGTGATCGGGCAGGACCACATCATCGGTGAGGGCGGCCCGTTGGGGCAGATGTTGCTGCATGGCAATCTTTCCTCGCTGATATTCTGGGGGCCGCCGGGGGTGGGCAAAACCACCATTGCGCGGCTGCTGGCCGATGAGGTCGACCTGACATTCGTGCAGATCAGCGCGATATTCTCAGGCAAGGCTGACCTGTTGAAGGTATTTGAGGCAGCAAAAATGCGGCGTCAAAATGGCAAGGGCACCTTGTTGTTCGTGGATGAGATCCATCGTTTTAACAAAGCCCAGCAAGACGGGTTTTTGCCACATATGGAAGACGGCACCATTATTCTGGTCGGGGCCACAACCGAAAACCCGAGCTTTGAGCTAAATTCGGCGGTGTTATCACGGGCCCAAGTGATGATCTTGAACCGTCTGACGCCTGCTGATCTGGAGCTGTTGATACAGCGGGCCGAACAGGTGTTGAAAAAACCTGCGCCACTTGATGGTGACGCGCGTGAGGCGCTGTTGGAAATGGCTGACGGAGACGGGCGCGCCTTGCTGAATATGCTTGAACAGGTGTTCGCATGGCCTGAAAAGGTTAATCGGGCCGAATTGTCAAAACGTCTTTCACGCCGCGCGGCGCAGTATGACAAATCTGGGGATGCCCATTACAATTTGATTTCGGCGCTGCATAAGTCGGTTCGCGGGTCTGACCCCGACGCGGCGCTTTACTGGTTTGCGCGTATGCTGACCGGTGGTGAAGATCCGCGTTATTTGGCACGGCGCATTACCCGCATGGCGGTTGAGGATATCGGCTTGGCCGAACCGGCAGCGCAACGCCATTGTTTGGATGCTTGGGCGCTTTATGAACGGTTGGGTAGCCCCGAGGGCGAGCTGGCTTTGGCACAAGCAGTGGTGTTTCTAGCGTTGGCGCCAAAATCAAATGCGGTTTATGCAGGGTTTAAACAAGCGATGGCCGCAGCCAAGAAAACCGGCTCCGAGCCACCGCCCAATCATATTTTGAACGCGCCAACCACGTTGATGAAAGAACAGGGGTTTGGCGATGGTTATCAATATGATCACGATGCCGAAGACGGATTTTCAGGCCAAAACTATTTTCCGGACAGCATGAAACGCGGGGTTTATTACCTGCCGGCTGAACGTGGGTTTGAACGTGAGTTGAAAAAACGGCTCGACTATTTTGCCCGATTGCGCCAGAAGCGCACCAAGGAATAGGGGGCGTTATGCCGATCATTTTGCAAGTCGGGCTGGGCGGCGCCATTGGCGCGATGCTGCGGTATGGCAGTGTGAAATCTGTGGTCCAGTTGCTGGGGCTGGGGTTTCCGTATGGTACCTTGTTTGTAAATGTCGTCGGCTCGCTTATCATGGGGGCACTGGTGGTGTATCTGTTGGAAAAAACCAACGGGCGGCTGTCTCCGTTTTTGATGACAGGGATATTAGGTGGGTTCACCACGTTCTCGGCGTTTTCGCTGGACGCGGTTGGCCTGATGGAAAAAGGCCGCTTGATGGCGGCGATGATTTATATGGGCGGCTCGGTCGTTCTGGCTGTGGCGGCGTTGTTCGCGGGCATGGCACTAACAAAGGCATTGATGACATGAGCGGCGTACAAACAGTAACCGTAGACGAAGACGGACATGAACAACGACTTGATCGCTGGTTCAAGCGGGTGTTCCCGCATATCAACCAAG
This sequence comes from Paracoccaceae bacterium, assembly GCA_016764785.1. Lineage (GTDB taxonomy): Bacteria > Pseudomonadota > Alphaproteobacteria > Rhodobacterales > Rhodobacteraceae > UBA3077. The sequence continues at coordinate 7,727 of JAESRG010000058.1, forward strand.
GCCGCATTGAAAAGATGTGCCGAAAAGGTGAAATCAGGGTTGAGGGCGGTCGTGTCAAAGCCAGCACCCGTCTGATAATGGGCCAGTCGGTGCGTGTTCCACCCTTGCCAGAAGCGGGTTCACAGCATTCAAACGCGAAATTCACGTTTATCTCGGACGAGCAATCCAAGATGATTCGCGATTGTGTGATCTATAAAGATGCACATATTATCGCCATTAACAAACCTGCAGGGCTGGCTACACAAGGCGGCACCAATCAAACCGTGCATGTTGATATGCTGTGCGAGGCGTTGAAATTTGACTTGGAAGCCAAGCCAAAACTCGTGCATCGGCTTGATAAAGATACGTCTGGCGTGTTGTTATTGGCACGTTCTGGCAGGGCGGCCAAAGGGTTGGCAAAAGGCTTGCAAGACCGCGAAACGCGCAAAATTTATTGGGCGTTAGTCGCGGGGCGTTTGCCCAACAAGGTTGGCACGATCCATTACGGCTTGCTGAAATCAGCGGGTCACGGGCCAAATAACGCTGGCGAAAAAATGCGCTGTATTCACCCGAAAGAGGTCGACGGGACCGAGGGCGCAAAGCGCGCCACAACCGATTATGCCGTGATTGAAACCATCGGCACCCGCACCACTTGGGTGGGGTTGGCGCCCATTACAGGGCGGACGCACCAGTTGCGCGCGCACATGGCTGAGGTCGGGTGTCCGATCATTGGGGATGGCAAATATGGTGGCAGCGGCCAGTCGAATGACGGCGAAGGTTGGGGGTCGCAAATTGGTGGCGATATCAGTCGCAAAATGCACCTTCACGCGCGGTCAATCAAATTCACCCATCCGGTCACCGGCCAACACATGATGATTGAGGCCGATCTGCCCGATCACATGCAGCGCAGTTGGGACATGTTCGGTTGGGACCTGAAGTGGGCACCCAAAGACCCGTTCAAGATTTTTGAGTAAGCCATGACTGACCTGCGCCTCGCGATTTTTGATATTGATGGCACCCTGATTGACAGTCAGGATTTCATTTTGGCGGCGATGAAACGCGCCTTTGCTGCCTTGGATCACCCTGAACCAAGTCGAGCCGACGTATTGTCGATTGTTGGCCTGTCGCTGGACCGCGCGGTTTCGGTGCTGATGCCCGCGCTTTCTGAGGTGGAAAACGCGCACGCCGTTAAGCTTTATAAGCAAAGCTTTCTTGATCTGCGCGCGGAACAGGGCGGCGAGCAGAACATTCCGATGTATCCCGGTGCGCGCGCCGCGTTGGAAAGGTTGCACGTTCAAGACACGCTGCTGATGGGCGTGGCGACGGGCAAAGCCAAACGCGGCTTGGACCATGCATATGACAGCCATGACATTGGCAAGTTTTTTGTCACCTCACAAACCGCTGATGGCCACCCGAGCAAACCGCACCCGTCTATGTTGCACACCGCACTTGCGGAAACTGGCGTTGATGTTAGCCGTGCGGTGATGATTGGTGATACCGAATTTGACATTGAAATGGGCCGCGCCGCTGGGTTTGCAACGATTGGGGTTAGCTGGGGATACCATCCGGTTGACCGGATCAAAGCCGCTGGTGCTGACCTGATTATTGACGATTTCGCGGAGCTGGACGACGCGCTGAAAAAAATTTGGAGTTAGCGCAATGGCGTTTGAGGTAAAGCGGTTCTGGGAAACGGCATCTGTGGTGCAATCCGACGAAGGGTTTGCAATATTTCTGGATAAACGCGGGCTGAAAACACCGTTGAAAAACACCCTATCTGTGCCAACCAAAACTTACGCGGAAGCGATCGCTGCTGAATGGCAATTGGTTGAGGGGAAAGTAAATAAACACCTAATGCCCATGACACGGCTGGCCGAAGCCGCGATTGATGGCGCTAAGATCGAGTATAAAGAAATTGTCGACACTCTGACGGGTTACGGCGGCACAGATATGCTGTGCTATCGCGCCGAGTCCCCGACTGAGCTGGCTGTGCGGCAGGCACAAAACTGGGATCCGTTATTGGCGTGGGCTGCCCAAGAATTGCAGGCACCGCTAGTGAAAACCAGCGGGATTATTGCGGTGCCACAACCGGATCAAAGCCTCAAGACATTGCGGAAAAATATTGAGGCGTTCGACCTGTTTCAACTGACTGCATTTTACGATTTGGTCAAAATTTCGGGATCATTGATTTTGGCGTTGGCTGTTGTGCGCGGCCATGTCAGCGCGACACAAGCCTGGACCCTTTCGCGGGTGGACGAGGATTGGCAGATCGAACAGTGGGGAACTGACGACGAGGCTCAGGCTTTGGCCGAATCTAAGCTCGCTGATTTTTGCCATGCCGCCCGAATATTTGACCTTTTGATCGAATTTTAAAAAATACTGCGCGACATAAACGAGTAAAGATGTCGAATAGACCACTTAACTTGGTCGCCTATTGTTGAAAGTCGCCTAAGTTGTCGGATTATTTTAACTAGAATTAGTTAATCGATGCAAGATAAGGTCAGCAACTGTGACCAAATAACTGCGCTTTTTGCTTACGACATCCGCTTAATGTATCATTTTGGGAGATGATTCGCATCATTATTCCTGATGCGGCTTTCGCGATCGATCTGAGTTTGGCAGATTTTGAACAAAATAGTTGATATTCGGCAAAAACAATAAATCCATTGATGTCATGTTCATAATTAGGTCAGCATTGCTGCGCTAACGTTAGAAAACTGAATGAACTCTTGACGTTTAAGCGCTGAATTGTCCAAAATACTCGCGGCTGTTCGTTAGGGCAGCACATCTTAACTGCCTTGCGCACCTGGCGCGGGGCATCCGGAGTACACTTCGGAATTCAGGAAGAGGTAATAATGAAAAAGTCCATATTTCTTGGCACGCTTGCTGCTGCTGGCTTGGTGGCCGGTTTTGCAACTGCGGGCACACTTGACGATGTACAAGCTAACGGCGTGCTTAAGTGCGGCGTTTCAACTGGTTTGGTTGGTTTTGCTGCTCCGGACGCAAATGGCGTTTGGGAAGGTTTTGACGTATCGTTTTGTCGTTCCGTTGCTGCGGCTGTTCTGGGTGACTCCGACGCTGTTGAGTTCGTTCCAACAACCGGCAAAACACGTTTCACAGCGCTTGCTTCTGGCGAAATCGACATGCTGGCACGTAACACCACGTGGACTTTCTCACGCGATGTTGACTTGAAATTTACGTTCATTGGCGTGAACTATTATGACGGCCAAGGCTTCATGGTGCGTAAAGATCTGGGTGTCGCTTCGGCAACCGAACTGGACGGCGCGACCGTTTGTATCCAAACCGGTACAACAACCGAGCTGAACTTGGCTGACTATTTCCGTGCAAACGGCATGTCCTATGAGCCAGTGCCGATCGAAACCAACGCTGAAGCACAGCAACAGTATCTGTCAGGCGCGTGTGACGTTTACACAACTGACGCATCTGGCCTTGCGGCGACTCGTGCTACATTTGAAGATGCAGACGAACATATGCTTTTGCCTGAAATTATCTCAAAAGAACCACTTGGCCCACTTGTTCGCCATGGCGACGACGAATGGGCTGACGTTGTTCGTTGGACATTGAACGCACTTGTTTCAGCTGAAGAGCTGGGCGTGACCTCGGCAAATCTTGCTGAAATGTCCGCTGGTACAGACAACCCAGAAATCAACCGTCTGCTGGGCACCGAAGGCTCGCTGGGCGATATGCTTGGTCTAGACGCTGACTGGGCTGCACGTGCGATCGCGGTTGCCGGCAACTATGGCGAAGTATTTGAAGCCAATATCGGCGAGGGCACAGCAATTGGCCTTTCGCGCGGCTTGAACGCACAATGGGCACAGGGTGGTCTGATTTACTCCCCTCCATTCCGTTAGGTTAATCTGACTATTTGGGGCGCTCTGAAAAGAGCGCCCCATTTTTTTACTTAGTATTTATAATAATTCTGGGCTTTTAGGCAGGAGTGGACGAACCGCACCGCCGTTAAATCGCACAGACCAACCATCAGGAGTGAACGTCATGGCAATGGCCGATCATGAGGCCCCCAAGTCATTTAACTTGGGCATGCTGATTTACGATACCCGCTATCGTTCGATGACTATTCAAATCGTTGTGCTGATCTTGTTCATGCTGGGCGCTGCCTGGCTGGTCGACAATATGCTCAGCAACCTTGCAGCACTGGGAAAACCCCTTGGGTTCAAGTTTTTGTCTGATACTGCCGGATATGATATTGGCCAACGGCTGGTTGAGTATTCATCCCAAAGCACCCATGCACGGGCCGCCCTTGTCGGGTTGCTGAACACGTTGCTGGTCGCTGCACTGGGCTGTTTACTGGCAACCGTGTTGGGGGTGCTTATCGGTATTGCGCGTCTGTCAAAAAACTGGGTCGTTGCCCGCTTGATGACAGTCTATATCGAGATTTTTCGTAACGTACCGGTTCTGCTTTGGATCGTTTTTGCGATGGCAATCTTTCTTGAGATGTTCCCTGAGCCAAAAGAGTTTAAGGGAGAAAACGCGGTCGCAACGATGGATCTATGGAATTCGGTAATTCTTACCAACCGAGGATTCTTTATTCCAAACCCACAATTTTTTGCTGGGTCAATGGTCGTTGTTTTGGTTTTTGTCGCTTCGTTGGTCGGCATCATCTTTTTTGGCCGTTGGGCCAAAGCGCACCAAGAACGCACAGGAAACATCCTTCCGACATTTTGGATCAAGTTGGGAGTATTTATTGTTCCAGCGGTGCTTGCCTATTTTGTAATGGGTCAACCGATCGGATTGGAGCTACCTGGATTTGAAGGACGGGGGGCCATCGGGCCAGATGGTGAGATCATCACAAAGGGCATTTTCCGCGTTGACGCGGATCGCGGCATTCATCTCCGTGGCTCGTTGATGGCCTTGTGTCTGGCGCTGTCCCTATATACTGCGGCATTTATTGCCGAGGCAGTGCGTGCCGGAATCATGGCTATTTCCAAAGGCCAAACCGAGGCTGCAAACGCTTTAGGTCTGCGCCCGAATCGCACTATGAATTTGGTGATCTTGCCACAGGCATTGCGCGTAATCATTCCGCCGCTTATTTCGCAATATCTGAACCTGACCAAAAACTCGTCTTTGGCGATTGCGGTGGGGTATATGGATGTTACCGGCACGCTGGGGGGCATTACGATGAACCAGACTGGTCGAGAGATGGAATGCATTCTACTGCTCATGCTCTGCTATTTGGTGATTTCACTGACGATTTCGGCAGTGATGAACTGGTATAACAATTCAGTTAAGTTGAAGGAGCGCTAAGATGAGTAATTACTCTTTTGTCCGCACCGAAATGCTGTCGGAACTACCGGCGCCAAGAGGCGAAACCGGAATTATTCGTTGGGCCCGGGATAATCTGTTTTCCGGCATTCTGAGCTCAATTCTGACGTTGCTCTCCATCATCGTTGTTGTATACGTTTTTTGGCAGTTTATTCCGTGGGCGTTTCAGTCAAGCCTTGACCACGAAAGTCGACGTATTTGTTTTGATGACCCTAATATCACTGGCGCGTGCTGGGGCGTTATCGGGGATCGTTTCAACCAACTAATGTTCGGGTTTTACCCCCGCAGCGAACAGTGGCGGATTCTACTGGCAGCAGTTTTGCTGCTAGTGGCGATTGCGCCGATCTTGTTTGACAAATTGCCACGCAAAATGATCTGGTTTTCGGCCATGTATCCGTTCATCGGGTTTGCCTTGCTTTGGGGTGGTACAATTTGGGGGCCGATTGGCGCATTGGCTGGTTTTGCTGTCGCCTATTACGCTCATAAGGTGCTGTCATCTTTTGTGGGCTCGTTGGGGGCGACCATCGGATCGGTGTTTATTTGCCTTCTGTGGTGGTTTTTTGCCGTTGCTGCGATTGATGGATGGATCACCAGTGCGATTTCAAACACTCGGGTTGAGGGCCAGATTTCGGCCCTTGAGGAAAGCATTCCTGGGTTAGAAGTAGCGGTGACTGAACAAGCTGCACTAGAGCCAGCTTTTGCGGTTCTGATTGATCCGCTCAAGGAACCAATCGACGCCGTGGAGCAGGAATTTGAAGCGGCTGAAGACGCGCTTGCTGAATTGATCGCGCAAATGGCCGAGAACGAAAATTCGGTTTCTGACGCTGCGATGCGATCTGCATTGGATCTGGTATTTCAAACCCAGCTGGCAACGTCTGATGCAAAACGTGCGTTGCGCGGTGCTGAGGATGATCTGGAAGATGCCGAAGACCGCACCGGTGCTGCTGAACGCGAACTGAAAGATGCCAATAAATTTCTGAACGAATTGCAGGGATTACCGGATTTGCGCGAAGAACTCGCTGGATTAGAAGTTGAACTCGACGTACTGACCGAAGGCTTGCCAAGCAGTGTTCGAGGCGTGAACTCATTGACCTCTGTAGATGAGGATGTCTCGACCGAAGATCGTGAATCGCTAGGCGATAGGCTGGATGTTAAATCCTCGCTGGTTGCAAAAAATGGCAGTCTATGGCGGATCCAACTGCACTCGGGTTTGGTTGGTTTTGAGCCGATCAAGTCAGCAAAATTTGGTGGCTTGGCCATGTCGCTGATCATCGGCATTGCCGGTATCGCAATTTCGTTTCCGCTGGGGATTGTCCTCGCGCTTGGTCGTCAATCAGACATGTTCATCGTGAAAACGCTGAGCGTGGGCTATATCGAGTTCATTCGCGGTGTGCCGCTAATTACCCTGCTATTTGTGGCCTCGGTTCTGCTGAATTACTTTATGCCGAAGGGGACCAACTTTGACATCCTTTTGCGGGTGGTGATCATGGTGACCTTGTTTGCAGCGGCCTATATGGCTGAGGTGATCCGAGGTGGTTTGGCCGCGTTGCCGACCGGCCAGTATGAGGCCGCTGATGCGCTGGGTCTCGATTATTGGAAATCCATGCAGCTGATTATTATGCCCCAAGCGTTGAAAATCGCGATCCCGGGCATTGTAGGTACCTTTATCGGGTTGTTCAAAGACACCACGCTGGTATCGATCATCGGCCTGCTGGACCCTGTTGGTCTGACCATCGCCATTCGCGGGGATTCTGATTGGAACGGTATCGTATGGGAACTGTATCTTTTCATCGCGATTATGTTCTGGGTCTTCACCTTCTCCATGTCACGTTATTCCATGTATCTGGAGCGCAAGCTTCAAACTGGCCACTAATAAGGAGCCGAAAATGTCTCAAGTAGCTGAAAAAAAAATTGATCGCACCAAGATGGAAATCTCGGACGAAATTGCCATCCAGATCACGAATATGAACAAATGGTATGGTGATTTTCATGTTCTCAAGGACATCAATCTGACCGTAAACCGTGGCGAGCGGATCGTGGTTTGTGGCCCGTCTGGATCTGGTAAGTCAACCCTGATCCGGTGCATCAACCGTCTGGAAGAGCACCAGAAAGGTCAGATCATTGTTGACGGAACCGAGCTATCGTCGGATCTGAAAAACATCGACAAAATTCGGTCCGAGGTTGGCATGTGCTTCCAGCACTTCAACCTGTTTCCGCATTTGACCATTCTAGAAAACTGCACGTTGGCGCCAATTTGGGTACGTAAAATTGCCAAAAAAGAAGCCGAAGAAACGGCGATGCACTTCCTTGAAAAGGTCAAAATTCCTGAACAAGCCTTGAAATACCCGGGACAGCTTTCGGGCGGTCAGCAGCAGCGTGTGGCGATTGCCCGTTCATTGTGCATGATGCCGCGTATCATGTTGTTTGACGAACCAACCTCAGCGCTCGACCCTGAAATGATTGCCGAAGTGCTGGACACCATGATCGAGCTTGCCGAAGAAGGCATGACCATGATCGTGGTGACCCACGAAATGGGTTTTGCGCGCAAGGTTGCCAACCGCGTGATCTTTATGGATGCGGGACAGATTGTCGAAGAAAACGAACCAGAAGAATTCTTCAACAACCCGAAATCAGAACGCACCAAATTGTTCTTGTCCCAGATTTTGGGCCACTAGAAAACGCTATACAAAAAGCATATCTCGCCAATGAAGATGTTTTGAATTTTCTAAAAGACAAAAACCCGCACGCTTT
>JAESRG010000059.1 GCA_016764785.1 Paracoccaceae bacterium
CTCGGGCGGGCGCAAAGCCGCCGTCGTGTCAATACGTGGCGCATTGCGCAGCGGCGGCGCCGAAATACTGGTCAGCGGCGCGTTCAATTCATTGCCATTTTGCGCCGGCTGAAAAATCGCGGGGGCGCTTTCGTCAAGCTGCGGCGCGATCACCGGCATCACGTCAACATTTGACACCTCGGGCTGTTCAATCAGCAACAAAGCCGTCAAATCGGGTTCAAGGTCTGCCGAATCCGGCTCAGCGGTTTCTTCAAGCTCGGAATCTTGTGGCGCAATGTCAGCCTCGGGTGCGACAGGCGCATCAAAGGCAGCGTCGGGCTGGGCCATATCGGCCATATCCATCACCGGCATTGCCGGCGCTGCGGATGTGATAACATCAAACTGGTCAGCGCGGATCAACGTTACTTCGGTCACCACCAGCAGTTCAGGCGGATCATTTGCCCACAAGTCCATGCCGCTTAGAAATGCCAAGGCGATCAGTGCCGCGTGCGCCCCGCCAGATATGGTTGCCCCGGTCTGCATGGCACTTTACTGCCCCTCTCCGGTCAGGGTCGGACCACCGCTTTCGGTCACCAGACCAATATTGCCAAAGCCACCAGCGCTAAGCGCGCCCATGACCTGCATTACGGTTTCGTACGGAATAGCCCCGTCAGCCCGCAGAAAAACCTTGTCATCTGTGCGTTCAGCCGCAATGGCGCGCAACCGGATAATCAAATCCTCCATCGGAATTTCGGTTTTCTGGATCATGATAAGCCCGTCAACGGTTAGCGAAATCGTCAATGGTTCTTCGTCTTCAGACGGCAAGGCAGTTGCCGCAGTTTTGGGCAGCTCCACCGGAACCCCAACGGTCAGCAAGGGTGCGGCCACCATGAAAATAATCAGCAGCACCAACATCACGTCAACAAACGGCGTGATGTTGATTTCTGACATGGCGCGGCGCGGCGCGCGGCGCACCCGACCTGATCCAGCGCGATTACCGCGACTTATGGTTCCACCCGCCATCTATTCGCCCTGATCCAGTTGCCGCGACAAGATCATCGAGAACTCATCCGCGAACACCTCGTTTTCGGCCGTCAGCCGATCCGCGTCGCCAGATAATTTGTTGTAGAAAACCACCGCCGGAATCGCAGCCAACAGGCCCAAAGCAGTGGCCAGAAGTGCCTCGGCAATGCCCGGGGCAACCACCGCCAGATTGGTACTTTGCTGACTGGCGATCTCGGTAAAAGCATTCATAATGCCCCAAACCGTGCCAAACAGCCCGACAAACGGCGCGATGGACCCAACTGTGGCCAGAAACACCAGCCCCTTGTTCAAATCATCACCCGCACGCCCCAGCGCCACATTCATGGCCCGATCAATGCGCTGTTGCGCGCCAGCAATTAACCCACCGTCTGAGCGGTGCGAACGCCGCCATTCAGACATTCCGGCTGAAAAAATCTTTTCCAACGCCGAGCGCGGTTTTTCATCCAGCTTCGCGTAAAGCTCATCCAGCGGCTCACCCGACCAGAACACGTCTTCGAACATCTTTGCCTCAGACGTGGCTTTACGAAAATTGATGGTTTTTTGTACGATGATCGTCCACGACCAAAACGAAGCAATCACCAAAACTGCAATGACCAGCTGAACCGTCGGGGTGGCCCGCGTGACCAAAGACCGTAATGAAAAATCCATTGGCTCAATGGTGGTCAACGCTTGAAAGGCGAACAGCGACACATCCATCTGCCCTGCCGCGAGTAATGCTTCAGTTTCCATATTACCTGCTCGTGTTTTGGCGCATCCCTGATGTTTCTCAGGATTTTTGCACGGTTGATTTGTTGTGCCTAAATTTGGCGGGGCTGTCCAGCAATCCGCGCATTATGCCTTGATTATATCAAGTTTCTGGCGGATTTCCGCTGGAAAACGCGTAACTTTCCCGCCAAGCGACATACAAGCCACCGTCACGCGCGCCTCAAAACAGACATCGCCATCGCGCAAAATACGCTGATCCATGACCATGGTCGCGCCTTTCAGGCTTGAGATCACCGTCTCAACCACCAGATTATCATCGTATAGCGCGGGTTTCAGATAGTCGGCCACAACGCGGCGCACCACAAACACAATGCCGTTTGCTTTCATGTCAAGCTGATCAACGCCCAACGCCCGCACCATCTCAGAGCGGCCCCGCTCGGCGTATTTCAGATAATTGGCATAGTAGACGATACCGGCAAGATCGACGTCCTCGTAATAGACGCGCAAAGGGTGGGTGTGGGTCATCTATTGTTCCAAAAGGTTGTTCTGACGGCTGCACCATGCTAGCCATTAGCTGTCTATTCGACAATCATATTACATCATTTTATTTTACGGAGATTATTTATGGGAAACCCCAAAGACGAAAAAAAGAAAATGGACTCGTGCAAAAAAGACCTGCAGGGCGTTGTCAAAAAACTATCGCAGAAAATTCGCTCGGAGCGCGACGAGATTCAGGATCTGCTAGATGAGCGTGCTACGATTGAAGCAAAAAAAGAACAAACGCAGGAAGACAAAGATCGTTTGAAAGCCATCAATACTCGACTGGAAGTGCTCTTTAAAAAGATCATGACCGAGGCGACCTCAAGCACTAAACAAATTGATTTAATGCTAAAGAAGCAACTCCCGAGCGATAAGAACGATCTAAAAGCATGGCAAAAAGGTTTTGTTGGGGGCGCGGTTGATCTGTTTAAAAATGATCCAGGCCTGAAGATTGGCAATCAACTCTTTTTTGGCGCTGATGTCCAAGTGATCAAAAAGAAGATCACCCTAAAATTAACCTATAAATTCTAGAAAATGCTTCGGCCCCGCCTCATAAGCGGGGCCGAAAATATCTTAAAGCGTAATCCGGAACAGCGCAAAACCATCAGCGCCATCACCAGCCGGTTCTATATTCACACCCTCAACACTGTCAGCATAGCCAGCACCGGCAGGACCGGTTTCAAAGATCACCGTGGTATCAGCCACTGGCGCAAAACCCCAATTGGCATCTGCCTGTGGATTGATGGTGCCCTTTTCAACGATATAGCGCACGATCACATCCCGGTTGGTGTCTGGTCCTTCAAAGATGGTGGTGCCATCAGTGCCCGGGAAATTCCCGCCGCCGCCCGCGCGATAATTGTTGGTTGCCACCACAAACATCCCGTCAGGATCAATCGGTGCGCCGTTGAATTGCAAGTTCACAATCCGGTTGGCACCCGCGTTGATCACGTCGCCACCACGGTTGAATTTTGGCGGCTGGGTTAGGTCAATCAGGTACGTCACCCCGTCCATCACATCAAAATTATAGCTGGGCATCTCGGGGTTCAACAACACCTGATCCTGCTCGCCCGCGGTGATCTGGTTAAAGATCGAGGCCGAACGCTCTAACCAGCCTTTAACCTGCGCGCCGTTGATCAGCACTGCACGCACGGTGTTTGGATACAGGTACAGGTCGGAAACGTTCTTGATCGCCACCGGCCCGACGGCGACGTCAGTATAGTATTCTGCCCCGCCACGGCCACCCGCCTTGAACGGTGCAGCGGCTGACAGAATTGGAATACCTTCCCATTCAGACCCCTGCATCATCTGTTCAATATACCATGTCTGCGCTTGTGAAACGATTTGCACCGATGGGTCGTCTGCCACCAACGCAAAATACGAATGCAACGGCGCCTCGGTCATGCCAACTGCACGGCGAATATATTCCAGCGTTGCGTCATGTTCAGCCTGCGTCGCATCCAGAACCTTTTGCACATCAGCCACCAGCGGCAGGTTTTTGCGGTCAACACGCTCAGATATTGGGCGGGTCGATGAAACGGACGTAACCACGCGCCATTCATCGCCATCACGTTCCAACATCAGGTCGATCAGGCCCATATGTGACCCCCAAAAACCACCCATCGTGGCAGGCTTGCCTTGCAATGTGCCCGCAGTCAGATCAATGCCGTCGATGTCAGCAAATGCCTCAGACGGGAACACCAGATGCGAATGACCCGTGACCAATGCGTCAATACCATCAACCCCAGCCAGATAAAGCGCGGCGTTGCCCATGCCCTCGGTTTCAGGGGCAGACGAAATGCCGGAATGCGACAGCGCCACGATAATATCGGCTCCCGCTTCTTTCATCTCAGGCACCCATGCTTTCGCAGCCTGAAGAATATCGCGCGCGTTAAATTTGCCCTCAAGATGCCGCTTGTCCCAATTCATGATTTGCGGCGGTAAAAACCCGATCAAGCCGATCTTGATCATATGCGTTTCGCCCGAGCCATCGGTGATTTCGCGCTCAAGAATGGTATAGGGCTTGAGGAACGTATCATCGGCGCCAGCGCTTGCGCCCAGTGTTTTGACAAAGTTCGCACTGACAATCGGAAAGTCAGCGCCCTGAACAACCTTAGCCATGAAATCAACACCATAGTTGAATTCATGGTTGCCCAATGTACCACAATCATAACCCAGAACATTCATCGCTTGCATGACAGGGTGCATGTCGCCATCCGCCATGCCGCGTTCATACGCGATATAATCGCCCATCGGGTTGCCTTGCAAAAAGTCACCGTTATCTACCAGAATTGAGTTAGTCGATTCAGCCCGCACTTCTTCGATAATGGCCGCAGTACGCGACAGGCCAACAGTGTCGATGGGTTTGTCAGCGTAATAATCATAGGGGTGCACATGCACATGCAAATCGGTGGTTGATAGAATCCGCAAATGCGCCTGATTGGTTGCCGCCATTGCCGAAAATGGGTGCAACGACACGAACGCGCCCGTTGCGGCGGTTGTCGCTAAAAATTGCCGTCTGGATATAGATTTATTCATAAGATTTCCCTCAAAGTTGGAGTATCCGATTCACCCATACAAGGGCAGGCACAGCCTAGTCGTTAATCGCTACAAGCATGTGACACAAAGAATCGTTGATACGACAGCTTAGCGTGGTTCTGGAAATTTTCAAATCAATCAAACTTGACTCATAAATGGTGCCAGAATTGACTTAACTAACTCGCGCGCTTAGCGTTCCAGCATGAAAAATCCGACTCTCGCGCAAATCTATCTGCCTGCCCTAGGCAAACCGGAATCCGATGACCGGATTTGGAGGGATATCGGCTCAAATGGTGAAAACCTGACTGATCTAACCACCGAGCATTATATTGATTTTGAAGACGGCGCGGTTGTGATGAACTTTGTTGTTGCTGATAACGGTCAGTCCTATTGCGACGCGGTGGAATTCAATTTTGACGCCTCTGGCGAAGGCCCGAATTACACGGGCTATCTGCCCATGGGTATCGGCCATCAGATCACCGCCGAGCATCTGGAATCGCTGTTTGGCAAGCCGTTTGATGTCGTTCATAACCCTGAAAAAACCGTCCCCGAATTTGACGACGACAATCCCGAAAGCAACACGTTTGTTACCGTTCCCGAGACGGATTTTCTGTCGTTTCGCATCAGTGAACACCTGACTCTTGCCGCATCTTTCTCAAACGAAAAACCCCAGAACCTGACCTTTGATCTTGAGGCACTGGCGAATCAACTTTGGGGGCGCAACAACGATGGGTCATACCCAGACACGCTGGCCAATAAATTTCGCAACCGAAAGAAGGGCCGCCGGTCAATCTTGCCAGCAAAAGACTTTAACCCGTTTGAGGGCACCGATTTCCGGTCGCTTGGCCTGTTTTCCTAAAGCGGGCCACCGCCTAATCCGACTTTTTGATCAAGCCTGAGAACCCTGCAACGGCCAACAGGCTAAGTGCCCACCCCGCAAGGATTTGGAACCAGAGGTATCGCCGCACCCAAGGGGCCTTAGCCTCGTCAGGTATCCAGACGTTTTGTAATTCGAGATCAACAATGGGCAGCAAAGTGTCAGCCGAATAAATCAGCGCGCTGAACTTTGGATAACTCAGGCCCCGCTTTGATATCTGATAACACTCCATTTGCGAGGGTTGCACATCCGCACATTTAACCCAGAATTCAGATTGCCAAACTCGCGAAGAACTCGGCTTAAACGCACCATTTTCGGCTGCGTCCAAAAAGACCAGAACGCCTATGCTCCAAAAGATTGCCAGCCATGCAAATGCCAATAACGGGCGATGGCCGTACCGCACAGTTAAATTCATGGCTTGGTCGCGCAGCAATAATATTCCTGAATAAACAACCGATGGCTCTCGATCACGTCGATCCTTACGCTGCAACCGTTCTTTCTCAATCAAAACTTCCCGCGCGTCACTACGATGCCCCATCTCGCGCAATACCTTGGCAAGCTGCTCATAAGGCTGCGGGCTGAAACCATGGGCGTGTTTGATTTTTTTCAACCAGTCCAGTCGCGATTTGGCATCTACCGGCGCATTAGGTCCCAAAATGGCTCCATAGTGAAACCGACTAATCCGAATGCTGTTTTTTCCAGTCGGCCAGCAATCAAGTTCATCGCTCAACACCCCAACCTCAGCACCGCTCAATGAAATTGAGCCTTCTACTTTCGCACCAAGTCTAAGGTAAAACATACCTCTAACCTTCATTCCATCAGCAACGAACGCTGAATCTGACTGGCATAAAAACTCCGCGCCCTCGCAGTCAAGGTCCCCGTCCAGCTTAATACCCAGTAACCGGACTTCACTTTTTGCTTTGATCCTCTCCAAAACCACATTACCTTTTGCCGTCAACCTGTCAGCAGATAGCGAACATCGTGAAGCGCTTAGAAATTTGGAGCTCGTGCATTCGAGACTTCCTCCCAGTTTGGCCCCGAGCAGCTGCACCTCGCCATCTGCGATGATCTGCCGTAAAAGCACGTCACCTTTGGCTTCAAGTCGGTTAGCTGAAAACCCCCGCAATAAATGGGAGCCGTGAAAATTTACTGTGGCAATTGCGCAGTCCCGCATCAGGATCAGATCAGGGAAACGGCAATTGGCCAAAAACAGGTCCCGATCAACTTTGCAGCCCGCCAGATCCAGCCCCTTGGTTTCGGCGCCGGTGCCATCGCCAACAACCAGCGCGCCGCAAACCTGCAATCCCTTTTCGTGGGTTTTACAATCATCACAGCCGCCCAGCGCCAGATAGCGGATAAAGCTAGCCCGCACCTTCCGGTCATTTCCAGCGTCTTCGGGTGGCACTTTTCCGTCGCCAAGCACAATTTCTCTGCCGCTATCAATCTCGGCGACAATTTTAGCCTCGGCAAGGCTCAGATTCATAAAGTCTGCAAGTATACGTTTGGTTTTCAACCGTTAACTCCGTCCGTAGGGTGGGGTTACACCCCACCGCCCCAAATCAATCGTCGTCCTCATCTCCGTCAATCAACAACTGCATTACCCGTGATGCCAGCCGCAGCGTGTGCGTCGGGTCGGTCGCGGCCACCGGCATGGTTTTATCATACGCCGCGCGAATAACCGCCGCGATATTGGGCCGGACCATCGCCATGTTATTTTTTTCGATAATCCCAATCGGCGATTTCAGCAGAAACGCATTTTCCGACCACAGCAGAATTGACCGCGCCATCTGGTCAGTCGCCAGCGTTTGCACCGACATTTTCATCATTTCCGCGTCAGCCTTGATCAGCAGAATGCACATTTTGATGCCACCATGTTCATCAAAGGCAAAATGCCTATATTGATTGGCCCCGGCATGCGCCAGATTTTTTGACAGCTCGTCCAAACCCGGCATCAGCCGCTCAAGGTTGGGGACATCGGCGATTTCCGACCAGTCATTGCAAAAGAACACCAGAAAATTCGCGCCCAGTTCAGGGTCCATTTCAGCCAATTTCATGTTGGCGATCCCCGCCACTTGCGCAAATGCCGCCTTGATCGCCGTCAAGGACTCGTCATCAGTACCAAACACCACCGGCGCTATTTCACGACCCCAACGAGCAAACCGGTATTGGTTGTCATGGGTGAAAAGCGCGGTGATTTGATCTTCGTTAAAACCTGAAACGTTCATATTAACCTCTAAACAAGTCGTCATTTCGCGGCACGGCCAGCCCCAGATGGGTCCAGGCTTTGTGCGCCAGTTGCCGTCCGCGCGGGGTGCGCTGGATCAGGCCTTGTTGCAACAAAAATGGCTCAATAACTTCCTCAATTGAGTCCCGCGCCTCCGACAAGGCAGCGGCAATTGTTTCAACACCCACCGGCCCACCGCCATAGTTTTCGGCCAGCAATTTCAAGTAACGACGGTCGGCACCATCCAAACCAAGGTTATCAACCCCCAGCCGCGTCAGCGCCATATCAGCGATTTCTTTGGTGACCTTGCCGTTGCCCTCGACGATGGCGAAATCCACCACGCGGCGCAGCAACCGCCCCGCCACCCTTGGCGTGCCCCGCGCCCGTCGCGCAATTTCCAGCGCGCCCGCGGGCTCGGCGTCAGCGTTCATCAGCCGTGAGGCCCGCTCAACAATCAACACCAGCTCATCAACGTTATAAAACTCCAGCCTAATCGGAATGCCAAACCGGTCGCGCAACGGCGTGGTCAGCAACCCCATTCGCGTGGTCGCGCCAATCAATGTGAAGGGCTGTAAATCGATCCGAACTGTGCGCGCGGCAGGGCCTTCGCCGATCACCAGATCCAGCTCAAAATCTTCCAACGCAGGGTAAAGGATCTCCTCAACGGCCGGATTCATCCGATGAATTTCGTCAATGAACAGCACATCGCGCGCGTCAAGATTGGTCAGAATCGCCGCCAAATCACCAGCTTTGGCTAGTACCGGCCCGCTGGTCATGCGAAAATTAACCCCAAGTTCGCGACTGATAATCTGCGCCATCGTGGTTTTCCCAAGCCCCGGAGGCCCGTGAAACAACGTATGATCCATCGCGATCCCACGTCGTTTGGCGCTTTCGATGAACACCCGCAAATTGGCGCGCGCATCCTGTTGCCCGATGAACTCATCCAGCATTTGCGGGCGCAACGCCCGATCGGTATCTAACGGCTGTTCCTCGGGGCGCAGTGTTTGATCAGACTCCATCATCTACCCCTTCGGCGCCAATAGCCGCAGCGCACCGCGGATAAGGTCGGGCGCATCGCCCTCGCCGATCTGCGCAATTGCGCTGGCCGCATCGCCGTGGCCATAACCAAGGTTAATCAACGCCGACAAAGCATCCGCTTGCGCGTTACCATCCAGGCCGTCATCCAACACTTCAAAAGGCGCCTCCACCAGCGGCTCAGCCACTGATTGCTCACTTGGCGGCGTGGCTGTCCGTGCCGCATTCGCGCCCATCGCCATCATCTTGGCGGCTTTGTCTTTTAGTTCAGTCACCACCCGCTGCGCCAGTTTTGGCCCAACACCGGGCGCGGCTTTGATCGCCATCTGATCGCCCAACGTAATGGCGCGGCTGACAGCATCAGCGCCAAGCGTTCCCATGATTGCCAGCGCCGCTTTGGCCCCGACGCCCTGCACCGACACCAACAACCGATGCCATTCACGTTCACCCATGTTTGGAAACCCGAACAGTTGCAAATTATCTTCGCGCACCAGCAGTTCGGTAAACACCGCCACCGGCGCACCAAGCTTTGGCATCCCCGCCAATGTCCGGCTAGAACAATAAACCACATAGCCAACACCGCCGGTGTCGATCATCACGTGATCGTCGCCGATATATTCAAGCCGCCCCGAAATTTTACCAATCATCCGCCTGCCCTTTTTATTGCTGCATCCAGCCTGCCCGCAAACTGTGCATGATGAGTATGACACAAGGCAATCGCCAAAGCATCGGATGCGTCAGAATTGGCGATTTCGATGCCGGGCAATTGCATCCGCACCATATGTTCAACCTGTTTTTTATCCGCATGCCCCACGCCCACTACCACTTTTTTCACGGCATTCGGGGCGTATTCCGCCACGTCAAGCCCGGCCTTAGCGGGCACCAACAGGCAAATCCCGCGCGCTTGGCCAAGCTTCAGCGTTCCCGCTGCATCTTTGTTCACAAAGGTATTTTCCACTGCTGAGGTGTCAGGCTTATACAGTTCCACCACCTCGGTGAGCTGATGATAAAGGCTCAGCAATCGCGTGGCCAAATCCCCGTCCCCCGAGGCACAAAACCCGTTTGCCACATGGGTAATCTTGGACCCAACCGCATCAACCACCCCCCATCCGGTGCGCCGAAGCCCCGGATCAATCCCGATTACCCGCATATTGCCTACTTTCTTTGTTTTATTTTCACTTAGCACGAAACAAGAACAAACGCCATGAGAACCGCGCCATTCACAGAAATTTACCCGGCGTTAATAAAAAGTTCAGCAAACAAATTTATTAATACATTCATCATGAAATATCTCAGACCTTTTATCTTATGGGCAAAACCTTGGAAATTCATCGCGCCGCTGGTTTTTGCCATCAGTCAATTGACCGGTTCCGTCGCATTTGCGCAGTCGAAAACCTGCGATTTTTTACAACAACTGCGCCATATCGAAATTGCGCTTTCAAGGCTCAGCATTGAGATAAATCGCGGTTACATTTACCCCGATAAAATAACGCGACTAAAAAACGATATTGATTTGTTAGAGTTCGAGGTCGAAATCGACCGAACATTGCCGATGTTGTTGAATCAGCTGTCTCGCAGCACCAACTGGGTCGCAGACTATTTCATCACTCGAAAAAACTTTATGGCACTCTCGCAAACTGCCAATCCATTTTTAGCACCAAGGCTGGCCGCCACTCAAGAATTCACGCAATTTGGTCGCAACATTGATACCTTTGCAGACGCCTTTCAATGTGTAGACTTGGAACAATCAGGTACTGAAACCTCTGGCAATCAGAGACCGGAGCAACCGAGCACCCAGCTGCCATCGCGCCTAGGAAAAATCTCTCGGCTTGGAGAAGACCTTGGCAAGTTTGGTAAACTGATTGAGAGCTTTCTTAAAGATAACGTCGATACGATTGCGCCGCTCGGAATACTGGTTGCATTGGGAATATCGGTCTGGATGCTGCTCCGAATTGACGATGCCCGTCGCGATCTTCGCAAGCGGTATAGCTGCCATATTGCTGTTCAGGTCAGCCAACGGATTGGCAACAAAACAGTTGTCCAACACGGCTATATTGCTGACATCTCAAGGTCCGGGGTGCGCCTGATCTTAGATAAGAAACCCAAAATCAATGTGATTTTGACTATCAACACCGCAAATTTCACCCGCCGAGCACGAATTATGTGGATGCAGAATAACGAAGCCGGCTGTAATTTTCGCTGGCGTCTAAAAGCCATCCCAAAAGAATTCGAGTTAACCACGGCGCCAAGTTGAGCCAAATTCAGCGCAGCTGCAATACCCGCCATTCTAGCGTAAAATATCGCGCTTTTCCGACATAAATACGACTGTTTCCGACCTATGCAAAACCTGCATTTCAGACATGCAATAATCAGTATTGTGAGACTCGAATCGCACGCCTATATGCCCGTTATCCGACGCTTCAGTCGGCCTAACAAAACAGAAGGAAATCAGCTGATGGCTATCATCGACAACACACGCACTGTGCCTCTTGGGGCCGTAACCACTTTTCGCGTCGTTAACTTTTTCAGTAATGCGTATGACGCGCTTGTCTCCCTGCGCAAAGCCCGCAAAACCAGCAAGGTTTTGTCTGGCTTGTCCACACGTCAATTGGAAGATATCGGCTTGATGCCAGCAGACATCTATGCGGTTTCCAAACGCGTATCGACAACTTACTAAGTATTAAAAATACTGCCGCCAAATACCAGCCGCCCTTAGATTAGGGGCGGCTTTTTTGCGCGCGCACCATGGAAAACCCTACCGTAGGGTGGGTGCTCGCACCCACCGTCACCCGCGTTGCAAGGTCAATGTTGACCACTCACCGATCACCCGCAAGTCAAGACGGATAAACCCCCAACCTTTATAAACCGCCTCAACGCCCAGCGCCTGACGGTTCAAAATGCCTGACAAGATCAGCACCGAGCCAGTGCCGGTATGTTTGGCCATATCCGGCGCCAACCGTTTTAACGGCCCAGCCAGGATATTCGCAAAAATAAGATCATACGGGGCACGTTCGCGCAGGGTTTCATGCCGGAAACCAACACTGGTTACACAGCGCACCCGACCGCGCAGCCCGTTGGCAGCCACATTGTCCAACGCCGTTGCGGTGGCAATCGGGTCAATGTCGCTGGCGATGATCGACCCTGATGTCACTTTGGCCGCCGCCATCGCCAACACGCCTGTGCCAGAACCGATATCAGCGATATTTTTGGGCGTCACCCCCGAGGTCAGCAGCTTGTCAAATGACATCAAACAGCCCTGAGTGGTGCCGTGATGTCCGGTGCCAAAGGCCATTGCAGCTTCGATCTCCAGACCTATCTTGTTGGTTGGAATACTGGCTGCATCGTGGCCCCCAAAAACCACAAACCGACCGGCGTGTACGGGCGTCAATTCGCGCCGCACTTCGGCGACCCAGTCGCGATCCTCAATTTCCAAAACCACAAACGCCTTTGCGCCTTTCATCACGGCCAGCAGGTCAAGCCCGGCAATGTCAGGGCTGTCAATAAAATAGCCGCTAACTTCCCACTGACCTGACCCGTCTTGAACCTCTGCCACGCCAATGCCTGTGGGTTCAGGCATCAGGGTCTCCAATGAATCGGCGAGTGCTTGCGCAGCTTCTTGCCCCTGAAGGGCTGTGGTTGCAGTAAATGTAGGCATCATATTTCCTGAATTATGAGGGCAAACCGATTGGGCAGGTCACGCCAGTGCCGCCAATGCCGCAATACCCTGCGGGATTTTTAGCTAGATATTGCTGATGGTATTCCTCAGCAAAATAATAGGTCGGCGCGGCGCGCATTTCGGTGGTGATCAGCCCATACCCCGCACGTGTCAACTGCGGCTGAAATTCAGCGGCGCTTTGCACAGTTAGCGCCAGATCAGCGTCGGAATAAACATAGATAGCAGATCGATACTGGCTGCCGCGATCATTGCCTTGGCGGTTGCCTTGCGTAGGGTCGTGCCCCTCCCAAAAGGTGGTCAGCAGGTCGCGCAAAGTGATAATTGCGGGGTCAAAAACCACATGCACCGCCTCGGTATGACCGGTTTTTCCGCTGCAAACTTGCTCATAATCAGGGTCGGTCACTTCACCGCCAGCATAGCCAACGGATGTCACCCAAACGCCCGGAAGCCGCCAGAATATCTGTTCGACACCCCAGAAACAGCCCATCGCGAATTGCACCTGCCCAAACCCGTCGGGGTATGGCCCGTGCATGGCGTTGCCATTAACAAAATGCGCTGTGCCTTTTGGCAGCGCATCAACAGGTTTTGATTTTGCAAAAAACATATTATCCCCTCAGGTCAGCCGATTTACAAAGCGCCACGCCCCCAGCGCCGCCAATGTGCCAACAATAACACCCGCCAAGGCCTGTGCATAGACAACGCCCGGGGCATAAAACCACCTGCCAAACAACAAACATAACGGCAGCATCAGCACCCCGTCGCGCGACCAATTGGCCAAGGTTGACCAAAGTGGCCGCCCCAGATTGTTGAACGCCGCATTTGACACAAACAACATGCCGGTGAAAATAAACCCTCCGGCGGCCAAGTTGGTGAAAGCAAGAACGATCTCTGCGCCATCAGGGCTAAGGTTGAACACATCAACCACATAGCCGCGCAGCGAAAATAGCACCGCCCACGCAAGGACAACATAAATCACACAATAAAGTAACGCGTCGCGATAGGTTGAGCGTACCCGGTCCAGCAGCCCCGCGCCATAATTCTGGCCAAATATGCCACCGACCGCGCCCGACAATGCGAATATGCCGCCAAAAGCCACCACCGTCAGCCGTGACACCACCGCCCAGCCCGCAACCGCGCCATCACCGTATTCAGACACAAAAATCGTGACGATATAATTGCCAAACGGCGTCGAGAGCTGGGTCATGACGGCCGGCACCGCAATGATAAAAAACGGCTTTACGATTTTACGCATGTCAACCATGCTTGGACGCGCCGCCAAATCATGCACCTTAACGATAAACCAGATCGACAGAACTGCGGTGGTCAATCGCGAGATCACTACCACAATCGCGGCACCATCAACCCCAAGCCCAAAGCCGAAAATAAACAACGGGTCCAGCACCATTGCCACCACGCCGGCCACAATTGTCACCGTCATGGACCGGACCGCATCCCCCTCGGCCCGCAAAATTGACGAGCCAACCATACCCACCGCAATCAACGGCAACGCCGGCAACGAAATCGCCAGATAACGACTGGCGATCTGCAACGTCTCGCCCTCAGCGCCTGCAGTCACCAGAATTGGCTCTCTCAATAGCCAGACAATCAGCGCCATAACGGCCTGCATCACAAACGAGATCACCATTGCAGATGTCGCTTGTCGGCGCGCTAAATCACGGTCTCCGCTGCCAATTGACCTGCTGACCAAGGCCACTGCCGCAATCATCAACCCGATGCCCACCGATACGGTAAAAAACTGGATAGTCCAGGCAAAGCCCAGCGCAGCAACGTTGATTTCCAACCCTATGCGCGACACCCAGAACAGGCTTGCGGCATCGATCAGAAACATAAACGTCAGCCCGATCGAGGCCGTCATCGCCATCACTGTCACGTGCCGCATGGTTGATCCGGTCAGAAACCGGCCTTGCTTTTGGGTCATGCTACTGCCCTTTTGGTGAATATCGTCTCGTTCCCCGGTGCAGGATGTCGCGGGATCATCAGCGCCAATGCCAGCGACGTCGCCGCCATTGTTGCAGCCAGAATAAACACCGCCATCGGCGACGTAATCCATAAATATCCAAGCAGCGCGGGCAAGGCCACTGCGGCAATATGGTTGATGGTAAAGGCTACGGCTGCCGTTGGCGCAATATCTTTCGGGTCAGCGATTTTCTGGAAATAGGTTTTCAAAGCAAAAGCTAGCGCGAAGAACATGTGGTCAACGACGTACAGCCCTGCCGCCAAAACCACCCCCCAGCCGAACAGATAAATGCCACCATAGGCCAGAAACACAAAGATTAAACCGGCGTACTCAAAGGCCAATGCGCGACGTTCTCCGAATTTCTGAATCACGCTGCCCATCACCGGCGCAAATATCATGTTAGCCATAAAGTTTATCAAGAATAGCGCTGTAACTTCGTGGACCTCAAAGCCAAACCGCTCCACCATCATGAATGCCGCAAAAACCACAAATATCTGCCGACGGGCACCCGACATGAATTGCAGCAAATAGTACAACCAATAACGTTTGCGTAGGATCATTCTGGTGTGCTGCGGGGTCGGCGATTCAAACTGTGGATAAGCAAAAAAGCAGATCACTGCGATCAATGCGGTGGCCCCACCGCCAACCATATACACAAGATTATAGCTTAACCCCAAGGTTTTCCACCCCAGAACCAGCAGCCCATATGCCACCAGCGAGGCTGCCGACCCAGCAGCAACAATCCAGCCAAGCGTCTGCGGCGCCTTGCTTTTCTCAATCCATTGCAATTGCAACGACTGGTTCACAGTTTCATAATAATGAAAGCCGAACGAACCAATCGATAAAAACAAAAGGCACAGACCAACCATGCTCACTTCTGATTTGGCATTAAAATTTGACCCGGAATATAAAAAAGTATGTCAAGAATTTATTGACAATCCTTTAGCATTTGATAAGGCTTTTGCTGATGCTTGGTTTAAATTAACGCATAGAGATTTGGGACCAAAATCAACATACCTTGGAAATGAAATTCCAACAGAAATCTTTGTATGGCAAGATCCGATACCTACTAGAGAGCATGATTTAGTATCGAAGAAAGATATTGA
>JAESRG010000060.1 GCA_016764785.1 Paracoccaceae bacterium
CAGCTTTATGCGGTATCTATTGAGGGCGAAACGGCGACCTTAAGTGCCGAAGAAACCGCGCAAGCCGCAGAGGCCGTTGGCATGACCGCCGAGGTTTCAAACAGTGTTGACGCCGCGATCACACAGATTGTCAAAACCACGCCGAATGCGCGGATATTAATTTGTGGCTCGCTGTATCTGGCGGGGCGAATATTGCAGGAAAACGCCTGAATGGAGAAACCACGCGCATTTCTTAAGGGTTTGTTTCAGGTAGCCGTCAATGCGGCACTGCCCGATCGTTCGGTTGCCGCGTATTTGCCCGCAAAACCCAAAGGCCGCACCATTGTGATTGGCGCCGGTAAAGGGGCCGCACAGCTTGCCCAAGCGATTGAAACCCACTGGGACGGGCCGTTGTCTGGCATTGTGGTTACGCGTTATGGCTATGGCGCGACCACAAAGCAGATTGAGATGATCGAAGCCAGCCATCCGGTACCAGACGCAGCGGGGCTGGCGGCGGCCAAACGATTGCAGGAAACGGTGGCAGGCCTGACCCGCGATGATCTGGTGATCGCGTTGATCTGTGGCGGTGGTTCAGCTTTGTTGCCATGTCCGCCAGGTGGCATTTCGCTAAACGATGAAATTGCCATGAACGAAGCGCTGTTAGCCTCGGGTGCTCCGATTTCGGCGATGAACACGCTGCGTAAACATGTCTCAAACATCAAAGGCGGACGACTGGCAGCGCTGGCCAGCCCGGCAAAAGTTGTCACCCTGATTGTGTCGGACATTCCGGGCGATATTGCGGCGTTTGTGGCGTCTGGCCCGACCGTGCCTGACGGCTCCAGCAGACAAGATGCGCTGGACGTTGTGGCGCGCTATGGGCTGTATCTACCGGACACAATTATCAAGCACCTGAATTCGGCCGCGGCTGATGCGCCCGACCCGAACGACACGCGATTTGCGGGGAACGAGGTGCATATCATCGCCTCGGCCTCGGTTTCATTGGAAGCGGCGCAGCGCGCTGCCGAGGCACAAGGCATCCCCACGGTGATTCTGTCTGATTCGATTGAAGGCGAAGCACGCGAATCAGCAAAAATGCACGCTGCCATTGCCCGCGAAATTAATCGAAATGATCGGCCTTTTGCGAAACCTGTCCTATTATTGTCAGGTGGAGAAACCACTGTGACCTTGTGCGGCAACGGCAAGGGAGGCCGAAATTCAGAATTTTTACTAGCCTTTGCTTTGGAAATTGACGGCATTGACGGCATCATCTGCCTTGCTGCTGATACTGACGGGATTGATGGATCTGAGGACAATGCAGGCGGTATTGTTGACTCAAACACTGTTAATCGTCTGCGCCAAGCGGGTATCGACCCGCTAACCTTGTTGGCAAATAATGATGCTTGGAGCGCGCTACACGCATCAGATGATCTGTTTATCACCGGCCCAACCGGCACAAATGTGAATGATTTTCGTGCAATCTTGGTCCGGTAATTTGGAAAATTAACGCAAAAATACGCCCTAGCCCTTAAAAAACTTGCTTTTATAGTAATGCTCGGAGTAATAGCGGTTGTGAAGTGAGTCTTTCACATGTTCCGCTGACGCCTTATGCAGACGACGGCACACTATCGAAGGCCCTATCTGCACCACGCTGCCGCATCCTGCGGGCGGCATAATATAAGGAGAAGACGGATGGCAACTGGCACCGTCAAATGGTTTAACGGAACAAAAGGTTATGGCTTTATTCAGCCTGACGATGGCGGCAAAGACGTGTTTGTACACATTTCTGCTGTTGAGCGCGCAGGCCTGAACGGCTTGAATGACAACCAAAAAGTTACCTTTGAACTGGAAACCGGTCGCAACGGCAAAGAGTCCGCAAGCGATCTTTCCCTGATTGACTAGATTAATCGGCGTGTAGAAATACAACGAGTGATATTTAACAGCGGCTGAGAGAAATCTCTGCCGCTGTTTCTATTTAAAACAGGTCTTCGCTAAAATTATGGCGATAGCTGCTGATGGCAGCCATAATTCTCCGGTTCCCCCAGCCCTGAAAACCGAGTAGCGTGCGGTGCTTATCTTTCGGAGACCCAAAAATGCGCCGCCCTTTTCCCGCTCACTTCAGTGTGTACTTTTCGTTTTTCATCTATGCGCTAACGTTGGCGGCGATGTTTCCGCGGCTGGGCGACTTGCAGCGGCAAATGGGCATCGCCGAGGGCATGCTGGGGTTGGCGCTGATCGGGGCGCCGCTGGGCGCGCAGATTATGCTGATGTTTGGTGGGCCGCTGGTTGAACGGCTGGGTTATCGTAAAGTGATGATGATCGGTGTAGTCCTGCTTGGCGTGGCCGAGGTTGCGGCATCCACCGCGACCAGCGCCGTGGTGTTTTTCGGATTTTGGGCGGTTGGCGGGCTGGGGATCGGCATGGTTGAAATCGTAGTAAATCTTGAAGCCGATCGGGTTGAACACCGGTTGGGACGGCGGATCATGAACCGTTCACATGCGTTCTGGAGCATTGGATTTTTCATCGCGGGCATGATTGGCGCCGGAGTGGCCCAACTGGGCGTCAGCCCGACGATTCACCTTGCGGTGATGGCGGTGGCAACAACGACCCTGACAGTTGTTTTTTTACGCAATTATCAACCAGCCCCGGCCCGGCCGGCAGCCGAAGGCGCTGCGCCAAAATTCGTGCGCCCCACGCGCGGCATTCTGCTGATCGTGGCGTTTACCTTGTCGGCAATGCTGTTAGAGGGCGCGGGTTTTGACTGGTCAGTTATTTTCATGCGCGACACTTATCATACTGTACCGTTTATCAGCGGCATGGCCTTGGCGCTAACGGCCCTGACCCAGGGGATCACCAGATTTTTTGCCGACAATTACGTAGATCGATTTGGACCAGTACCCGTTGCCAAAGCCTCAATTCTGACGCTTGGCATCGGGGTTCTATTTGTGACGTTTTCGATCAATCCGGTGACTGCTTTGATCGGGTTTGCCTTGCTGGGTGTAGGCAATGGCGTCGTGTTTCCACTGGCAATGTCAGCCGCGGCGCAACGCACCGACCGTCCTGCGGCAACCAATGTTGCGGCCTTGGCGCAGCTGTCATTTATCACCTTTCTGATCGCCCCGGCCCTGCTGGGGTTTGTTGCCGAACATCTTGGCATTCGGGTTTCATTTGGCATCGGCATTCCGTTTGTACTGCTCAGCTGGTACGCTGTGCGTTCATTATCGCCCACAAAACCCAAGGCTTTACCCGCATGATTACCATCATTTCTCCAGCCAAAAAATTGGATTTTGAGGTTGCTCCGGCCAAAATTGACCCAAGTTTCCCGACCTATCAAGCCGATGCTTTCAGTCTCAGCAAAACCGCGCGGCGGTTAAGCGTGGCTAAGCTGCGTAAATTGATGAGCATCAGCGAGCCATTGGCAAAGCTGAACCAAGACCGGTTTAAGGCGTTTGAGGAAACGCCCTCAACCGATTTAATTAAACCCGCCGCGCTGGCTTTTGCGGGCGACACTTATCAAGGATTGGAGGCCGCAACGCTAGACGCAGATGAGCTGGCCTATGCCCAAGATCATCTGCGTATTTTGTCTGGTCTGTACGGATTACTGCGTCCGCTTGACCAAATTCAACCTTATCGGTTGGAAATGGGCAGCCGACTGGCCACACGGCGTGGCAAATCACTGTACCAGTATTGGGGTAATCGTCTGTCCGAAGGGCTGAACACATTGGCCGAAGAGACCGGGTCATCAATGTTGCTCAACTGCGCTTCGGTTGAATATTTTACCGCTGTTAAGCCCGACGCCCTGAACCTGCGCATCGTCACGCCGGTTTTCATGGAAGAACGCAACGGTAAAGCCGCGATCGTCAGCTTTTTCGCCAAACGGGCGCGTGGCGCTATGGCACGGTTCGCAGTCCAGAACCGGATTTCAGATGTTGAGGGCATTAAAAAATTTTCCGCAGGCGGATACGGCTATCGTGCCGACCTGTCAGACCCAGATCGACTGGTGTTTACCCGCGATTATCCCGAGACCTAAAACTCCTCAACCGTCACCACGCCGCTAATGCCTTTGAGCGCAGATCTGACCTGCGGGTTCATCGGGTAGGTGCCGGGCAGGGTGATCTCAACGTCGCCCGGCAGGCTTTGGTCGATCAAAATCAGGTTGATCGGGCCGCGCGCGCCTTTGGCATCGCGCGCCAAAAGTGATGCCATGCTGGGCATCGCAATCGGATCGTTTACAAAAACCGTTAGGCCTTTGGCGGCCGCGCCCGCCACCTCGCTGTCAATCGGGATCACGCCGCGCGCCAGCATTTTCAGCTGATCGCCCTCAACCGTGGCCTCAACCGATAACACCACGTTTTGCCCTACGCTTAGCAATTCACCTGCCGATTCCAACACATCGGAAAACACCGTAACCTCGTAAATTCCTGTAGGATCAGATAGTTGCACGAAAGCATAACGGTTGCCCCGTGCTGATTTTCGCGACTGAACCACCGCCACGGTGCCCGCTATTTTAGCCACAACCGCCGTCATACCCGCAGATTTTTGCACCAACTCGCCATATGTCAGCACCGGCGGGCGTTGACGTTTTAGTGGCCCGACATAATCATCCAATGGGTGCCCCGACAGGTAAAACCCGATGGCTTGGTGTTCGTGCGCCAGCTTTTCGGTTGGCAACCAAGCCTCGGGCATGGTCAGGCGCGGCGGCGGCAGGTCGTCACCGCTATCGCCAAACAGGCTGTGCTGGTTGGAGTTTTTATCGTCGTGACACGCCGCCGAATACGCGACCAACGCATCAACGCTTTCCAGCACTTTACGGCGGTTGCTGTCTAACAAATCGAACGCGCCGGCCCGTGCCAGCATTTCAATCGGGCGTTTACCGACCCGTTTCATATCCACCCGTTTGGCGAAATCGAAAATGTCTTTAAACGGGCCATCGTCACGTGCGTTTTCAATCATCCGCATGGCCTCAACGCCAACGTTTTTCAGGCCGCCCAACGCATAGGCAATTTTGCCATCAATCACGCTGAAGGTCGCGTTTGACCGGTTAACGCAAGGTGGAATAATCTCAATCTTTAGGCGTTTCACTTCTTCGAAATAGATGTGCAACTTGTCGGTTAAATGCAGATCGCAATTCATCACGCCAGCCATGAATTCCACCGGATAATTGGCTTTTAGCCATGCGGTTTGGTACGAAACCACCGCATAAGCCGCCGCGTGTGATTTGTTGAAACCATAGTTGGCGAACTTTTCCAAAAGGTCGAAAACCTGCGTGGCTTTCTTACGATCTACGCCGTTTTCCAGCGCGCCTTTTTCGAATTTCGGCCGCTCTTTGGCCATTTCTTCAGCGATCTTTTTACCCATTGCACGACGCAAAAGGTCAGCACCGCCAAGCGAATAGCCAGCCATTTCCTGTGCGATTTGCATCACTTGTTCTTGATAAACAATGATGCCTTGGGTTTCGTCCAGCAGATGATCGATGGAGGGGTGCAGCAGGTCGCGTTCCTCTAATCCATTCTTAACCTTACAGAATTTCGGAATATTTTCCATCGGGCCGGGGCGGTACAACGCCACCAGCGCCACGATATCCTCAATGCAGGTGGGTTTCATCTGCCGCAGCGCATCCATCATGCCGGTGGATTCCACCTGAAACACCGCCACTGTTTTCGCTGAGGCATACAGCTCATAGGTTTTTTCATCGTCAAGCGGGATCGCCCCGATATCAACCTCAATACCGCGCTGTTTCATCAAATCTAACGCGTTTTGGATGACTGTCAGGGTTTTCAGCCCCAAAAAGTCGTATTTCACCAGCCCCGCCGGTTCGACCCATTTCATGTTGAATTGGGTCGCAGGCATGTCGGAACGCGGGTCTTTATAAAGCGGCACAAGTTCGTCAATTGGCCGATCACCAATCACCACACCCGCCGCGTGGGTTGAGGCGTTGCGCAACAACCCCTCAAGCTGCTGGGCGTAATCCACCAACCGCGCGACCACTTCTTCCTCATCGGCAGCTTGGCGCAGACGCGGTTCTTCCTCGAGCGCTTTTTTGATCGACAGCGGTTTAACACCGTCCAGCGGAATCAGTTTCGACAGCCGATCAACCTGCCCATATGGCATTTGCAGCACCCGACCCACGTCGCGAATCGCAGCTTTTGACAGCAGCGCGCCAAAAGTAATGATCTGCGCCACCCGATCACGACCGTATTTTTCTTGCACATAGGTGATCACCTCCTCGCGGCGATCCATGCAAAAATCGATGTCGAAATCGGGCATTGATACCCGCTCGGGGTTCAGAAACCGCTCAAACAGCAACGAATATCGCAGCGGGTCAATGTCGGTGATGGTCAGCGCATAAGCGACCAGCGACCCCGCGCCCGACCCCCGCCCCGGCCCCACCGGAATGCCTTGTTCTTTGGCCCAATGGATGAAATCGGCAACGATCAGAAAGTAACCGGGAAAGCCCATGTCCTCAATGATCCCCAGCTCAAATTCCAGCCGGTCTTCATATTCTTTAACGCTGACAGCATGCGGAATAACCGCTAGTCGGCCCTTAAGACCTTCAGCCGCTTGACGGCGCAGTTCTTCAACCTCGTTATCGGCAAATTTGGGCAGGATCGGCGGGTGAGTGCGGGCCCGAAACGCACAACGTCGGGCGATCTCAACGGTGTTTTCAATGGCTTCGGGCAGGTCGTCAAACAGTGCCACCATCTGGCTTTGCGATTTGAAATAATGCTCGGGTGTTAAGGTGCGGCGCGGTTCTTGTTGGTCAACATAGGCGCCATCCGCAATGCAGATCAGCGCGTCATGCGCCGCGTACATATCAGCCTTCGGAAAGAACACTTCATTGGTCGCAACCAGTGGAATATCAAGCGCATAGGCCAATTTCAGAAACCCCGGTTCGCTGACGGATTCCGCAGCGGTGCGGCGCCCCTCAGCGGTTGGATGCCGCTGAATTTCAATATAAAGACGATCCCCAAACAAGCCTTTCAGATGTTCGGTTAGCAGGCGTGCTTTGGCGTCTTGCCCATCAACCAACAGCTTGCCAATCGGGCCAAGCGACCCGCCGGTCAGACAGATCAGGCCCTCACAGTGTTGCGCCAATTGAGCCAATGTAATATGGGGCGCGGCAGCGCCACATTCCATATAATAACAGCTGTTGAGCTTCATCAGATGGGCATACCCCACCTTGTTTTGTGCAAGCAGCACAATCGGTAATGGGTCAGGAATTTTCTCACCGGGCTGCAACGCGGTCTCGTAAACCACGCTCATCTGACACGCGATAATTGGTTGCACACCGGCGGCGCTGGCCAGTTCTGAAAATTCCAGCGCGCCAAACATATTGCCGGTATCGGTCAGGGCGATCGCGGGCATATTGTCAGCCAGACACATGCCGGGAATTTTCTTAACACCGATAGCCCCTTCCAGCAGGGAATAGGCCGAGTGGACACGCAGATGGATGAATTCAGGTTTGCTCATACGCGCAAGCTAACCCAAAGCTGGTGTAACCGAAACGTCCAATTGTCGAAATCCGACTTGCTTTTTTGGAGGCGAGCGACGCAAGATCGTGGGATGAAATTTTACTAACAGGTAAAAAATGGGAAAACTAACAACGCATGTGCTGGATACCGGCGCTGGAAAACCGGCTGCGGGCCTTAAAATTGAACTGTATCGTCTAACGAATGGGCGGCAAAAACTGGCTGGCGTGGTGACAAATTCAGACGGTCGCATTGATGCGCCGCTTCTTGAAGGTGACAGCTTTCAGCTTGGCGAATATGAGCTGGTTTTCCATGCGGGCGCTTATCTTGATACTACGGGCCAAGACCTGCCTGACCCGAAATTCCTGAACATCATTCCGCTGCGTTTTGGCATCGCTGAGGACAAGCATTATCATGTGCCTTTGCTACTATCGGCTTATGGTTATTCAACATACAGGGGCAGCTAATGGGCGATATCCGCTTTTTGCTAAACGGCCAGCCGATGGTGCTGGAAAATCCAGATCCTACCCTAACGGTGTTGGATTGGTTGCGCGAAGCCAAGCACCTGACTGGCACCAAAGAAGGCTGTAACGAGGGCGATTGCGGCGCGTGCAGTGTCTCGCTTGCAGCGATGGAAGACGGGCGTTTAGTGCATCGCGCGGTTAATTCCTGCATTCTATTTCTGCCACATCTGCACGGCAAATCCCTGACCACGGTTGAGGGGATCTCGCCAAACGGAAAGCTGCATCCGGTGCAGCAAGCGATGGTCGAACACCACGGATCACAGTGCGGTTTTTGCACGCCGGGCATTGTCATGTCGCTGTATGCGGCACATCGCGAAGGTCGCCAAGACCACAACGATGTGCTGGCCGGAAACCTGTGCCGTTGCACCGGTTATGTGCCGATTCAACGCGCAGCTGAGGCTGCGGCAAAACAACCCCAACCTGAATTCTTTGACGAAGCTGCTGCGCTGCAAAACCTGACCCTTACCAATGATGCAATTGACGGGGCCTATCTGCCCACCGATCTTGATGATTTTGCCAACTGGTATGTCAAAAACCCGAACGCTACCCTGATTGCAGGCGCAACCGAGGTCGGGCTAGAGGTCACAAAAGCCCTGAAAGACCTGACAAACTTGGCGTTCCTCAATCGTCTGGATGCGCTGAAAACCATCGCAAATGACGATAATGGCATTCGTATTGGTGCTGGTGTAACCCTGTCGCAGCTTCGCAGCGCGATGGTTGGCAAGCACACCGATTTTGTTGAAATGCTGCGCCGGTTTGGCTCGGTTCAGGTGCGCAATACCGGCACTATCGGGGGCAACATCGCGAATGGATCGCCCATTGCTGACAGCCCGCCGGCGCTGATCGCTATGGGGGCCAGTATTACGTTGCGACGCGGCGATAAGCAGCGCGAGATTTTGCTGGAAGATTTTTATCTTTCCTACGGCGTGCAAGACCGCCAGCCGGGCGAATTTGTCGAAAGCCTGTTCATTCCGAACCAGCCCGATACCGTGGGCATTTACAAAATCTCCAAACGGTTCGATCAGGATATTTCTGCGGTTTGTGGTGGGTTCAGCATCACTATTGAAAACGATAAAATCACCAACAGCATTATTGCTTTTGGCGGCATGGCGGCCACCTCAAAACGGGCCAAAACGGTTGAGGCCGCGCTGAACGGTCAGCCGTGGTCCGAGGCCACGATCAAAGCCGCAATGCAAAAGTTCGCTGATGATTTTACCCCGCTCAGCGATGTGCGCGGCACGGCTGATTATCGCTTGAAAATCGTCCAGAACTTGCTGTGGCGATACTGGCTGGCCCGCAACGGTACCAGCGCAAATGTTTTGGCTGAGGTAGCAAAATGAGTATCAACAAGTCTATCCCGCATGACAGCGGTATTGCTCATGTTTCAGGCACCGCGCGCTATACCGATGACCATCCGCTGCCCGCAAACGCGGTGCATTTGGCGTTTGGTCTGTCACAAAATGCCCATGCCGACCTGACGTCGGTCGACCTGTCAGCAGTGCGCGCCGCTGCGGGTGTAATTGCTGTGCTGACCGCTGATGATCTGCCGTTTGAAAATGATGTATCACCGTCAATTCATGACGAAGAACTGCTATCGTCGGGTTCGGTCCATTATGTTGGCCAACCAATTTTTCTGGTAGTGGCCAGCACCCACTTGGCCGCGCGCAAAGCAGCGCGATTGGCAAAAGTCATCTACGCCGAAAAACCGGCGCTGATCACGATTGATGACGCGCTGAATGTTGGCAGCACCTTTGGCAACCCAATGGAATTTCGCAATGGTGACCCTGAAACCGCGCTTAAATCTGCCCCTCGCCAGATTAGCGGCGCCATTGAAATTGGCGGGCAGGAGCATTTCTACCTTGAGGGCCAAGCCGCTTTTGCGTTGCCGGATGAGGGCGACATAATCGTTCATTCCTCAACCCAGCACCCTACTGAAATTCAGCACAAAGTCGCGGCGGCTTTGGGCCTGCCGTATAATGCGGTGCGGGTTGAAACCCGCCGTATGGGTGGTGGTTTTGGTGGCAAAGAATCGCAAGGTAATGCGTTGGCCGTGGCCTGCGCGGTGGTGGCGCACCAACTGCAACGCCCCGCAAAAATGCGCTATGACCGCGATGATGATATGATTATCACCGGAAAACGCCATGAATTTCGCATCAAATATCAGGCTGGGTTTGACGATAACGGTAAACTAACGGCCGTCGTGT
This sequence comes from Paracoccaceae bacterium, assembly GCA_016764785.1. Taxonomy (GTDB): domain Bacteria; phylum Pseudomonadota; class Alphaproteobacteria; order Rhodobacterales; family Rhodobacteraceae; genus UBA3077. The sequence continues at coordinate 10,174 of JAESRG010000060.1, forward strand.
TTGAACATTTTGTGCGGTGTGGCTGGGCGCTTGATCTGTCGCATCCGGTGGCAGACCGCGCCATGTTGCACGCTGACAACGCCTATTATTTGCCAAATGCAAGCATTGTGTCACATCGCTTACGCACCAATACTCAGTCTAATACCGCCTATCGCGGTTTTGGCGGGCCGCAAGGCATGATGGGCATTGAACGGGTGCTCGATCATATCGCCCATGATCTGGGGCTCGACCCGCTAAAGGTTCGCAAGGCCAACCTTTATCAAACTGGCGGCAAGCAAGAAACGCCGTATTATATGGAGGTCACCGACAGTATCTCAGCCGAGCTGGTGGACAAGCTGGCCGAGACCTCAGATTACGTCGCGCGACGGGCTGAAATCGCCCAATATAACGCCAATAGTCCGGTGCTGAAACGCGGCATTGCCCTGACGCCAGTGAAATTCGGCATTTCATTTACCCTGACCCACCTGAACCAAGCGGGGGCTTTGGTGCATGTTTATGCTGACGGATCGGTGCATCTGAACCATGGCGGCACCGAAATGGGCCAAGGGTTAAACACCAAGGTCGCGCAGGTCGCGGCGCATGTGTTTGGTCTGTCAGTTTCTGCGGTGAAAATTACCGCGACTGATACCGGCAAGGTGCCAAACACGTCGGCGACGGCGGCCAGTTCTGGCACTGACTTGAACGGCATGGCCTGCAAAGCGGCCTGCGAAACCATCCGCGACCGGCTGGTTGAATTTGCCGCCGAGCATTGGAATGTGGCGGCTGACACCATCTCGTTTGATACGGGCAAGGTGCGTGTTGGCAACACGGTTTTAACCTTCAAAGAACTGGCCGCGGAGGCCTATCAGTCCCGCATCCAGCTTTCCGCCACCGGCTTTTATAAAACCCCGAAAATTCAGTGGGATCGTATGGCGGGGCGCGGTCGGCCCTTTTTGTATTTCTCATACGGCGCGGCAGTTAGCGAAGTAGTGATAGACACCTTAACCGGCGAAAACCGGATTCTTCGCACCGACATTTTGCACGATGTAGGCCGCAGCCTTAATCCGGCGCTGGATCGCGGCCAGATTGAGGGCGGCTATGTGCAAGGGGCTGGCTGGCTGACAATGGAGGAGCTGGTTTGGAACGACAAAGGCAGTCTGTTAAGCCACGCGCCCAGCACCTATAAAATTCCGTCTTGTTCAGACACCCCCGAGATTTTCAATGTGGCGCTGTGGGATGGCGATAATTTTGAGCACACGATTTATCGCTCAAAGGCCGTTGGCGAACCGCCGTTTCCCTTGGGTATCTCAGTGTTTATGGCTCTGTCGGATGCGATTTCTAGCTGCGGTAAAGAATACGTCGCCCTAGATGCACCGGCAACGTCGGAGCGTATTTTGCGTGCTGGCGACAAATTGCGGGGGGACGCGTGGTAAACGGGTTTAACCTTGCAGAATTGACCGAACAAGTCGCAGAACATGGCGCTGTTGTGCGGGTTTTGATCACTGGATTTCAGGGATCTACCCCGCGTGAAACCGGTGCCTCGATGACCGTTTGGGCCACGGGTCAATCCGGCACCATCGGCGGTGGTGCGTTGGAATGGGAAGCGGCCCGTCAAGCACGCAAATTGCTGGATAAATCTGGTGACTGGCAACGCGGCGTTCTGAAAATGCCGCTTGGCCCCGCATTAGGGCAATGCTGCGGTGGTACGGTGTCATTGCTAATGGAACGTTTTTCAGCGCGCGAGATTACCGAGATTTCAGCAGTCGCGCCGACCTTCACCCGCCCAAAAGCGGACGGGATCAGCCCGGCGCCTGCGCCCCTGCAAGCCGCACGATTGTTGCGGATAAAGCGATCAGGCGCAGGGGATTCCAACGTTGATAATGGCAATGGATGGATTAGCGAAGCGATTTGCCAGCCGTTGACGCCGTTATGGCTGTATGGGGCCGGACATGTCGGGCGGGAAATCGTGCGGGTGCTGACAGGTTTGCCTTTTTCGATCACCTGGATTGATACCTCCCGCGCGCGTTTTCCGGCAGAGATATCTGATGATGTTGACTGGCTTACCAGCCAAAACCCTGCTGCGCTGGTTTCTGTTGCGCCAAAAGACGCGCTGCATTTTGTGCTGACGTATTCACACGCGCATGATCTGGAAATATGCCATCAGGTGCTGTCACGCGACTTTGGTCATCTGGGGCTGATCGGTTCGGCCAGCAAAAAAGCTCGTTTTTTGAAACGATTACGGGAATTGGGGCACTCAGATACCGTTTTGGCGCGACTCGAATGCCCGATTGGCGATCGCAGCTTGGGAAAAACCCCGCAAGCCATTGCAATTGGTCTTGCTTATTCACTGATGCAATCTAACATCGTCAGTGGTCGCGTAACGAGCACAAGGGTCAACGCATGAGCGTATTGTTGGATATTCGGAATCTGTCAAAATCCTATCCTGGGGTGAAAGCCAATGACGATGTGTCGTTTTCAATTCAAGTTGGCGAGATTCATGCGCTTTTGGGGGAAAATGGCGCCGGAAAATCAACGCTGGTCAAAATGATATATGGTCTTGTGCGGCCCGATAGCGGCACAATGGCGCTGAACGGCGAAAAGTTCGCCCCGCCAAAACCGTTTTTTGCCCGCCAAAAAGGCGTGTCGATGGTGTTTCAGCATTTCTCGTTATTTGAGGCGCTAACCGTTGCTGAAAACATATCGTTGGGTATGGGCGTTGCGCCAAATCGTAAAGAATTATCGGCACGCATTCGCACTGTCAGCAATGAATATGGCCTGCCGCTGGACCCCGACCGGCTGATCGGTGATCTGTCGGTGGGTGAACGTCAGCGGGTCGAAATTATCCGTTGTTTGTTGCAAAATCCGCGCTTGTTAATCATGGATGAGCCCACCAGTGTTCTGACGCCGCAGGAGGTCGACATACTGTTTGGCACCTTGCGGAAACTATCGGAAAACGGTGTGGCGATCTTGTATATCTCGCATAAGCTGGACGAAATTCGCACGCTTTGCGACCATGCGACTGTGCTGCGGCACGGCAAGGTGGTTGATACCTGTATTCCGGCCGAAGAAACCGCAAAATCTATGGCCGAAATGATGATTGGCGCTGAGCTAGAAATGCCCAAAGCCAAAGAATTCAGCCCCGGTGACGTGCTGTTGGAAATTAGCGGTTTGTCATTGGCATCGGATGATCCATTTGGCACCAGTTTGAAAAATGTAAACCTGTCGTTGCGGCGCGGCGAAGTCATGGGCATCGCTGGTGTTGCGGGCAACGGGCAGGATGAGATTTTGGCTGCGCTGTCGGGGGAACGAAAAGTAGCAGCCGATATGATTAAGCTGGATGGCGCGTCGATTGGCAATCTTGGCCCTAATGAGCGCCGTAAAATTGGGTTGCTGACTGGCCCCGAAGAACGGCTTGGCCACGCGGCTGCACCGGCAATGAGCCTGGCAGAAAACGCGTTTCTGACCGGGCGTATTCGCAAGGGGCTGGCCAACAAAGGGTTTATGAAGCATCGGAAAATCGCTGATTTTGCCCGCCAAATTGTTGAAGAATTTGATGTCCGCACCCCCGGCATTCGGGTGGCAGCCAAGGCGTTATCAGGCGGTAATCTGCAGAAATTCGTGATTGGTCGCGAGATATTGCAAGATCCGGAAGTGTTGATTGTCAATCAACCTACATGGGGTGTTGATGCGGCTGCGGCGGCCTCCATTCGCCGCGCTATTCGGGATTTGGCGGAGGGCGGTGCGGCAGTGTTAGTGATCAGCCAAGACCTTGATGAGCTGATGGAAATATCCGACACATTTGCGGTTTTGTCCGAGGGGGCGTTGTCAAAACCACGTCTGGCCGAGGGGCTGCATGTCGATGAAATTGGCCTGATGATGGGCGGACAGCTTGAAGGGGAAACACATGCTGACGCTTGAACCTAGGCAAAAAGCCTCAAAAGCAATGTTGTATTTGGCGCCGGTGATCGCTGTTGCAATGACAATGCTGGTGGGCGGCGCGTTGTTCGCGGTGCTGGGAATTGATCCGTTTGATGCCATCTGGACCATCTTTTTTGACCCATTTCTGGATAGTTATAACCTGTCGCAGCTGTTCGTAAAAGCCGCGCCGCTTATTTTGATTGCCACCGGCTTGTCGCTGGGGTTTCGCGCGGGTGTCTGGAACATCGGCGCTGAGGGGCAGTTTATTATCGGCGCGCTGGCCAGCGGGGCGGTTGGCCTTGCGCTTTGGGGCATGGAGGGCTGGTGGATTCTGCCGCTTATGGCCATTGCGGGGGCGTTTGGCGGGTTCCTTTGGGGGATGATTCCGGCGCTTTTGAAAATCAAATTTAATGCCAATGAAATTCTGGTCTCGCTGATGTTGGTCTATGTCGCACAAAACTTGTTGGCGGCAATGGTGACTGGCCCGCTGAAAGACCCAGATGGACGCGGATTTCCGCAAAGCCGGAATTTTGGCCGCAACGATGTGACGGATCTGCCTGATGTTTTCAGCCCGCTAGGTCTGCATGTTGGCGGCGTTGTTGCGCTGATCGCACTGGCTGGGGCGTTGATATTATTGCAAAAACACTCGCTCGGGTTCAGTATTAAACTGACCGGAGATTCCCCCCGCGCCGCACGGTTTGCGGGTGTGAACCCGTCGATTATTATCGCCGTCTGTCTGGGTATTTCAGGCGCGCTGGCCGGTTTGGCTGGTATGTTTGAGGTCACGGGCCCTGCGGGGCTGCTGACCACAACCTTCCCCGTGGGGTACGGATTTACCGCCATCATTGTGGCCTTTCTGGGCCGTTTGCATCCTGTTGGCATTTTGCTGGCGGGGGTGGTTTTGGCGGGCACCTATATTGGTGGCGAAAACGCGCAATTCACCCTGCAACTTCCGGCGGCGGCGGTCACGGTATTTCAGGGCATGATGCTGTTCTTCTTATTGGCGGTGGAAATATTGGTAAGCTATAAAATCAGCTTTAAACGGAGGGCCGTGTAATGGATCTTTCATCCCTAAATCCGGTTGCCATGATTGTGTTGATGATCGGGGCTGCAACCCCGATTTTGCTGGCAGCCCTTGGTGAACTGGTTGTTGAGAAATCGGGTGTTCTGAACCTTGGGGTTGAGGGCATGATGATTATCGGTGCTGTCACCGGTTTTATCGCCGCGACCGAATCGGGATCACCCTATGTGGGCATGTTGGCCGCGATGATTGGTGGCGCAATGGTGGCCGCGATCTTTGCATTTTTGACCCAGTTTTTACTGTCGAACCAAGTTGCCACCGGCCTTGCATTAACCCTGTTCGGGTTGGGGTTGGCGGCATTGCTGGGCGGTGATTATAACGGCATCAAACCACCGGCCACGCCGCGACTGAACATTGAGGGGCTAAGTGATTTGCCGATCGTCGGAGAGCTGCTGTTTTCATACGATCCGGTGATTTATTTCTCAATCTTTCTGGTGTTTTGCGTCTGGTATTTCCTCAA
>JAESRG010000061.1 GCA_016764785.1 Paracoccaceae bacterium
TAACAGCCCGGGGTTTCATTTATCCGCTGTTGATTTCGTTGAAATTTTTGGTGCGCTATAGCGCCTCAACCTCGAACGAGATTAGCAGCTTGTTTGATGAGTTGGCTAGATGGAAATTGATCCTCAGAGATACCAGTGTGGATAATTCCTAGAACACAGCCGACACTCATTTCGGGCATGAAAATGTGATGAAGTTTTGTGATCGACCCTTTTCGTCCGTTGAACAGATGGATCTGGCCTTGATCAGCAACATGCGTGAGAGAGTTGGTCATGACGATGATCTTTGGATTGTCGGCGATTTTGCCTTTGGTCCTCGGGCCAATCACGCGGGCTACTTGATCGAAATCTTCGAACAACTTCCGGGCGCGCGCAAGCACCTCATCGTAGGAAACCATGATCTTCAGCCGACGCTAGACTTGGCTTGGGATACCGTTACTTCGTTAATTGAGTTGCGTGATGGTCCCCTCAAACAGGCAAACACACTTTGTCACTACCCAATGATTACTTGGAACCATGCTAGGCGTAGTGCTCTCCAATTCTTTGGTCATGTTCACAACAATTGGTTGGGATCGCGGAACTCGGTAAACGTAGGCGTTGACGTATGGGATTTTTCTCCGGTGCAGTTTGAAGACATTGCAGCACGCGCCCAAGATTTACCTCCGAACCTTCATTGGGATGATGTCGAACCTCGAAAGTAACCTTGCGGCGCTTCAAAGCGAGCCTGTCATGATCACCAGATATGGGAAACCTCATTTTGTGGTGATGTCCTGCGAACATTTTAAAGCATTGCAGACTCTTCTGACCCGCACCAACTCAGTTGAGAGAACAGAATAAGCCCGCTGTGGACATTAACCACTACATCGCGTGCTGCGGTGCAGATTCTTGATTGTGACGGGGTGCCGCTCGACAGAAAAACATTGCCTGTCGCGCAGATGCCGAAGCCCATAGTGGCCTCGAAGATTGAGGCTGGGGCGGCAGAGCTCTTATCACATTGCGTCGACCGATACTTTCGAAGTTCGCATGCCGAGCACAACGATTTTCTAAGCACATCAGTTACTTTACTAATAATGAATACGACCAGTCCAAATTGGAGCGCGCGTTCGACACAGATCGGGCCGACTGACCAGCCACTCCGCAATAAGCAGCGTATGCGATTCTGATCAGAGCGATACCCCAGCAAAAGACCCAATAACGAAATGCCGAGCGTATATCAAAATCGGTGCCGAACACTTTTGCAATGTGTATCTGGCCAAAGCTAAATGTTTAAACGCAAAAATTGCAGATTAGATGTCAAAAGCTGGCAAGTCTGCGTCAATAAGTGTCACGTTACGTTCCATTACACACCAACAGAGGGTCCGTTGGTGGTCATTTGATCTGTGTGGAGTGGTCAAAAAAATACCCCTAAGTGGCCAAGTTATGGTGTGTCCCACATAGGACAACTGCGGCTAAGGGCCTAGCCGCATTTAGAATGCCCACATTCTGAACAGGTCATGCACCCTTCTTGCATCCGCACCGCATATTGCCCACATTTTGGGCAGGCTGGGCCCTTGGGCCTGTCCGACGCTTTTGCCTCAGGGTCTTGCTTTAGTGCGGCCCCGGCTTCCATGAAGCCTATCTGCACCAAGTGCTCCTCGATCACGCCGCCGATGGCCGCCAGAATCGACGGAATATACTTGCCCCCCATCCACGCGCCACCGCGTGGATCAAACACCGCTTTCAATTCTTCGACCACAAAACTGATGTCGCCACCGCGGCGAAATACCGCTGAAATCATCCGTGTCAGGCCCACTGTCCAAGCGAAATGCTCCATGTTTTTTGAATTAATGAACACCTCAAACGGACGGCGTTGGCCGTCGGAAATTATGTCATTGATGGTGATGTAAATTGCGTGCTCGGATTCGGGCCAGCGAATTTTATAGGTGTTACCTTCTAGTTGTTGGGGGCGGTCCATCGGGGTGCTGAAATCGGTTTTCGATTCTTCTGACAGTGATAACACCGAGCCGGTAATATCGTTAGGCCGATAGGTAGTAATTCCCTTTAAACCGGCTTTCCATGCGGCCAGATACAGCCCCTCAAAATCGTCAAAAGACGCATCGGCTGGCACGTTCACGGTCTTGGAAATCGCCGCGCAAATATATGGTTGAATCGCGGCCTGCATCTTCATGTGATCCATCGCTGAAATGTCCATCGCCCCGACAAAAGCGTCGGGCAACTTGGCCTCGTCACCGCCCTGCTCGCGGTAAACTCGATAGGCATGATCTTCGACGCGATAAGACAGCATTTCATCGTCAGCCCCACGTTTTTTACGGTTATAAAACCACGAAAATGCCGGTTCGATGCCGCCCGAACAATTGTCGCCAAACGCCAAAGAAATCGTGCCGGTCGGCGCGATCGACAGCAGATGCGAGTTGCGCAAACCGTGTTTGGAAATCTCGGCACGCAGATCATCCGGCAATCGTTTTGCCATGCCAGATTGTAAAAACTTGTCAGCGTCAAAAAGCGGAAACGCCCCCTTTTCCTGCGCCAGTGCGATACTGGCACGATAGGCGACATCACGCATGTGCCGTGTTATGTCAGCCGCAAATTTGCGCGCTTTTTCAGTATCATACCGAAGATCTAGCATAATCAATGCATCACCCAGCCCGGTATATCCAAGACCAATACGGCGCTTATTTTCTGCCTCAGCGGCTTGCTCGTCCAGCGGCCACACGGTGGCATCGAGAACATTGTCGAGCATCCGCACAGCAGTGGTAACCGCGACAGCAAAGCCGTCAAAATCAAAGCTGGCATTGCCAAACGGATCAGTCACAAATTTGGTTAAATTCATGCTGCCCAAACAGCAACAACCGTGGTCGGGAATCGGTATTTCGCCGCAAGGGTTGGTGGCCTCAATCACTTCGCAATAATGTAGGTTATTCTCAGCGTTGATCCGGTCAAGAAACAAAATCCCCGGCTCGGCAGCCTCATAGGTATTGCGCATGATGGTGTTCCAAAGCGCACGCGCCTGCACGCTTTTGTAGACCCATAAATCGCCCTGCCGCACACCGCCGCTGGCCGGTTCAGCCTTATGCACCAAATCAAATTCTGCGTCCTGATCCACGGCCTGCATAAACGCGTCTGACATGCCAACCGAAATGTTGAAATTCGACAGCTGACCTTTGGTGCGTTTGGCGGAAATAAATTCCTCAATATCGGGGTGATCAACCCGCAGAACGCCCATCTGGGCGCCGCGCCGCGCCCCTGCTGATTCGACGGTAGCGCAGCTTTGGTTGAACACATGCATATACGAAACCGGCCCCGAGGCCGACGAAGATGTACCTACAACCAGCGCCCCGCGCGGGCGAATGCTGGAAAAATCATACCCAACGCCGCCGCCGCGCCGCATGGTTTCGGCGGCCTGACGCAAAGCGTGATAAATCCCGACTTTGCCATCCACCGTGCCCGACACGCTGTCACCGACCGGCTGCACAAAACAGTTAATCAGGGTAACGTTTTTGATTCCGGCACCCGCCGCAGAATTCACCCGCCCACCTGCGATAAACCCGTTTTCTTGGGCCTCAAGGAACGATTTTTGATGCTGTTCCGGGTCTTTTTCAACTGCGGCCAAGGCCCGCGCCACCCGTTGCCGAATCGCCGCAACCATCGCTTCTGCATCTAGGCTTTGCTCGTCGCCTTTTGCGTATTTTTCCCGCAAAACATCTACGGAAATGTCTTGCCACGCGGCATGTGTGCTAACGGAATCGGTCATTTTGATCTCATATGGTTGGGGGTGCGGCGGTCAATTTACGTCCAACGCGGCTACATTTCAAGCAGCCAAAAAATTGCGTGACGTTTGGCGGCAAACTGTTAAATAGTTAACATGACTAAACTTCATCTGGTAAAATTGAGCGTAGGGACCGAAAGCGTGGCGTCAAAAGCCGCGTGGCAGGCTGAAAACATGGCGTTAACCGGCAATCAACCGCGCCATGTAACCCGTATGTGGCCGCGACGCGCTGAGGAATTGCTGGACGGTGGATCAATTTATTGGGTGATCAAAGGTCAGGTTTTAGTACGTCAAAAGATCATTCGGTTAGATGAAGTTATCGGTCAGGACAGCATTCGTCGTTGCGGTATTGTGCTGGACCCAGTGCTGATGCAGACCGTCCCTCAACCCCGCCGTGCCTTTCAAGGCTGGCGATATTTGAAGGCTGAGGACGCCCCGCGCGACACCACACCATTCATTGAAGGTGTTGAAGAATTACCGCTGGAAATGCAGTCTCATCTGGCCGCGCTCGGGGTTTTGTAGAATCTGAATTATTTTTTGTCGCCCTATTGATACTGAGCGAATTTCGCTTATGTTAATAGCATAAACATATCAAATCTGGACAGGAGATCCCAATGGAAAACGTATCAAACAACCGAGAATCCGAGCGCCGCAAGGGTGTCTGGATGCGCGGGTTACTTATGCTGGTCTTTTTGTTTTTGATGAATTTGGCCGGAACAGTTCTGGCCGTTGTCGCTGTGGTTCAGTTCTTTTGGCTTTTGATCAAAGGCGAAAAAAATGAGGGCATCATCGGTTTTGGCAACGCGCTAAGCAAATGGTTTCGCCAAGTGGTCAGCTTTCAAACGATGAACACCGAAATTAAGCCGTTTCCGTGGGCAGCTTGGCCATCAGAAAACGACGACTAAGAAATCAGTGCCGGCGTCGCAGCCTAGTCAATTTGACGCGGCTTCGCCGTCGGCATGGCCGCCAAAATACCGGCAAAAATAATCAATGCCATGCCGGAAAGTGTTAGCGCACCCGGTTTTTCAGCAAAAAAAACGAACCCCCATATTGCGGCAGACACCAGATAAATATAATCAAACGTCGCAACAATTGCCGGTGGCGCGATTTGATATGCCCGTGCGATGCCAGCAAAAATTGCGGTAGACATCACCCCGATCAACGCCAACAAACGCCATTCATATGCTGACATCGCGCGCCATCCGTTTAGCAAAAACGGAAAGGCCGCGCGGGTTTCATCAGCCAATGGCAGGCTGGACAAAACCACGTTCCCGCCCACCCCAGCAATTAGAAATGCAATGGCCAAAACCAACGACAAAACCAGCGGCGATTCTTGTCGGCATTTGGTGCGGGTCAACAGCATTGCCATCGCAAGGAATGCAGCACCCGCCACGGGCAGCAAGGCAAACCACGAAAACGCATCAGATCCAGGTCGTAAAATAACCACCACGCCGACAAAGCCGATCACAATGCCGAGCCATTGGCGTTTGCTGGCCGGTTCACCAAAAATCAACGTCGCAAAAAGCGCCGTCATGATCGGAAAGGTGTACATGGCAACGGCCGCGACAGACAGGCTTAGCACCGGAAATGATCCGTAATAAAACAGCCACATGCAAATCAAACAGCCGGTGCGCACCAGCACCCAGAACCGTGAAACGACCCGAAGTTTGGTGCCAATAAATCGAGCCACCACCACCAGAATAACAATCGAAAAAATTGAGCGCCCCAGAAATACTTGCCAAAGCGTCAGGTCATCGCTGATCAATTTTACAATCGCATCCGCAAAGGCCATCGCAAAAACCGAAGCCGAAATCAGCGTGACGCCCTGAACGCTTTTATCTGTTATGTCGGTCATTTATGCGGCGGGCCTTTTGTTGACATGCGCGTCCACGCGCTTAGATCGTATAACAACGCCATAACAGAACCCATGGTTTATTCTCTGATTTCAGCGGCATCTATGCCCCAGATAGCAATTTTCAACACCCATCCCGTAAAGCCATCGACGGTTACCTCGCACCATTCAATCTGACACGGGCCTAACCGCGCAATCACGCCTTTTTCGGCCTCGGCGATCGGCAGCGCGTCTTCGTCTGGTGTTTCAAAAAGCAGAGCTTTGTCGTCGGTAACCACAACAGTTCGAACCCCGCTGAGCAACGAGCGATGCACCCAGCCGCCCGCGCTATCAGCATCAATCACCCGCAGCCAGTTGCCATATTCAGCCGTGACCTGCAGCGGTGTTCCGCGATGGTTCAGCACCCAATCGATCCGATGGGTTTGGGCTGGGCCACGCCGAACATAGGCCCGCACGGCCTTCATCGACACGTAACGCGGCAACGGTAAGTTGGTGACCGGCCCCACGTCGCCTTGCTGCGCAAACGCGACGACAGGCAATAATGCCAGCATTCCCGCCGTTAATAATCTTGAAAAGTTGTTCATAAAAATACACCTGCATGCGCCAATCACCGCACAGGTTTGTTTTTTGATTTCCCTGCGTCGATTTCCCTGCCATTATAACCGAAATCCTCAGCGTAAAGGAACCATTGATACCATGTCGGCCCAAACCCTAAAAGTTATCGTTACGCGGCAACTGCCCGAACCCGTTGAAACCCGCATGAAAGAGCTGTTCGACGTTGAGCTTAATACCTCGGATACCCCCATGACCCGCGCGGAAATCGCCGACGCGTTGCAGCGCGCAGATGTTTTGGTGCCAACACTTGGCGACAAAATCGATCAAGCGTTGCTGGCGCAGGCCGGTGATCAGTTGCGGCTGATTGCCAATTACGGCGCAGGGTTTGACCATATTGATGTGCAAACCGCATTGCAGCGCGGCATCATGGTGTCAAACACGCCCGGCGTATTGACCGATGACACCGCAGACATGACCATGACGATGATTCTGGCCGTGACCCGCCGATTGCGCGAAGGCAATCTGATGATGCAAAAAGGCGAGTGGCAAGGTTGGAGCCCAACCGCTCTGATGGGTCGCCGAATCGGCGGTAAACGGCTGGGCATTTTGGGTATGGGCCGCATTGGTCAGGCCGTTGCCCGTCGCGCAAGGGCGTTCGGCTTGCAGGTGCATTACCATAACCGCCGACGTTTGCACGCTGATACCGAATCGGCGCTTGAGGCAACCTATTGGGAGAGCTTCGACCAAATGCTGGCCCGCGTCGACATCCTGTCGATCCATGTGCCCCACACGCCCAGCACCTTTCATTTGCTGAACGCGCGACGTTTGAAATTGATGAAACCCGACGCGGTGATCATCAACACCGCACGCGGCGAGGTCATCGACGAAAACGCCCTAACCCGCATGTTGCGCGGCGGAGAAATCGCTGGCGCTGGCCTGGATGTTTACGAGAACGGCAACGACATCAACCCACGCCTGCGCGGTTTGGACAACGTGTTATTGCTGCCCCATATGGGCAGCGCCACGGTTGAGGGGCGTTTGGATATGGGTGAAAAAGTTATCATCAATATCAAGACCTTCGCCGACGGACACCGCCCGCCGGATCAAGTCGTGCCGGCGATGCTTTAAACGTCGATCTCGGTCAATTGCTGCACAATGCGGCTTTTCACCGGTGGCAAAATGTTCCCCAACCTTAAGGCCGCGCCGCGCAAAATACGGCCCGGAACTGTGGTGTCGGTAAATAGTTTTACCAACGCATTTGTACCGACATAAAGCGGGCGCGCCACGCGGCGATGCTTGGCCTGATAACGGCCCAATACTGAGGCAGCGCCAATATCGGTGCCATTTGCCAATGCCGCTTTAATTTCGCTCGCCAACGTCCGAGCCCCCTTTAACCCAAGGTTAAACCCGTGCGCCGTTACCGGATGCATGCCCACGGCGGCGTCGCCCATCAAGGCAAAACGGGTGGTCACAAACTTGTCAGCATAAACCCCGATCAACGGATAAGGGTGCAGTTTGGTCACCAGCGTCATGTCGCCAAGTTGCGCGCCAAACCGACGCTGAATATCGGCCGCGAATTCTGTTGGTGACATCGCCAACAGACGATCCGATTTGTCAGCTGGCAGTGTCACCACAACCGAGGACTTATCGCCATACATCGGCAGAATCGCCAATGTCTGATCATAGTGAAAACACTCAAACGCGGTATTATTATGAGGCTTGGTATGGGTCATCTCACACACAATCACCACACGGCCAAAGTCTTGCATTTGAGCGCCAATGCCCATTTTTTTACGGGTGGTCGAAAACCGGCTGTCGGCCGCGATCACTAGTTTGCTGTGCAGGGTGCGACCGTCTGAAAGCGTCACCGAACCCTCGGTAATATTGGTGGTCACGTCCAAGACCTCAACGCCCGCGATGATCGAAATATTCTTGCAATCTTTCACCGAATTATAGGCAGCGCGGCGGATAATATAGTTGGGCACCAAATGCCCCAGATAATCTGCGCTGGTCTTGGCGCTATCGAAATGCAACACGTAAGCTGATCGACCGTTCAGCACCTTGGCCTCTCGAATAAGACCCAGTTGATCTTCGGGGAAATCATCCCACATGCCCAAATCTTTCAACGCCTGTTCCGACGAATGGGTGAGCGCAATATCGCGGCCATCCTCTGGCGGATTTTCCAGAATTTCTAGTGGTGATCGCTCAACCATTACAATTTTCAGGTCGGTGCCAGCCAGACAGCACGCAAAGCTAAGGCCCGCGGGGCCAGCGCCGATAATAACAATGTCGTATGTGTTTTCAGGGTCAGAATTCATCTCTACCTCCGGTGATAGACAGATATTACCAGATTTTCGCACAGATAAAACGGACAAATCACCTCACCCCTGCTGACAGGTTTTGCAGCTGGTATTAGCCGAGGTTTTTATCTTACGCATCTCGCCGTACAGCGCATCGTAAATCAACAATTGACCGCATAATGTCTCGCCTGCACCAGTAATATGCTTGATCGTTTCGCCCGCCATCATCGACCCCATGACACCAGCCAAAGCGCCCATCACCCCTGCCTCAGCACAACTGGGCGCGAGGCCAGCGGCGGGGCGTTCGGGGAAAACGCAAGCGTAACACGGGCCGCCATTAGCTGGGTCATAAAGGCTGATCTGACCTTCCCACTGGCTCATCGCGGCTGAAATCAGTGGTATTTTTAGGGCCACACAAGTGGCATTCACCAGATAACGGGTTTCGAAATTATCCGAGCCATCCAGCACCAAATCATAGCGGCTAATGATATCAGCCGCGTTGCTTTCGGTCAGCCGTTCGGTGTGAGAAACCACAGTAATTTCGGGGTTTATCCGGTTGATCGCTGCGGTGGCGCTGTCGGTTTTCAGATCGCCAACCTTATCGGTATCGTGCAAAACCTGCCGTTGCAGGTTTGACAGGCTGACAACGTCGTCGTCCACGATTCCCAGCGTGCCAACCCCAGCCGCCGCCAAATACATCAACGCTGGGCTGCCAAGCCCGCCGGCCCCGATGCACAGCACTTTGGCGCCCAAAAGCTTGTTTTGCCCCGGCCCGCCAATTTCACGCAGCACGATATGGCGCGCATAACGTTCAACTTGTTCAGGTGTCATTTCTGGCCTCGACTTTTCGGCGTGCCCAGCGAATGAACAACGTGTAAATACCGACCGGAATGGCGATCATGCCGCACCAAAACAACACCCACAAATCATCGTTTGTACTTTGGTAAAACGGATGGGTTCTGGGCAATAACTGCGAGAATACCGTCACGACAGTGGCCAAGAAGGCAATAAAATAATAGCCCCGTCGACCCGCATCGAAAACCCTCGCGTATCCAAACGCAAGGGCCATCAGAATGCCAATCGACCAAAGCCCACCGCCGTAAAGTATGGACACTAAAGCCCCTCAAACAATGCCGAAGACAAATAGCGTTCGGCAAAACTTGGCAAGATCACAACGATGCGTTTACCTGCCATTTCAGGGCGTTGGCCGATTTCAACCGCTGCTGCCAAGGCCGCGCCGGATGAAATGCCAACCGGAACTCCTTCAAGTTTGGCAACACTGCGCGCCATCTCGAACGAGGTTTCATTGCCGATGGTCAGGATCTCGTCAATCAGGCCGGTATCTAAAATTTTTGGAACAAACCCAGCGCCAATGCCCTGAATTTTATGCGGGCCACGATCGCCACCCGAAAGCACCGGCGAATCCTCGGGTTCTACCGCAACGATTTTTACGTCAGGCTTACGAGCTTTCAAAACGCTGCCCACGCCGGTCAATGTGCCGCCCGTGCCCACGCCCGAGATAAACACATCAACGTCACCGCCAGTATCTGCCCAGATTTCCTCGGCGGTGGTGACTGTGTGAATCGCGGGATTGGCAGGGTTTTCGAACTGTTGCGGTATAATTGCCCCGTCAATTTCCGCCACCAGTTCCTCAGCTTTCGCAATGGCGCCGGGCATCGCCAATGCGGCCTCGGTCAACACCAGTTCAGCGCCCAACAGGGCCAGCATTTTACGTCGTTCAATCGACATGCTTTCCGGCATGGTCAGAATCAAACGATAGCCCCGCGCGGCGCAAACAAATGCCAGCGCAATGCCGGTATTACCGGATGTTGGTTCAACCAGAACCCCGCCAGGTTTTAACTGCCCCGAGGCCTCAAGCGCATCAATCATCGCCACCCCGATCCGGTCTTTGACCGAGCCAAGCGGGTTAAAAAACTCCAGCTTGGCACAAATTTCGGCCTTAACGTTATGGGCGGCAGCAAAACGTGACAGACACACCAGCGGTGTGCCTCCGAATGTCTCGGTGATGTCCCCGTAAATCTTTCCTTTTGGCGGTAGTGGCATGGTTTTCTCCTCGGGTTTCTATATCGTAAAGTCGTTTTTCTCGTCGCCAGCACGAACAATGCCAGCCTCAGCGGCCTGATTGCACAGATCTTCCATCGTCAGTTCATCAAATCTGCTTAATATTTCTGCCTGAACGGCTTTACAGATTGGGTCGATAATCACTGCACCCAACCGAGAGCCAGTAGTCTGGTCATCCTCGCAATCCATCTTATCAATGACACGCAGCACATCACCAAGGGTGATCCGGCGGCGTTCTTTTGCCAGCGTATAACCACCGCGTGGCCCACGCACCCCCTTCAGAATGCCGTGCCTCACAAGCTGCTGCAAAACCTGTTCAAGATAACGCTGCGGAATACCTTGCCGTTCGGTAATATCCTTGGACTGCACCGGATGTGGGCGAGAATTAAAGGCAATATCCAGCACGGCCTCAAGCGCTAATGATGTTTTTTTGGACAGCGTAATCATCGTTATTTCCCCGTTGATCCGAACCCACCAGCGCCCCGTTGGCTGCTGGTAAGGTCTTGAACCTCAACGATTTCACAACGCGTGACTTTGGCAAAAACCATCTGGGCGATCCGGTCACCATGCTGCACATCAAAGTCAGTATGACCATGATTTATCAAAATCACGCCGACCTCGCCCCGATAATCGCTGTCGATCGTTCCGGGGGCATTCAGGGTGGTGACCCCATGTTTTAGCGCAAGGCCCGAACGCGGACGGATTTGCACCTCATACCCATCGGGAATTTCGAAACACAGGCCAGTTTTGAACAGATGACGATCACCCGGTTTTAAACAAAAATTCTCGCCGCGTGTATCAGCACGCAGGTCCATTCCTGCCGCCCCGAGGGTTTGGTAGGCGGGCAAAGGCAGGTCGGCATCGGCATCAACAACCCGCAAAATTTTAAGAATTTGAGTCACCAAGGGCCTCCACAATCTTGTTAGCCAACCGGTTGGCCACTTCGGATTTTGACATTTCAGGCCACGCATCAACGCCAGTATCCGAGATCAGTAAAACCTTGTTCTTGTCGCCGCCCATAATGCCGGTTTCGGGGCTAACATCATTGGCCAAAATCCAATCACAACCCTTGCGCAACCGTTTTGCTGTCGCGTTTTCCAGAACATTATCGGTTTCAGCGGCAAAGCCGATCACCAGTTCAGGCCGGTTTTCTGTGCGCTGCGCCACAGATTTCAGAATATCCGGATTTTCGACCAGATCAAATTCCGGCAGGTCACCTTTACCAGTTTTTTTGATCTTGGAATCGACAGCATCTTTCACCCGCCAGTCAGCCACTGCAGCGGCAAAGATCGCAACATTGCACGGGCCGGCGGCCTCAACCGCGTTCAACATTTCCAGCGCGGTTTCAACCTGAACAATGGCCGCCCCATCCGGTAACGGCTCATGCGTTGGCCCCGTGATAAATGTCACGGCAGCGCCCCGCGCCAGCAATGCTGAGGCAATCGCCGCACCTTGTTTTCCAGACGATCGGTTAGCGATATATCGCACCGGATCAATTGGTTCATGGGTTGGCCCCGAGGTGATAACAATATGTTTTCCCTTTAGCGGCCCGTTATTCAGAACCGTTTTGATCGCGTCAATTATATCGGCGGGTTCAGCCATTCGGCCTAAGCCGAACTCTCCACACGCCATTGAACCCTCATCAGGGCCGACCGTATGAATGCCGTCCGATTTCAGGGTTGCCACGTTGCGCTGTGTGGCCGGATGATGCCACATCCGCACGTTCATGCTGGGCGCAATCAACACCGGTTTATCGGTCGCCATCAGCAAGGTTGAGGCCAGATCATTGGCCAACCCATTGGCCATTTTTGCCATCAAATCAGCCGTTGCAGGGGCCACCACAATAATGTCAGCAGCGCGCGAAAGCTGGATATGACCGATCTCGGATTCCGCATCCAGATCAAACAGATCTTGGTGCACTTTTTGCCCTGCCAGCGCCGAAACCGACAGCGGTGTCACAAATTCAGCGCCAGCACGGGTCAGCACGGGCACCACTTGCGCACCCTGATCTTGCAAACGGCGCATCAAATCGAGGCACTTATACGCAGCAATGCCGCCCCCTATCACTAGCAATATTTTCCGGCCCTTAAGCATTTATGGCGCTCGCTTTTTTAAAACTCATTTGTTACCTGTAAGCTAATTATTGCGGTGAAACAACTCAAGCACCTTATGATCGAAAGGGCAAAGCATGACACAAAACGGTAAAATTTCCCGCTCAACGCTGGTTCTTGGTGGCGCGCGGTCTGGCAAATCAGAATTTGCGGAACGGCTGGTTTTGGCCAGTGGCCTGACGCCCGTCTATATCGCCACCAGCGAGGTCTACGATTCTGAAATGGCTCAACGGGTGGAAACGCATAAATTGCGCCGCGGAACCGCGTGGAAAGTTATCGAAGTACCAATTGATCTGGTTGGCGCGCTTAACGAAATTCAGGCCGGACAAATCGTGCTGATCGACTGTTTAACGCTTTGGTTGTCGAATATTATGTTGGCCGACCACGATGTTGAAACAGAGCAAATCAACCTTTTGCGCGCCATCAACGATTGCCAAGGTCAGGTAGTTTCGGTGTCAAACGAGGTCGGCATGGGCATTGTCCCTGAAAACCGTTTGGGGCGCAGGTTTCGCGATGCGCAAGGCATTCTAAACCAACAGGTCGCGCAAATCAGTGATCTAGCAATTTTTGTTGCGGCGGGTCTGCCACTGGTGCTGAAAGGCACGTTACCAAAGGGTTTGATATGACACAAAAATGGTGGTGGGTGCGACACGGACCAACCCACGCGACAAGTTTTATTGGCCACACAGACATGCCCGCTGATCTGAGCGACGTCAAAAAAATCAAGCGGCTGCACGACTTGTTGCCAGATGACGCAGACCTGATTTCATCAGACCTGATCCGCGCCAGCGCCACCGCTGATGCGGTGGCCGGAAACCGCAATCGGCTGGCCCACGCGGCCAGCATTCGCGAAATGCATTTTGGCGATTGGGAGGCACGGGAATTCGCCTCAGTTGCTGAATCTGACCCTGAATTATCGCGTGCATTTTGGGAAAACCCGGGTAATGCCTGCCCGCCCAACGGCGAAAGCTGGAATAATTTCAGCCAGCGCATTCATGGCGCCATCGCCGAAATTTCAGCCACCAGCACCGCCGAAAACATCATTGCGGTGGCGCATTTTGGCACTATTTTAGCCGCGATCCAACTAGCCGGAAATCTGTCGCCCAAGTCGGTTTTCTCATTCCGCATTGAAAACCTGTCAGTGACACGGCTTGAATTCGCACGAGAATCCGGCGCGTGGAGCATTCAGGGCGTTAATCACGTTCCCTGATAGCACTGTTTCACAATGCTGATTAGACGGCGGGAACCCTGTGCGTTATCACTCCTGAAAAAGGAAACAGAATGTCTTACACTCTTGCAATTGCTGATCGCATTTATTCCAGCTGGTCCCTGCGCGGCTGGCTGATGTTTCAGAAATTCGATATTCCGGTGACAATTAAAACCGCACGGATGTATCAACCGGAATTCGTCGACATGCTGGCTGATTTTGGCGGCGGAAAAACCGTTCCCGCCATGCGGATCGACGGGGCTAGGCCGATCATTATCTCGGACACATTGGCGATCGCCGAAACGCTGAATGAGCGTCATCCCGAGATTAACATGTGGCCAACCGACCCTGTGGCACGCGGGATCGCGCGGTCAATTGTGGCTGAAATACATGCCGGTTTCTCGGCGCTCCGTACCGATTGCACGATGAATTTACTGCATATTTACAAGGATTTTCAGCCGTCACCGGCGGTTCTGGCTGACGTTGCGCGCATTGAGGAAATTTGGACCGATGCGCGCAACCGGTTTGGCGCAGATGGGCCTTGGCTGTTCGGAAAATATTCGCTGGCTGATGTGTTTTACACGCCGGTTGTGACGCGCATGGTGACCTATGCCCTGCCGCTTGGCGCGACCAGCACGGCCTATGCCAACACAGCAATGGCCGACGCTGATTTCAACACATGGCGCAATGACGGTTTGGCCGAGAACTATGTTCAGCCAGGTTATAATTTGGATATTCCCGCCAGCCCTTGGCCGGATTTTGATAAAAATTAACTAAAACTAAACGCTTATATCGACACATTAACGTATTCACATCCGGAGACGTTAATGATTGCCCGCAGTTACACCGTTGCCTTCCAAGGGGTCGAGGCAAAACTGATCGAGGTTCAGGTCTCGTTAGCCTCTGGTATTCCTGCATTTAATCTGGTCGGCCTGCCTGATAAAGCTGTGTCTGAGGCCAAGGAACGGGTGCGCGCGGCCATTACAGCAATGGGCCTAGCCCCGCCCGCCAAACGCATCACCGTTAACCTTTCGCCTGCCGATATTACCAAAGTCGGGTCACATTTCGATTTGCCGATCGCCCTGACGTTACTCGCCGCGATGGACGTTTTCCCCAAAGAACAGATGGCGCAATATCTATCCTTGGGCGAGCTGTCATTGGACGGCGCGCTGGTGGCCGTCAACGGCGCATTGCCCGCCGCGATCGCTGCCGCCGAAGCAGAATGCAGCTTGATTTGCCCCCATGCCTGTGGTGCTGAGGCCGCTTGGGTAGGCGCCGTTCAAGTCCTCGCGCCCAAGAATCTAAGTGATTTAGTGAACCATTTTGCGGGCCGAAATATTTTGCCTGACGCCACACCTGGCGAAGTTGTCACCCAAACATCACTGAAAGACTTGCACGACGTGCGCGGCCAAGAAAAAGCCAAACGCGCATTAGAAATCGCCGCAGCCGGCGCGCATCATTTTCTGATGGTCGGCACTCCGGGGTCTGGTAAGTCGATGTTGGCCGCCCGTTTACCCGGTATTTTACCGCCGCTCAGCGCGCATGAAGCGTTGGAAACGTCGATGATCCATTCACTGGCCGGGCTGTTGGATGAGGGCGGAATTTCACGCACAAGGCCGTTTCGCACCCCGCACCATTCTGCCTCGATGGCTG
>JAESRG010000062.1 GCA_016764785.1 Paracoccaceae bacterium
GAAAAGAAGGGAGTCGGACGTATTACAAAAGCAAAACAGACCTTGAGACGGGAGTCATTACCTTCGACCCTTGGAACCCGATGTCCGCGAGCAGCACGGACGCACTGGCGGGCAAGCCCTGGCTCAAGCGCGACGCGTCGATAGTCCTGTTTCATGAAATGCGGCATCTTCACCTTCACAACAACCCAGTCACGATAACGGCTTATGAAAAGAGGGTCACCACTGAAGGTAATCGTCTGATGTCCGAGCACCTAGTTGCCGGGGTGGATTACACCGATGAGTATGGAATAATGTATCACTTCTCAGACTCGGAATGGATGAGAAGGTTTGCTCAGGGACCTAAGGGCTTGAGTGAGAACGATTACCGGCGTGAGTTCTATGGTCAGAGGAATGAGAAGCCTGTTTTGAGAATGGCTTACTCTGGTGATGGTGACAGTGATGACATGGCATACACCGATATAACCGTCACATCAACTGTAACTTCCAGGGAAGCATGGGATCCCAGCCTCCAACAAGCGGCTAAAACTTACCCTGGGTATAGGCTTAATAGCATTTACGGAAAAAATAAACAATATGAAATCTATGAACAAAAAAGGAAGGTATTTCACGAACTCCCCTCTCGCATCAGGTCCGGATTTACTCTTCAGGAGAAGTTGTTCATTAATGATTACCGGCATTGGTCCGTGCGTAAGCAGGCTGAAACTATTGCGTATTTCCGAAGCACAAAAATTAAGCCGTGGTTTGACAGTCCAGGAAACCTGGATATGTATTTTTATAAAGCAACCTTGAATGTCGCGTTTTCGAGCAGTCTGATTAATGCCGAAGACGTAAAAAAAGTGGTTCGGGAAGCCGGAGGCGTTGAAGCATTTGCCGAAGCTAACGGGCTCCCCGTAGTTGGTCGCGATGCGGAGTCGAACATCAGGAAAGCCGCGGAGATACGAGCAAAAGCCTTAGCCTACACGAGACTCATCGATGAAGAGAAAAGAGGCATCTATTCGGTGGCCATACAGAATGCTCTGGAACGCGCAGTGAATGACCAGAGGCTAAGTCTCGAAGCCCGAAAATGTGCACAAGATGCGCTCAACGGCGTGGTAGGTGTCGTTCCCTTGGATGCAAGGCGCGGCCGATCGTCTGTCTATAAAGCAAGCAATGCTTTTTTTATTCCCAGCGAAATTCCCGACGGTAATCGCCACGCTCCCGACGGTAATTACCATACAGGGCTCCTCATCAACCTCCAAAGCTCCTCTAATCCTTATGTCATGATAAGCTCCCCAGAAGATGTTCCCGTAGCGATAAAGCGGAATTTTCTTACAGCCGATAGGCCTGATGGGAATACCTATTACGGATCGGACTCTGCAGTTCAAGGCATTCGAGACCAGGAGGGGGGGCACCTCTATGATTGTGGCCGTATATTAGACTTGGCCGAGATGGCAGACGAGTTGGTCACCCGCACGGACAATAGCTTCGAGATGGGTGAAAGGGGAGAAAATGTCGTGCCTGTATTAGCGCTAGCAGAGTTACATCGGGACGTGGATCCGCTAGCCGATGATGGTCCATATAGCGACGTTGACGCCGGCTTCCGGTCTGAGTTCGCAGACGTTCATAAAAAACCGGCGGCGATCTTCTATGGACCATACTCGAAAAATGTAAAAGAGGACACTTATAACGGAAACATTAAATACTGGAACACACAGCTCACCTCCTGCAACGGTGAGGGCGCGAAGCAAGGAATTACCCGATTGATAGAGATAGCAACCGACGCCTTGAAAGCACTTAAAGACAACAATGGGCAACAGGCAAAAATATTATTCAATATCCCATACTCATTGGAGAGGGAAAGGGTAAATGATCTACTAGGTTCCCACTCGCCCCAAGAAGTAGAGGATTTGCTCACAGTGCCACCGGCCAGTCCCGAGAACGTGTTGGCCTTGCACTATCTGTTATCTGGTGAGGCAGTCAGAAGTCACCCATTTGCACCTATCATTACCGATTTTCAGGTGGATACTGCAATTAGCAATCATCTGATTGAAGCCGGGCTGGATCCTAAAGGTAAAATAAACGCATACCATCCTGCGGAGTGGCATGACGACATCCCTGAGGATCTTAAGCGAAACAGCTCCCATTGGAAAGAGGACATCGATGCCTTCAGAGCAGAACTTATTGCTGCTGGCTACACTGGCCTATTCAATGATCAAGATTTTGATGAAGTCTACATAAGAAGGACAATCACAACGTTAGGTGGAACGTCAGAGATAACAAAAGGTAGGGTTTATGTTTACCGTGGACTTGATGGTAAGGAAGCTTTGTATTCACCAAGCAAGCTGCTAGTTTATATTGATCGTAAGGATAATAAACAGATAACCAAGGTCGTTCAAAGTGAAGATATCAATAGTTTTAAAGTTATCGCACAAAAGCTCGGCATAAACATGGCTCGTAAGACTAGGGGGTTTTATAACAAGCCGGATAAGGAAACTTGGGAACTTTTATTACCAAGGAAAAAGATCTTGACTGCGGTCGAAGTCTCGAAACATAATTTTGATGCAGTTTTTCCTTTTACGCGGTCAGAGATGGCTAACAAGTACTTTTCCATGGACCCTGAACCCTGGTTCAGAAAAAATCAAAATAAAAAGTTTGGAACGCTTGATCCAGAAAATCGCCCCGGAGTAAACCGTTCATTTATTGAGCGCGTGTTTAAAAGTAGGTTGCAGCAATTGCCGTATATGGAAATACACGCGGACTCGGATGACATTAGACAAACAATCCGTAACAGGTTGAAAGAGTTCGTCTCTGGAAGTAGGAAAGCGAGCATTGGAAGTCCTTTTAGTCCTAGAAATACTGACACTTTGTATATTGCCCTGTCCAGTGAGGAGTCAGAGGGTTATTCAGGACTCATGGTGAACGTGCTTCGAGGTCAGGTCATTCCTATCCCAAGAGACCTTAAGCAACTTAACGATCTGTTTCGCACCCCCGAGTTTATACAAAATTTCCAGTCCGGTGTGCCTGGTAGTGATGTAGAGTCAGCCTATTTAGACATAAAGCCCGTAGATGGCAGGCCAGACCGTCTCGAAGGTAACTCTATTACACACGTTCAAGATGTGACGAGATTAATTTCTGTGCATAATTTGGTGACTTCTCCTGCCACAGTATTGAAGGCAATCGAGTACTGCGAGAGAACTCCCAGGCGTGTGAGTGATGAGGAAATACTTAGATGTCGGCTGCGACCGAGTTTGGTTGAAGCAATGAAGGAATCAGTGAAAAGGTATTTCCAATTGTTTGCCATGGGGGTCATCAAGCCAACAGACAATCAGGTTAGGTACGCTTTGACATTATATGACCGCGCGACCACGCTGCCGGGTAGAAGCGATGACAGAACGCTATTCGACACGGTCTCGACCGAATATAACCACAAAGATATGCCCTTGGAATTACTCGAAGCAACCCACTATAAAATAGCTTCTGAGTTCGATTATCAAACCAGCTCTAAACATGAGCGAGAACTACAGGCGCAGCTTGATGTACTTTCTACACCACTGCGACTTACCGGTTATGCTATGGCTATAGGGCTGAGCGTTTTGTTTCCGGGGGTGGCACCAGGCATAATCTGTGGCGTAATGACCACCTTCCTGACCAGCACGACACTTAAGATAATAAAGACAACTATCACTGATAGTGTTGAGCAAAGAAACGCATTGGTAAGCGGGATAATTAAAGAGATGCTTTTGGCGCCGGTTCAGGAGGCAGGCGGCGCAGGGCTGAGTAAGATGTTGGGTGGACGCTTTGCCAAACTGGCCGCTTCACTTAAGAAGGCCATTGTCGGCAATATGGGTGAGGGGGCGCTTGAGCTGGTAAGCAAAGAGGCGGCGGAGAAGCTGAGCGTTGGATTTGTAACAAAAACTATCCTCGCGTTAGAGAAAGTTCCAGCAGGGGTCGGTACTTGGATAAAGCAAACGCTGGTTCTTACGGTGATTAGTGAATCCGTACTTGGTATCGAAAAAGCAATAGACAATGATGATATTACGGGTAATCCACTATGGCAGCTCGTCAGGGAGGTGATAGTTCTTGGGCTAACGGCTGGGGTGAATGAAGCATCGTCAATATTGGATACCCCATTTCATCGCTGGGAAGCGGCGAAGACCTCTGCAAATCAAGACGCTTTAATCACCCTAGTGCGTGAGTCGGCTGAAGCAGCGGGCCTCTCTAAAGAGGCTACTGACACGCTAGTCCGTAACATGATACGCGAGGGGTTAACTATCAGAGATTTACCTAGGGAAACTGAGCTGGTCAATACGCTTAGAGAAATTAGCGAAAGCATGATTATTGTGGACCAAGTTTATGGACAGGAGGGGCGAAATCCAAATGTAAGACGGGTTGTACCTCTCTACGAGGGGGATAGCCGTGGCCTTGTGGCGTTGACGGATTTTAATGAAAATAGTAAAACAACTATTGACGGGGAAGACAGCGCTCAGCACGCTAATAAGGATCTTGATGAATTAGAACGAGCTAGGAATGAATTTGAACGAGCTGGGAATGAATTAGATAATGAATCTCGTGAGTTAGAACGGATTTTGGAAGAGATAGAAGGTTCGGACGGGCAAGCTGAAGACTTTAGCAATGGAGGTCGAGAACAAGGCACTCAGCAGAATAGAGTCGGCACAATTCCAAAAACGCAAATCCCATGTTCATCATTTACAAATAAGAGAGGTAGAAGTAAGTTTGGCAGGGTGCGAAATGGTGTTTTCGAAACTTCTAAGGATGGTAATGATTGGAAGAAAGGTGGAAAAACGTCCGAGCAGTTGTGGCGAAAAGCGCGAGGGAAAAATGAGAATGTACGTGCTACAGGTGACAGTAGCTTAAACGCTAAAGTAGTTGAACAGCATTCTCTTGAGGAAGTAAAGGGTGATCTTCATGGGCAGCGGGTAGAGCCTGTCATTCAAGGGGACGATAGCTTAACCGTTAAAGAAGTTGAGCGGCATCCTATTGAGGAAGTAGAGGTTGATCTTGAAGAGCAACGGGCAGCACTTGATTCATCTCTTTTTCTAGATGATCCGAAGAATCATCCGCAAAAGGAGGAAGAGTCGCTGCAGGGGCATCCTTTTGTTGGCATAGCCGGAGGTTTGTTGGGGCTTGGTTATGAGGCATATAAACATAGGAATCCACAAGCTCGACCTCTTGATAGCAAACCTGATGAATCATATGGTGATAAACAAGCGAGTAAAGTACTAGATCATCTTGATGAAAAAAAGAGAGAATTCTCTGTAACAGATCAAATTAAAAAGAATCTGAAAGGTCGAGCAGAAGCTCTTGACCATGTAGCGCACGGTGATATCCCAATTCTAGGTACCGTGGCAGATGGGGCACAAACGGTATTACAAGTTACTGAATTTGCAGTGTCTGGAGATGTTAAAGAACTAGACAAGACCAAATTAGCTACGGCTGGGGCTAAAGATGTTTATAACAATGTTCAGCTTGGTATAGAGGGGCTCAAAAAAGCGGGGAAGGTAGCTCATGCAGGAGTGACCATTACTGAAGAAAAAATGAATGAAATGAAAAAAGCCCAACAAGATGCAATTGAATTGGGTAAAGATACGGCTGTAGTTGGATTATCTACAGGGGCCGTAATTGGGGGGGGGCTTGATGCCTTAGGAAGGATTGCGCCGCATCCTGTTGCCAAAGTTGGATTAATAGGGTTAGGGGCTATATTCAAATTTTCAGGTCTTGCCCATGCAGCAGAAGGACTGGAAAATATAGGAGGTAAGGCGGCAGATGCAGTGTCTCACGAGCTAGCTACTGAGCTTAAATCTGATATTCAACAAGCGAACAAAAAACATCGCGAGATTGCATTCTTGCAACTTGGAGGATTTACTCCCAAAGAGTAATGAAACTAATTTGTGGTGGAAATATGTCCCATAAAGTCTCGGTACCGACTCACCGAATAGACAAACTGGCTCTCCCGCAATAAATGGGTTCTGTCGCAAAGTTGACGAAGTAAGCTAAAGTGTTGATGATGTTCAGACATTAATTTGGTGTTATTAGATCTAAAGCTGTGTGGTGTTATTGAATTTAAAACTGTAGAGTTATTTCAATGAGAGAGTAATGGCAGTATTTAATGTGCATTGGTTAATTAACATACCAATTCACTCACTGCCAGTGAGTGCATGTAATGATTAACGTCACAATTTATTGGAGCAAACATGTCAAAAAAAAGGCGAGTCATCCACCATGGATAATCATATCACTCGGCTGCGTATTTCCCTGTTGACCCATAACGCAGATATTGCAGTCGACCTGCAACATCGTTGCAGTCAACTCTTCGCATCGCGAGCAAGAACGCTAATAACCCGCGTGTTTGAACGTGTGTCGCGCGATGTTAAGCAGCCCATTGTGATCAACCAACTCAAACTGCAACTCGATGCGCTTCCGCTGCAACATTTTGAAGACGCATTTTGTCAACGGCTCGAGCAACAGCTCATCAAAGAGCTAGAGAAGTATCTATCGACTGTCTCACTCATGTCTAGGCGGGGGGATAACCCATTAGGCAATTGGATGCATGTATCCAAGTCGTCTACTAACTCGATCTGGGATGGAGTAAAAAGGCAACCATGCGGCCATGCAGCGAATGGGCCTACACCCGACAAGCCGGTGAGCGCACAAGCATCATTGTACCAATACTTATTTCACGGATACTTCACATCGCGCCTTTGGCTGAAAAGAAATGCAACTCTTGATGATTGGCTCCTGGCGAGCATAAATGGGAATGAACAAAACTGGCGCCCATTTTTATCACAGGCAGTCTTGAATTCAAGCAGCCGAAAACGACTGATTAACACCTTTACTCCTAACACGTTAACCCAAATTGCAACATTATTGAATTGCGCTAATAACGAGGAGGGTTTAATCTCTCAGGTGAACGATTGGTCGCACTACCTTTACGAAAAAGGCGTAGCGTTTACACGTCACCAAGACGAATATGTATCAAATACACCGGTAAGCTGGGTAGCGAGTACCAACAGAACTAACAGTAAAAACAGTAAAAACAGTAAAAACAGTAAAAACAGTAAAAACAGTAAAAACAGTAAAAACAGTAAAAACAGTAAAAACAGTACCAATTATCAACAAGGCCTTCCGGAAGAGTCAAGGCTATTTTCTGCTGATGCCGCCCATTTAGCAACACGACGCGGAGTCGCCGAAAGTGTGCCAGTAGACAATGCTGGCTTAATAATGCTCTGGCCACTTTTACCGAGTGTGTTGACCCAATTAGGGCTGCTTGATAAACATGTGTTTTGCCACAAAGAGGCCAAAATGCAAGCTGCATGTTGGCTTGATAGGCTGGTGTGGGCCGATGACTCCCCCGCTGAATGGAGAATGCCGCTCAATAAACTACTCTGCGCACTGCCCCTCAATACGCCATTTGATCCCATCGCAGCCTTGGATATACCAAATAGTGACACTGCGCTTAATCATGTTGAACGAGAGCTGGCGCAAATACAGGGGTTAAGGCAATGTGGTTTAAGTGATATACGGGCGCTTTTTCTACAACGGCCGGGGTATTTAACCCAAAAAGAAGAGGCGTGGCACCTAGTTGTTGATACTGACGCCAGTGACATTTTGCTCAGGGACCTGCCGTGGCCAATGGATGAAATTTGGCTACCATGGCTTGATGCGCCCCTGCACGTTCACTGGCTGTAAGCCATCATATGAAAAACACGACCATTAAAGAATAAAAACTAATGGGTAAGCCATTAATGAATGAACAACGGATTGACATTGAATCCCGTAGGTTGCCGGCGACAGAAAACATCCGGCGCCAGAGACAAGAATCAACAGAGTGAGAGGACATATGACCAAGAACACTTATGCAACGCTGTCAGTCGTTGAAGAAAATGGGCCTCATGACCCACAGCAATCTTTTTTACAACAACTGGAGCGGGTGGATTTATTACTGCAACAACAAATTTTACCTTTGCGAGGGAAATTAGCCGACATATTTGAGGATTTTTTATTGCCTCCGGCGCTATTGACTGAACACATTGCGCAATATACCCAATCGACGGAATGCTCGGACATGCGCAATTATTCTGCCGCCTTGCACATGGACGACAATTCACGTTTAGGGCAATTGACTCGGCGCTTCACGCTGAGTCACTTTGAACGAGACGCATTGTTGATGTGTTTGCTCCCCCATTATGATACCCGTTATGCATTACTGTTTGCTGAGCTGCAAGGCAATGCAGCGCACCGCCAACCCGGTCGAGATTTGCTTCTCTCGCTCATTACGCCGGCCTTTGAGCAACAAGTCTCGTATCACAACTGCTTTACCATCCACGGTCCTTTATTTGAATTTGCGCTACTAAAGTCTGAAAAAAAAACCATTTTAACTGAAGGTTTATACGCAAACGCCGCCACGTATCATTATCTGTTAGGCCAAAATGATTTACCTGAAGAGTTGTTGATTTGCGGGCAGTGGCTAACGCCTTTAATGCAATGTCAAGACCCACACTCAGACTTTACCCACCAAATCAGAGCCATACTCACCGCAACAGATGTACAAGAACGCCCCATAGTATTACTGCAAGGCACCGAAAAATCGGGCCGAGGAAGAGCTATTGCACGGGCCGCTGCCTTGGAGCGTATGCCCACTTTTGTGTTAAATGGCGAGCTGTTATCCGACAAAAATATTGATAACACCTTGCAAGTGGCGATACGTGAAACCTGTCTACGAGGCGGTTGTTTAGTGCTACGTAATTTCAATGAGCTGGCGGGATCGCACCAGGATAGCTGGTCACGTTTTTGTAATCGTATTCGAGCCGCCACTATTCCTGCATTTTGTCTCAACGATCGCCACGATGCTTCCATACGCTTTAATGGCTTTTCTCACCTGCAGTTGTCGATGCCAAGTATGACCGCTGACGACAAATCGGCACTATTACAAAGTGAGCTGGCAGGGCTTTCCGTAGCATCTGATATCGATATCGCCGCGATAATAAGGCGATATAACATTTCTCCGGATAACATTACACAGGTCATTCAAGAGGCCTCGCTTTACAGTAAACAACGCGGCGATGATGCAGTATTGAGTGAAGCTGATTTACGCCGCGCGTTAACTTTACATTCGCAACAAAATTTCGGCAAACTGGCTCAGCGCATTAACGTCGTACGCCACTTTGGTGATTTGGTGGTGTCGCCAGAATTATTGATCCAACTAAAAGAGGTATTGGCAGCGATAAAATATCGAGAAGATGTGATGGCACAGGGGTTTTCACGTAAAATTGGCGGCACTTGTGGGATCAGCGCGCTGTTTTTTGGCGACTCAGGTACCGGTAAAACGATGGCGGCCGAAGTGATGGCCAATGAACTCGGCGTGGACTTAATCAAAATTGATTTATCCACCGTGGTCAATAAATACATAGGTGAAACAGAAAAGAATTTAGCCAAAATTTTTGACTTGGCCGCAATGGACTCAGGCGTGCTGTTTTTTGATGAAGCTGATGCCCTGTTCGGCAAACGCAGCGAAACCAAAGACGCCAAAGACAGACACGCCAACATCCAAGTGTCTTATTTACTGCAGCGACTCGAAACGTACCCCGGACTGGTGATCCTTTCAACCAACAATCGCTCTCACTTAGACAGCGCCTTTAACCGACGCATTACCTTCATGTTGCGCTTTGCCCAACCTGACGTGGCTGAGCGTATACAGTTATGGCGCTCAATCTGGCCTGAAGATATTCGCCTAGCAAGCGATGTCAACCTTGAACAACTGGCGCAACAATACAAAATAACCGGGGCTAATATTTCCAATATTGCGCTACTGGCCACTTGGCTGGCCGCCGATGAAGGCGCGACAACGATTGCCAACTCTCACATTCGGTTAGCGCTCAAGCGCGAGCTGGGTAAAATTGGTCGCCTGGTGTCTTAACTCATAATTTAAAAGGAAACATAAAAATGGCAGAAGACTACGATACTAATGGTGCAGCTACCGATGACACCCTACTCGCGCTAAATACTTCTATCGAGACAGCCTTACGTGACTACTTTCCCGTGAGCGATGGGATGGGAATTATTTTCAATTTGCCAGAAACGTTAACTGACGGAGCAGACAATACCATCAGTGTGTTCCTTTACCAAATACAGGAAGATTTGGAGCTTAGGACAGGGGAAGCTCGTCAATATGATGCTGCCACAGGCGAATTACTGCCAGGTCTAGTCAGTATTAAGTGTTGTTACCTGATAACCTATTGGGATGCGACCGCTAAGGAGGATAATGCGTCCGACGCCAGAAGCCAAACCATGGTGACCACCAATAAAATTGTCAATGCGCTGATTAATAATCGTCAATTACCTGTTACAGACCTATTACCTAGCTCTTATGGCCGTATACTCCCCCCCTCTGAACACTTAAACAGCATGAGCAATTTCTGGCAATCAATGGGGGACAAACCACGATTGTGTTTGAACTACGAAGTGACCATCCCTATTCGCTTAGCCAGCCAGGTTTATACGCCTATCGAACCAGTGCGCACCATTGAATCTACGCTGGAACAAAAACCTGACGTGGATATTTATCAACAAGCCGCCAAGTTATTATGGGGATTATTGTATGGCGGTCTTAATACGTTAGACCCAATGGATGAAGCGATCAAAGCTCAGCTTTATGGGATTAACATCGTCTGTACACCACCTTCGCCTGACGTTCTGATTAAACCGCAAGTTGCTGGCTATGAAATTGCCGCATCGCTATCGGGCGCGGTTAGTGAAGGTTTGCATCCAGAAATAGTTGAAATAGCGGAAAAATGGATTAACTCGACGAATGGGAATACTAGCCCCATCGGTCAGTTAAGTGGCTATAACTTATACGTGAAGGATGTTAGCTATGATGATTTAGTGTCAGTGCCTGAACTACCGACGGATTAGAAGGGTTCTGTCGCAAAATTGGCATGGTTCAAATCGGCTCTGTCGCAAACTGAGATCGAGCCGCTATAAATTGAGGAAACGGAGTTCTTCAGACACAACTAGGCCGCTAAAGAATAAAATTGTTCCCATGGGGTCATAATTTCAGTTGTGTCCATTTGCCCCAGCTTAATCATGGACCAAAGTTCAACGCCTGCCAGTGTCGACTCAGCCCCTTCCCAAGATTTCCAGCCCAAACATTGTAAGCGGGTGGTGATCACCACCTAACTCTTGTCGGGGTTAGTGAGTAGAGTCTTTGTTACCGATACTTCCCGAGTAACTGAGATGGCCTCGCGTAAACATAAGACACTAGAAAAATGGCTTGAGCTCATAGAGCTTCACAAACAAAGCAAATTAACGATTGTTGATTTTTGTTCCCAGCATCACCTTGTGGTTAAAACCTTTAGCCGCAAGAGAAGCGATTTGATGAAGGCTAAGGAAGCATTCCATTCAACCTTTGTAAAACTCACGCCCAAAGCAGAAGCATTAGCGACAGAGCCAGCACCAGAAGTGGCGGTGATTAATCTGGCCGTGGGGGCGATGCCATTGACGCTTCCGGTCAATACAGACCCACGTTGGTTAGGTCAGCTGCTCAGGGAGTGCTGCTAAATGTCACTGCTCTCTGATATAGAGTCACTCTACCTGCATCGAGACGTGGTCGACTTTCGCAAGTCCATTAACGGCCTGGTCGTCATCGTCGAGCAAGATATGCAGCTCTCACCGTTTTCAGATGCGTTATTTGTCTTTACCAATAAAGCCCGAGATAAGCTTAAAATCTTATACTGGGACCGTACCGGGTTTGCACTGTGGTATAAGCGTCTCGACAAGGAGCGCTTCAAATGGCCTTCGAAAATTGGATCTGAAACCTTGTCGCTCTCACATCAGCAGTTGCAATGGCTACTGCAAGGTTTTGAGGTGATGGGGCATCAACAACTGGACTATCAATCAACAGTGTTGTAACTGCCTGTAAATGCATAACTAAGTTGAATTTTATCGATGATAAACCGGAGTGTTATACCGTGAGCATGGTATAATATCAACCATGAATAAAGCGCCGATAGACACCGAGTTATCACCCCAACAGCTTCAGGCTAAATTGCTTGAAACTGAGGCGCTGCATCAATCTGAAAAAGCTGACCTACAGGCACTGTTAGCCCAAGCAGAAGACAAGTATCAACGTTTACTCGAACAGTTTCGTTTAGCTCAACATCAGCGGTTTGGTAAAAGCAGTGAAGTGAGCCCAGAGCAAGCTTCGCTGTTTAATGAGGCTGAAGAGGAATGTGACAAGGACGAGTCTGCAGACGTTGAGACCATTACCTATAGCCGTAATAAACCCAAGCGTAAGCCGCTTCCCGCAGAACTTCCTCGTACTGTGATTGTGCATGACATCCCAGATGAAGATAAGACTTGTGAGTGTTGCGGCCACGACTTACATAAAATCGGTGAGGATATCAGTGAAAAACTGGCGTTCGTGCCGGCTAAAGTGGAAGTGTTGCAACATGTCCGTCCAAAGTATGCTTGCCGCCATTGCGAGACTCACAATACGATAACCCCAATAAAGCAGACACCGGTTCCACCATCACCAATCCCCAAGGGTATCGCAACGCCAAGCTTGCT
The DNA here is from genome assembly GCA_016764785.1 of Paracoccaceae bacterium. Classification (GTDB taxonomy): domain Bacteria; phylum Pseudomonadota; class Alphaproteobacteria; order Rhodobacterales; family Rhodobacteraceae; genus UBA3077. Next base: position 12,562 of record JAESRG010000062.1, read on the forward strand.
CAGTCAAATCATTACCGCTAAATATCAATATCATATGCCGCTTTATCGCCAGGAAACTCAGTTTAAGCAATGGGGTATCCACTTAAGCCGCCGCACCATGTCAGACTGGATGATGAAAAGCAGTCAATTACTGCAAGTGTTAGTCGATAAAATTAAATCCATCCTTATCAGGCTGCAAGTCCTGCATGCTGATGAGACCACGCTGAATGTGCTCAGTGAGGACAGGGCAAAATGTTACATGTGGGTGTATTGCTCAGGCACTGACTCGCCTGGCAATCATGAACAACCTAATATCGTGTTGTATGACTACCGCGTGAGCCGGCACGGCCATCATGCCGTAGATTTTCTCGATGGTTTCAGCGGTTACTTGCACTATGATGGTTATCAGGGCTACGCCCAGACCAAAGCGACCTTAGTCGGCTGTTGGGCACATGCCAGAAGAAAGTTCGTGGAAGCGCAGCGAGTCCAGGTCAAAGGTAAAGTCGGCAGCAGTGACTGGGCCATCAACCACATCAAGAAGCTCTACCGCCTTGAGATAAAGCTTAAAGGTCAACCCGCGGCAGACAAATATCAACTCAGGCAAGAGGAAGCGGGGCCTTTACTAAAAGCCTTTAAAGAGTGGTTGGATAAAGCGGTCATGCGTATCTCACCCAAGACCAAACTGGGTGAAGCCATTAGCTATACATTAAACCAGTGGCCAAAACTGATGCGCTATATCGAAGACGGGCGACTCTCTATCGATAACAATCGCGCAGAGCGTGCCGTCAAACCCTTTGTGATGGGGAGAAAGAATTGGATGTTCTCCAATACTGCCTCTGGTGCTCAGGCTAGCGCAGTGCTCTACAGTATTATCGAAACAGCCAAGGCTAACGGGCTCATGCCCTTCGATTATATCAACCACTGCCTGACTCAGCTTGCCATAGACCCTAATGAAGTCGAGTCTTTACTTCCTTGGAAGGTTAACCTCAACGTGTAGAGCATCACACGCAGGCTTTTCTTATCATCGCTGCTCAGTTGCACCTTATAGGCCACGAGCCTAAATAAAATGAGTTCACATCGCGGATGGCTTGCGGGGCTTGCTCTGACAGTTGCTGAGGATGATAAGTTGAAGCAGAAAAAGAAGGCGGAAATCGATTGGTCGAGCCTCGCCTTGGGTTTGAATTCAAGTGTAGATTTAGAGAGCTAGATAGCCTGGTCGGTAATCAGCATGGTTGCGGTGATTGCGTACTCTTCACCGTATTTAAATGCACCACTCCCGGCCAGGGTGAGGTTGGTCGACGCGGTTGCCGCGGTTGTGGTTTTAACATTTCTCTGTAAACGGGTGCCGTCAGCGGTCAGGTCTACATCCCCGAGGTTCCCTCCGTTTGACACTCCACCAGTGCCTCCATCACCGCGGGTGTATGCGAAATCGGTCATGGTGTAGTAGTAATCGACATGGTCTGCGCTGGCATCATCAGTAACCACGTCAAAAGAAAGCAAGCTGGCCGAGGTGATATCGAAAAAACCCGCAACGGAGTTGTAATCTGCTGTCTTGGTCAGACTGAACACGCCCGCGTCGAGTGCGGTGCCGCTACCTGTTGCTATGATTTTAATCCCCGTGCCTGCGTTTGCTGCGGGTACGGTACCTGTCCAGGTGAAGTCTTGGTTGGCGTCTTCTGCCATGGCGTTTGCTGATAACATCACTAGCGCTGATGGTTGCGATTTTAAATATGTTTTTCATTTTTTAATCCTAAGTCGTAGTTTATGTACGCATTCTAAATGAAATTTTCACTATACCAAGGTCAATATGGGTGCACGTTTCCTAAGGGTTTCCATCTCGAAGGGCCACACACATACGTGACCTGCGACGCGATAGTTATCAGGACTCCCCTTTGATTATTCAACCTCTGCCTTGTTCAGCTTGCTATAGACCCTAATGAAGTCGGGTCTTTGCTCCCTTAGAAGACTAGCCTCAGCGTGTCAATCACCACACGCTCAAATCGACCTAGGCACCAGCAAAAAATATTAGCGGCTGACCTTGCCGGTCATGCGTTTTTTTCACTTTGCTCACCAATAACGACGCGACCATTAGAGCAACCAAGAAGAGCATCGATTCGCTTAAGCGCTCGCACGAACAAGCGCCGCTAAGTGAGTTTTTGGGGTGTCGACGGTGAGAGCTGGTTACCGCTTGAGGAGGAGGGGCGGATTAAATTTAAGTTTGATTGGATGCCAAGCAAGGAGGTACGCAAGACTCTCAAATCAAACGGGCTCAAGTGGTCACGCCGCAAGCCACCCCCAACGCTGTCGCACTCACTCGGAGACTCGTTAATGCGCGGGGCTAACTCCCGCAGGGTAAGTCATATCAGCCCGCTCTGCGTGTTACTTAAAGGTCTAACTTGAATTTTAGGCAAAAAAAACTCTTAGCGCTGGGCGCTAAGAGCAAATAACAATTTTTAATAGGGTCTTCAGGACCTACAAGGGACACCATAAGGCATTGCGAAAATAGAAATGTTTCATTTGTGTATCATGAGTGATTCGTTTTTACTCTTGCTCGATACGTTCGAGGTACTTAAGTTGTGAGTGTTTGGTTTATAAATATTGGTGTTCATATAAGAACATTTTTCATTTTCATTTTTAATCTTTCGATTTTCAACTTTCGATTATCGATTTGTAGTTTTGTAGTTTTGACTAGACAGTCACTTTTAAAGCCCTCTCCCTGTGAGTAGGGCTTTTTTTTGCCTGAATGTACATCCCCACTTTTAACCATTCGGCCCTTGGTTTCACACGCGTCCCT
>JAESRG010000063.1 GCA_016764785.1 Paracoccaceae bacterium
ATCGTCAACAAATCTGTCGGTGATGAATCGCCACCCAGTTCAGTATCAATATCTAAAAGGCGGTATTCTTTGCTGGCGGGATATGGGTGTATTTTGTCGCCCCTTTTGAACCGTCGGTTAGGGTTTTGGCTGCGTTACTGTTGGCGTTGCTTATCACACTGGTATTGTCGTTTGTTTTTTCTGGCATTAAGCGCTTGCTGACTGTCGCATTGATACTGCTAATATCTGGTTACTTTTGTGCAACGTATCGCAGTTATTCCGTTGCGGCCCCCATTCTACAATTCAGATACTACGGTCCGGTTGAGGGGCGGATCGTTAAGGTAGATCGATCAAGCAGCAATGCGGTGCGGGTGCTGCTTGATCGGGTGATTATGACAGATATTCGCTGGGCGGGAACCCCGGAAAAGGTGCGGGTCTCGCTGTTTGGACATATTCCAGACGGTTTATTGGAGCCGGGCAGGCGGGTTGTAGTCGTCGCAAACATGTCACCACCCGGTGCGCCGGTTGAACCCGGCGGCTTTGATTTTCGAATAATGGCATGGTTTGACGGAATCGGCGGAGTTGGCTATTCTCGGAATCCGATTTTGGAGATGCGTCCATATCCTGACAACAGTCATTGGTTAGCACGAGTACGGCAGCGCATTGCCGAAGCAGTTTACGAAAAAATTGGTGGGCAAAACGGTGCGTTTGCGGGGGCGATTTTAACCGGAGACCGCAGCCGCATTGACCGTGATATCCTCGATCAGCTTCGCGCCTCAAATCTGGCGCATTTGTTGGCGATTTCTGGCCTTCATATGGGGTTGCTGACCGGGTTTATCTATATGATATTTCGCTCAGGGCTCACTTTGCATCCGCGTGCATCGCTATATCTGCCGGTCAAGAAAATCGGCGCGGGTTTTGCGCTGTTGGCCGGTCTGGCATATCTGTTTATGTCAGGCGGAAATGTGGCCACGCAACGTGCGTTTGTGATGGTTGCAGTGGTGCTTATCGCGGTGATTTTTGACCGCCCAGCATTTACCTTGCGGGCCGTCGCATTGGCTGCGTTCATTGTGCTGATTTTGCGGCCAGAAAGCCTTAGCGAGGCCGGATTTCAGATGTCATTCGCCGCTACAACAGCCCTAATCGGGGTTTTTGACGGTTTACGGCGGCTGAATTGGTGGCGCGAGGCTCGAAACGGACCCTTTGCGCGGCTCATGCCATTTGTGGGGCTGATTATCACATCGTCTGTTGCCGGACTTGCCACCGCGCCTTTTTCGGCCTTTCATTTCAATCAATTGTCGAACTTTGGCTTGGGAGCCAACCTTTTATCAGTGCCAGTCATGGGGCTGGCTGTGATGCCCGCAGCCGTGGTTGCTGGATTGCTGTCGCTTGTTGGCTATTCTGAGCCCGCATTCTGGGTTATGGGGCAGGGCATCGGTTGGATTCTGGCGGTTGCCGAATATTTTGCCAACCTGCCGGCGGCTGTTACCCATATGAAATCTGGGGCGGCGATTGTCCTGCCTTTGTTCGCGATATCGGGATGTTTACTATTTTTAGTGCAGGGCGTGTTTCGCCTTTCAGGGTTTGCCGTGGCTGCTGTTGCGCTGTTTTTATGGGCTGGAACCCCTAGACCACACATCCTAATTGACGAAAATGGCGCGTTATTAGGCGTTTTATTCGAACAGGGCAGGGTCTTGAATAAGGAAACCGCGTATCGATTTGCGGCAGGTTCATGGCTTGAAAACGATGGTGATGGCAAAACGCAGGCACAAGCCTATGCGCGGGATGGGTTTCTGTATCAAGGGACCCAAACCCGCGCCGAACTTTCAAACGGGTGGAGCGTCGTATTAGAACGTGCCAGACCGGACCCGTCCATTACATGTACCATTTCAGAGATATTCATCGCGCCTAAGTGGCCAGACCCACCAACCGGAGGGTGCTTTTTTGTTGGTCAGGCCCATTTTGATCATCACGGGGGCATTGCCATCAATTTTGTTGAGGATGCGCCGGTTTTGCAATTTGCCGCACCTGATTACCCAGCGCGCCCGTGGAACAGCGCAGGCTATCCGTATCAATAGGTGCGGATCAGCCCCACAAGCTTACCTTGAATCTTGATCTGATCTGCCTGATATAATCGGGTTTCATATGCCGGATTCTCGGCCTCCAACGCGATTGTTGATCCGCGACGGCGCAGACGTTTTAATGTGGCTTCCTGATCTTCGATCAAGGCGACAACAATATCGCCATTTTCGGCGTCTTGCTGTTCGTGAATGATGACAATATCGCCATTGTTGATCCCTGCATTGATCATGGAATCGCCTTTGACCTCCAACGCATAGTGTTTGCCAGTGGTCGATAACATCGCCCCGGGCACAGCCACATTGCGAGAGACGTGCTGGATCGCCTCAATCGGCGTGCCTGCTGCGATTTTCCCCATGACGGGCAGATCGAATGCATCTATGCGGATGTTAACTGCTGCTGATGGCGGATCCGTTTGCGCGCCTTGAATGACGGAGGGATGAAACCCGCCCCGATCCATTGCGTCGGGCAGTTTGATGATCTCAATCGCCCGCGCCCGATGCGCCAAACGCCGCACGAAACCTCGTTCCTCCAACGCTGTAATTAGTCGGTGAATTCCCGATTTTGAACGAAGGCTCAAGGCTTCTTTCATCTCGTCAAACGAGGGCGGAACCCCTTCAGCCTGTACGCGTGTGTGAATAAACTTCAACAAATCCAGCTGTTTTTTCGTTAACATGGCAAACCCCGTCCAAGATGCTTTCGGAGTATGTTCTATCAACGTTCTTGTTTTGTGTCAAACTTTTTCTAAAGAAGAACACAGTTAACCAGCGCGCCAGCAGGTAGTTCAGGGGCATTAGGGGCCCGAACCAACAGCGCATTTGACTGGGCCATCACCGACATTATACCACTATCTTGATTGGTTGCAGCGGTGCATTTACCACCCGATACAACCGCGCGCATGTAATGCTCTCGCGGGCCGTTGGCCGGAACCGGCGCGGCCAGCTCAAAGGTCTGACGCGGCATCGGCTTGGCAGGCAAGCCCAGCATGACATCAATTGCCGGACGCAAAAATACCTGACTGCACACCATCGACGAAACCGGATTTCCCGGCAGGCCCAACATTGGAATATCACCAAGTTTACCTGCGATAAGCGGCTTTCCGGGACGCATGGCGATTTTGTAAAAATCAAGTTCTAACCCCAATTCTTCGGCCATCGGGGCGATTAAATCATAGTCACCAACCGAGGCGCCGCCCAGTGTCACAACCATGTCCGCGCCCAAAGTCAGGGCAAAAACTTGTTTCAGGCTTTCAGGATTGTCGCGCGCAATTGGCAGTAATCGCACCTCCGCGCCCTGTGCCTCAAGAACCGCCTTTACAGCGTAATTGTTCGAGGAAATAATCTGCGTAGGGCCGGGCGTTTCGCCGGGCAGAACCAGCTCGTCTCCGGTGGCGATCACGGCAACAATCGGTTTGCGCGTCACCGGAACCGATGCGATATTCATCGCCGCCAGCAAGGCAATATCCGCAGGGTTCAGACGACGCGGCGCTTTGATGGTGTCGCCGATACTGAAATCAGCCCCCTTGGGTCGGATATGAACAGCACCTTGGGGCAGGTCGGTCACGGTCATTATATCACCAGAGCGGCTGGTATTTTCCTGCATCAACACGGCATCAGCGCCCACAGGCACACAACCGCCGGTGAAAATCCGCACGGTCGTGCCAGATGTCACCGTTCCGCTAAACTGCCCCCCAGCCGGAGACTCGCCGATGACTTTCAAGTTTGCGCCGATAACAATGTCGGCCATTTGCACGGCATAGCCGTCCATCGTTGAGGCGTTGAACGGCGGCTGGTCACGTTTGGCGGCCACGGCTTTCGCCAAAACCCGACCGTTGGCCTGTGCCAGCGGCACGTTTTCAACCGGCATTTGGGGGCATAGCGCCAGAACCCGTGACAGGGCCTCATCAACGGAGATCATTCTGCAGAGTCTTTCTTTATTTGGTCAGCTTCCCACTGGGCGTAGGTTTTTGATGTCCCTTTTAGCTTCCATTCTCTTGGGCCGCTGGTCGACCTTCCGTTTACAACAGCTCCGGCGGCACTTGTGCTTGAAAATGCGTAGTCTTTTGCAAAGATTGCATGGCTGCCCTCTAGCGCTAAAACACCGGCTTTGAGTAACTTATCGTGTAATATAAAATAATGTGTTTTCGCTCCGGTATCGCCAACCCATTCTTTTCGCGCAATTGATCCAGCAAGAACAACCATTTCACCCTCACGAAGTTCTGCAACGGCCGAAATTCCGTGTTTTGGTGTTTTCAACTCAAACACTGGATAGGTTGTCTGCGTCGCCACAGTTTCTTTAGCCTTAGCAGAGGTGGCTTTATCCAAAAACATATCAATCCGCAACGCGGGCAAAACAATCATCAGATTGTCCAAAAACTCTTCCATATTAGCAGTTGCGGCCTCTGATAGACTGCTGCGCGCTGGAGTATTGCCATTTTCCAGCGGGATTTTTCCAACGGTCTGGGCGATTTCAACCATCCGGGCTTCAAGATATTTAACATGCGCTTTGTGCAGGTTATTCGCAGCTGAGCTAATCAGAACAGCGGTTTCCCACCAGTCTTTGGTGCTTAGATGGGTGCGAAGCCGTGCGCCAATGTCTTCAGATTCGCCGATATAGGCGAGCGGACCATTTTCACTTTCACCAAACAGGACATAAACGCCGGTGTGCGCCGATTCTTTACGTTTCAGCGCCTCAACGATTTGGGTGCGGGGCGTCAAAAGAACGTGGCCTGTCCAGCCAAACAGCTCAGCGGTTTGCATTCCGTCCGGGTTTCCGTGGACAAAATATAGCTCCAGCGAGCGGCCTTTTCCCATCATTCGGCCTCAAATAACCCAGATTTACCGCCGTCTTTTAACACCAGCCGAATATCAGAAATCACCATGGTTTTATCGACCGCTTTGATCATGTCATAGACCGTCAGCGCAGCGATGCTGATGGCGGTCAGGGCCTCCATCTCAACGCCGGTTTGGCCGGTGTTTTTAACGGTTGCTTCAAGGTTAATGCCGCAACGGGTCTCATTTGGCATCAAATCAACCGCAACTTTCGACAGGGCCAGCGGATGGCACAGCGGAATGAGGTCATGGGTCTTTTTAGCGGCCATTATCCCCGCCAAACGCGCCACCGACAGCACGTCGCCTTTTTTGGCGCGCCCCTCGGTGATCAGCGTTAACGTATCGGGCTGCATGCTGATAAAACCCTTAGCGATGGCAACGCGGCTGGTGATTTGTTTTTCCGAGACGTCGACCATATGGGCAGCGCCTTTGGCATCAAAATGGGTTAGGTCCGACATTATCCGGCCTCCGGATTCCAAGGGGATGATAATAATGTTCGGGTTGCCTGCTCAACATCATCTTGGCGCATCAGGCTTTCGCCGATCAGAAAACAGCGCACCCCGTAATGGGCCAGCGCTGACAGGTCATCACTGTCGGTAATACCGGATTCGCCCACAATTGTGCGGCCTTCGGGCACGTATGACGCCAAGTCGCGGGTCACATCCAGCGAGATCTCAAAGGTTTTGAGGTTGCGGTTATTGATGCCAATCAGCCGTGATTTCAGCTTTCCGGCGCGTTCAAGTTCGGGCAGATCATGGACCTCAATCAGCACATCCATGCCCCAATCGAACGCCGCTGCTTCGAGTTCTGCGGCTTGAATATCATCGACGCTGGCCATGATAATCAGAATGCAGTCAGCGCCCAAGGCCCGCGACTCTGCGATTTGATAGGTGTCATACATAAAGTCTTTGCGAAGCGCTGGTAGGCTGGTCGCCGCGCGTGCGTCACGCAAAAATTCATCAGCACCCTGAAAGGATGGCGTATCGGTCAACACCGACAAACAAGCCGCGCCGCCACGTTCATAGGCTAGGGCCAGTTCAACAGGGTTAAAATCAGCCCTGATTAACCCTTTGGAGGGGCTGGCCTTTTTGACCTCAGCAATCAGCCCGTACCCGCCAGTACGAGAGGCGACGATAAGCGTGTCCGCAAATCCGCGCGGGGCGCTGGCGTTTTTAGCCGCGCTTTCAACGGCTTCAAGCGGTGTCGCAGCTTTGCGCACCGCGATTTCCTCAAGCTTATAGGCTTTGATTTTATCAAGAACATTCATGTCGTTGCCTCGCTGGTGATCTGTGCCAATTTTTCGATGCAGCGCAACGCCGCACCGGAATCAATGCTTTTCTCGGCCAGTTTAACCCCGTCAGGCAGGGTTGAAACCTTGCCCGCGATCATCAGCGCCGCTGCCGAATTCAGCAATACCGCATCGCGAAAAGCGTTCTTTTTGCCATTGAGCAGCGCCCTAAATGCAACACCGTTTTCCTCGGGCGTGCCGCCGATGATATCTTCAAACGGATGTACGGGCAGGCCCGCATCGGCTGGCGTGATCTCAAATTCAGTGATTTCGCCGTCTTTGATCTGCGCGACATAACTTGGCCCTGCGATCGACAGCTCATCTGTGCCGTCACTGCCGTGTACCAGCCATGCGGATTCTGTCCCTAACCCGAGCAACACTTCGGCCATTGGCCGGATCAGATCACGCGAATATGCACCTGTTAGTTGCCGTTTCACCCCTGCCGGATTGGTCAGCGGCCCAAGGATGTTAAACAATGTCCGTGTGCCCAGTTCTTGGCGCGCAGGCATCACAAACCGCATTGCGGGATGGTGCATGGGCGCCATCATAAAGCCAATTCCGGCCTCACGTAGGGCCTTTTCGACCATTTTTGGCCCAACCATCACGTTGATGCCCATCTGGGTTTGAACATCTGCAGTGCCCGATTTGCTGGACAGGTTTTTATTGCCGTGTTTGGCCACAACCACACCAGCGCCCGCAACCACAAAGGCCGTCGCGGTTGAGATATTCAGCGTTGATTTCCCGTCGCCGCCCGTGCCGACGATATCAATAGCACCATCAGGCGCCGTAACTTTTTTGCAATGTAGCCGCATGATTGCGGCGGCCGCGGCGTATTCGTCAACGGTTTCACCGCGGGTACGCAGCACCATCAAGAAACCACCGATTTGCGCGGGGGTCGCGTTACCCTGCATGATCTCGGAAAAAGCCAATTCGGCGTCAGCGCGGGTTAACGGACCATCAATTGCCTTGGCTATCAGGGGTTTTAGAATGTCGCTCATGCCAGCTCCAAGGTCATATCCAGAAAGTTTTTCAACAATTGATGCCCGTGTTCCGACGCAATTGATTCGGGGTGAAACTGCACGCCATGAATGGGCAGTTCGCGGTGCTGAAGGCCCATGATTGTGCCATCCTCGACCTCGGCTGTGATTTCAAGGCAGTCGGGCAGGGTGGCGCGGTCAACGGTTAATGAATGATATCGTGTTGCCTGAAACGGGCTGGGAATATCTGCAAAAACGCCTTTGCCGGTGTGACTGATGTTGCCCATCTTGCCGTGCATGATCGCATCAGCCATCACAACCTTGCCGCCAAAATACTGGCCGATGCTTTGATGGCCTAAACAAACCCCGATCAACGGTGTTTTTGTCTCAGCGGCGGCGGCGACCATTGCCAGACAAATCCCGGCTCGATCGGGGTCACAAGGCCCCGGCGACAGAAGAATCGCGGATGGATTTAACGCCATTGCTTCTTGCACATTTAGCTCATCATTACGCTTAACGACAACGTTAGCCCCAAGACCACCCAAGTAATGCACAAGATTATAGGTAAAACTATCGTAATTATCTATTAAAAGTAACATCATGTATCTTTCATCAAAATTATACACTTGGGGGCTGTCAGCGCGGCAAATGCAAGGTATACGTATTGTTAACAGGTTCGGGGGGCGAAGGGAAAGTCCGATCAGAACCGATATGTAAAGGTTTTGGAATGGCAAATAGACGAAAACAAGGTGGGGGCTTTTTACGCGGTGTTCTTTATGGGTTGGTTCTGTCGGGAATTACCTTTGTTGCCCTTTCAGTCACGTTTCCGCTGACAGAAAAGGCGCCCTTGGCGACAATCGGTGATCCGATACAAATCGCGCCGCAAGCATTTGATGTTGGACCGGGCGAAACCGAAAATGCCGGTGTAAACCTCGGCAATACAAACGATTCGCCTGTAAGTATTACTGTCAGTACGGCCCTGGATACCAATGTTGCTGAAAACGCGGCCCCTGCTGAACAGCCAACCGTAGAGACGGAAAGCACCGGTATTCCCGATATCGGCATTGGCAATGATCAGTCCGTTGCCGTTACGCCAGTCGTGGTAACAACCCCGGAAGCCATTGCGCCCCCTGAGGAGATAACCCCGACTGTTGACGTTTCAACAGCCGTTATTCCTGTTGAGACAGTTGCACCGCCGGCATTGGAAGTTGCAACGTCGGATAACGGATTTGAGGTGTTTGCAATTCCGTTTGAACGGAACACGGATTTGTCAATGTTGTCGATTGTTTTTATTGATACGGATGAAGCGTCGTTGCAACCATTGTACGATACCGGTGTTCCTTTGAATTTTGCGATTCTGGCCAATGACAGTAGTGCACAAGCATCAAAGTCTTTCCGGAATAGAGGATATGAAGTGTTGGCGATGTTGCCACAAAATGTGCCAGTCGACGCCGGACTTAAGGAAACTTTAATCAACCACATTAACAGCGTTCAAGGGGCCATCGGGTTGATCGACAGTAATATTGGCGGCCTCATGCGTGATACGCCGTCAATCCAAACGATGCTCGAAGCCGCCGTTGATCGCGGTGTCGGAACCGTCGCTTTTGCGGGTGTTGGTGATGGCAACGCCAGCTATATTTCCAGTATTTTCAACATTCCATACGGTACGATCACGCGAATAATCGACGAGGATCCCGATAAGTCGACGATACTTCAGGCCCTTGATCAAGCTGCTTTGAATGCATCGATTAACGGCAGTGCAATTGTATTCGCTCGGACACGCGCCACAACAATTGAGGCATTGGCGGAATGGTTGTCCACCCCCGTTGCAGAAGCGGTTCAGATTGTCCCAATCAGCGTTGTAATGCGCCCTTAGTTGTTGCCGTCTCGGTGCTCAACAAACAGGGCCGCATCTTTTGCGGCCTGCATCAGGGCTTTGGATTTATTGACGGTTTCCTGATACTCGTCTTCGGGAACGCTGTCATAAACAATGCCGCCGCCCGCTTGCACGTATAGCGTTTTATCTTTGACCACTGCGGTGCGCAGCGCAATGCAGATATCCATATCGCCATTCGCCGAAAAATACCCAACACCGCCACCATAAACGCCGCGTTTAACTGTTTCCAGCTCATCGATAATTTCCATCGCACGCACCTTTGGCGCGCCAGAAACTGTGCCAGCAGGCAGGCCAGCCAGCAGGGCTGACAGGGCGTCGTGCTGGTCTTGCAGCTCGCCCTCAACATTGCTGACGATATGCATGACGTGGCTATAGCGTTCGATAATAAATTTTTCGGTGGGGGTCACAGTGCCAATTTTGGCAACCCGTCCAACATCATTGCGGCCCAAGTCAAGCAACATCAGATGCTCAGCGCATTCTTTTGGGTCGGCCAGCAGGTCTTTTTCAAACGCCAGATCTTCGGCCACGGTTGCACCGCGCGGGCGCGTACCAGCGATTGGGCGAATAGTGACCTTGCTGCCTGTGACCTGCACCAGAATTTCGGGGCTGGCCCCAACCACTTGAAAACCGCCAAAGTTATAGAAGAACATATACGGTGACGGGTTGGTCCGACGCAGCGCGCGATACAGCGAGAACGGCGGCAGGTCAAACTTTTGGGTCCAGCGTTGGCTGGGGACCACCTGAAAAATGTCGCCTTTACGCACGTATTCCTTGGCCTTGTTGACCATCTCAAAATACGCTTCTTTGGTCATGTTTGATTGTGGTTCCGACGTGCTGTCATCGGAGACGTCGTACACTTCGGCCCGTGTTGGGCGGTCAAGATTACGCACCGCATCTGCGACTCGTTCAGCCGCTTGGGCATAGGCCGCGCGGGCGTTCAGGCCCGAGTTCACCCATGCCGGGCTGACGATGGTGATGTCACCTTTAACCCCGTCAACAATCACAATGATTGTCGGGCGCTGCATCACAGCGTCGGGCAGGTTCAACGTGTCGGGGTTCATATTTGGCAGGTTTTCAACCAGCCTGATCATGTCATACCCCAGAAACCCAAACAGCCCAGCAGCCATTGGTGGCAGGTCTTCGGGCAGGTCAATTTGGCTTTCGGCGATGATGTTACGCAGGCTGGTTAGTGGGTCAACAGTCTCGTCCTCAAACGCATCCGCATCAAACCGTGCACTGCGATTTAGCCGCGCTTTGGTGCCGTGACAGTCCCAAACCAGATCAGGTTTCATGCCAATGATTGAATAGCGTCCACGGGTGTCGCCACCGGTCACCGATTCAAGCAAAAAGCTGTCTTTGCGCGCTTGCGTTAGTTTCAGCATCAGCGAAACAGGGGTGTCTAGATCAGCGACGATCCGTGTCCAGACAACCTGATTTTTACCAGCGTCAAAACCAGCCGCAAAGTCGGGTGAGCTTGGGAAAAGCTTCACCGGACTAGTTTCCGGTATTCTGCGAAATGATGGCGTCGATCAACGGTTGGTTAATCGTGAAGCCGGTCTCGCTAATCAGCGCGTTGGAATAATACAGCAGCAAATCAGCCTGAACAGCTTGCGTTATTTGGCCTTCAATCTGGGTTGTAATTGCAACCGAGCTTTCCGCGCCTGAAACATATGCCGATACGTCGGTGATCTGCACCAGATAAGCGCCGTCAACGTCACCGTAAACGGCTGCTTCGCCGTCACCCATATCAAATACACCTTGCGTTACCGTCGGTGGCAAGTCGGATGATGGCGCATTGCGCGACACCCCAACCACTATATTCGCGGTTAGCGCATTGGCAGCCATTGTTGCCGAAAAATCGGCATCGCCAGCGATCAAGCCCTGCAATGTCTCAGCGTGTTCCATGACCAATTCTTGGGTGCGTTCAACTTTTTGCCCGGCAATGGCGATGTCGCGGGTGTCAATTAGTGGTTTAACGTATGCTGTGTTGATCGCATCAACCCGCAGCGCAAAAATGCCGTTATCGTCCGATTCCAGCACATCGCGCTCCTCGTCAACTTCTGACGAACTTGCTTCGGCGATGAACAGGGTTTCAGCCGTCAGGCCCGCATTATCCTCAGCAGGAAGTGTGACCGTAAACAATTGCATATCGGTTTCATCGGCGATTTCTTCAAGACTGGCGCCAGCCGCGACCAGATCGTCGATGTCTCCGTAAGCAGCTACAACGGCACGGGCCGCCATGTTCTGGGCAATCGCATCGCGAATGTCGTCACGAACCTCGTCAAGTTGAATGTCTTTGGCGGGACGTACCGCATTGATGCGGAACAGGGCAGGGCCAACCGAGCTGGTAAGCGGCCCGTATACACCGGGTTCTGTTGCACCAAAAAGCACGTCGCGCGCTTCGAGTGATACCTGATTAGCTGTCAGCGTGCCAAGCGAAATATCTGCCGGATTAAGCCCACGGTTAACGGCAACAATATCAAACGAGGTTTCCGCCGCAGTGATCTGGTCTAACGCTGTTTGCGCGTCTTCAGCACTGCCAAAAACGATCCGGTCAACGATGATGCTTGGGTCGGTATGATACTGTGCGTCGCGCGCTGCGTATTCTGTTGCGATGTCCTCGTCCGAGACGTCGATGTCGTCCAACAGCATGTCTGCGGTTAACGAGATATACGTGATGTCACGCGATTCTGGCTCGGTGAATAATGCGGGGTTGGCATCGTAAAACGCCTGTAATTCAGTGCTGGTTGCTTCAGCGGCTGGCGACGGCAGGTTGTCAGCGGCAATGCGCACCCAGCTGAAATTGCGGGTTTCGCCAAGGTATCCCATGATGGTATCGGTCGCCGTGGCATTGGCGTTTCCGGTCACAGCCACACCTTGACGGATCAACGATTGGGTCAGGCCTTTGCGGACAATATCATCGTATTCGTCGCGTGACAGACCTTGCTGTTGCAGCACAAAGTCATAGGCGATTTGGTCGAACTGGCCGCCAGCACCGCTAAAAGCGTCAGTCGCCAACAATTCATCACGCACAGCCGCGTCGCCAACCGAGATGTTCAGGTTGTTGGCTTCGTTATCAAGTGCGGCCAAGGTCAAAAGACGTTGGGTAGTGACGCGGTCAATGCCAAACAGTTGTGCCTGTGCCAAGGTGATGTTGAAATTGAATTGCTGCGAGGCACGCGCCAGATCTTGGCGCAAGCCGCTGTAAAACGCATCAACCGAAATTTCCTGTTTGCCAACGGTTGCAACCGCACTGCCGCCAGTGTTCAAAAAAGCGCCCGACAGGCCAAAACCGCCCATGCCGATCACAAGGAAACCCATCACGGCCCACACAAAAGTTTTATTACCCTTGGAGCGTTTACGTTCAGTCATTTTAAGCCGTCCTCGTGCGAATATTTCGCAAACTTGTATTGGGTGAATGGGGTCGTGACAAGCGAAACACGCTCAAATTAAGGTGTAAATGCCCTTAGGCGTGCAAACAGGGTCGCCAGCCCGTCAGAATCGGCATTTGCAAAGGCAATACGCAGCTGTTTTTCCGCAGATCCATCGCCGCCATTGGCCTTGGTCGGCCCAAACATGGTGCCCGGCAGGATCAACAAGGATTGTTCCGCCACTAAACGTTGCGCCACGATGTCTGAGGGCAAATCAAAGGGGTGTTCAACAAAGGCAAAATAAGCGCCGCTTTGCAGTAATTTCCAGCCAGGCAGGGCTTTGAACCCATCCTCGACGATTTCCTTGCGCCGCAGGATTTCAAGCCGTTCATCCGAGACGAATTTCGTCAAATTATGCAAACCGAACAACGCAGCTTTCTGACCCAGTGGATTAGGGCAAATAGCAACAGAATCCAGAAACTTTTCAGCCTGAGCAAGCCGTTCAGGGGATGTAACCATCGCCCCGACGCGGTGCCCCGTCAGGTGATACACCTTTGAGAACGAATAAAGATGAATAATCTCATTCCGCCAATCAGGATCACTGAATAACGTGTGCGGCGGGCCGTCCATGCTGTGGAAATCGCGGTAGGTTTCGTCAATAATCAATGCCAGCTTGTGTTTTCGCGCCAACCGCGCAAACCCGTGCAGCACCCCGTCGGGGTATTCTGCGCCGGTGGGGTTATTCGGGGTTACCAAAATGATGGCTTTGACTTTGTCGTCAAGTAACGCTTCGGCCGCTGCCGGGTCGGGCACCATGCCGTCACCGCACGGTAGCAAGCGTGCCTCAATACCGGCCATATCCAGCCACATTTTATGATTGAAATACCACGGCGTTGGCAAAATCACCGCATCTCCAGCTGACGCAACCGCGCTGATCGCCGCGCAAAATGCCTGATTGCACCCCGATGTGATCGCTACGTCCTCGGCGTGAATATCACCGCCATAAATATCGGACCATTGCGCCGCGATTTCGGCCCGCAAGGCCGGCAAGCCCAAAACAGGGCCGTAAAGATGGCTGTCATCTTCAAACACATGTCCGGCCATGGCTTCGCGCAAAGACAAAGGCGGCGGATCAACTGGCGCGGCTTGGCTGAGGTTCAATAATGGGCGGTCCGCAGGAAACACAGCTTTTTCGAGCCAGCGACGCGCCTCCATTACCGGTGGGGAAAAGGTGTTTTGAATGTTTTTGCCAAGGGGTTGAATTGTCATACGGCCTCCGTTGCGGTGAAAATAACCAATGCAGCGCAGGATGCAAGGTTGACCTTTGCTTAAAGCCGCGCGATAGACGCGCCATGGCACCTACACCGATCTTAACACTCTCCGAAACGATGCTGACATTTGGCGGAAATCCGCTGTTTGACGGTATAAATTTAACAATCCACTCGATGGAACGTATTTGTTTGGTGGGGCGTAATGGCTCTGGCAAATCGACGTTGCTAAAAGTGATGGCTGGCATTGTTCAGCCCGACGGGGGCGGGCGGTTTTTGCAACCCGGATGCGCCGTGTCGTATCTGGCGCAGGAACCAGATTTCAGCGGCTTTGAAACGCTGTTTGATTATGCTTGCGCCAATCTTGACCCTGCTGATTTTTACCGCGTTGAGATGGCAATGGAGGGCATTAAGCTAAACCCCGACATTAAATGCGTTGATGCATCGGGCGGCGAACGTCGCCGCGCCGCGATCGCGCAGATTCTGTCGTCAGACGCAGAACTGATGCTGCTGGATGAACCAACCAACCATCTGGACATCATCGCCATTGCCTGGCTTGAAAACCATCTGCAACAAACCCGCAAAGCATTTGTGCTGATCTCGCATGACCGTGCATTTTTGCGTAACCTTACGCGCACCACCTTGTGGATCGATCGCGGTGTTGTACGCCGTCAAAATAAGGGTTTTGCCGATTTTGAAGAATGGCGCGACAAGGTTTTTGAAGACGAGGACATGCAACGTCACAAGCTTAATCGCCTGATCAAAGCTGAGGCCCGCTGGGCTGTTGAAGGTATTTCTGGTCGTCGCAAACGCAACATGGGGCGGGTGCGGCGGTTGGGTGAAATGCGCGACGAACGTTCCGCCCAGATCCGGCAAACCGGCACCGCCGCGATGGCGTTTGACGCGGGGCCAAAATCTGGCAAACTGGTTGTGGATGCTCGCGATATCGCTAAGGCCTTCGGGACCACGGCAATTATCAGCGACTTCACCATGAAAATCAATCGTGGTGAACGCATTGCGCTGGTTGGCCCTAACGGCACGGGTAAAACCACTTTGCTTAAAATCCTGACTGGTGAAATTGAACCGGATTCAGGCACCATTAAGCTGGGTACCAATCTGTCAAAGGCCACGTTTGACCAAAACCGAGACGCCCTGAACCCCAACCAATCGCTGTGGGAAGCCCTGACCGAAGACCCGATTTTGGGTGTGTCGGGCAAGAACGACCAAGTGATGGTGCGCGGTGTGCCGCGTCACGTTGTAGGATACCTCAAGGACTTTCTGTTTTCCGAAGCACAGGCGCGTGCGCCGGTAAGATCTTTGTCGGGCGGTGAAAAA
>JAESRG010000064.1 GCA_016764785.1 Paracoccaceae bacterium
GAATTTCGACGAACCCCAAGCACTGGAAATTGTTGAAAAGCATCCAACGGTATTGGGCATTCATGGCTGTAAAAGTAAAAATTGTAGTCAAGATATATGCATCGGTGGTTTAGATGAGCCTCTTAAGCAAGCCCTTGCAACTCAATTTGATAATTTTGACTTTCGGCATACGAACACAGGGCATCAGTTTCCGGCCCAAAAGCCGTCCAATATTTGCAATCTGGGCACTAGAAAAATGGGCGCACAGCTCGAATTACGTCATGATTTTCGCAAAAACTTGCGGAATAATAGTAAACTATTTGAACAATTTATCAGCGCGGTACGTAATGCACTCGCGGCATTTTCAATTAACATCGTTCCTATGGATTCCAATCAATAACAGCATCAGCCATGATCCTTCTTTTATGAGAAGTCCCACCCCATCACGACTTCCCAAACCACCGAGCAACCGCCATACTCGCCCATTTAGCCTATAAGCGAGATACATATGTCCATAGCCCGCATTTCCAAAACTTCCGCGTCGTTAAAAAAATGATTTCCAGACGCAAATTTTTAGGCGGCACTGCCGCCCTTGCCCTAATCACCACCCAAGCCCAATCGCAAGCAGCTCAGCTGATCACTCCGATGCTCAGCGCCGACAGCTTTGGTCTGAGCCCGAACAGTACCGCCGATCAAACCGCCACCCTCCAAACTGCGATCAACGCCGCAGCCGCGCGAAATCTGCCTCTGTTCATCCCCTCTGGGCGATATGTTGTGCAAAATATCCAGCTCCCCGCAGGTACCAGCTTAATCGGCGCGCCCACAGCGCCAACGCTGCTCAGCCCAACCTCTAGCCCCGTGCTTGCTGCCCAAGACGTCAACGACATTCACCTTGCCAGCCTGCACCTGTCTGGCCCCGGCGGCAAAAGCCCCGACAGCTATTCGGGTCTTTTGCATCTGGTCAACTGCCACATGTTAGCGCTGGAAGATTGCGCTTTTAGTAACGCCCCCGCCAACGGTATTTTTATGGAGAATTGCGCGGGCCATATCACCCAGTGCGCTCTGACGGGCATTAATCTCGCGGCGATTAGCGCCCAAAACAGTGCGGGTCTGCGGATCGTTAACAACGACATCACCAATTGCGGCAACCTTGGCATCTATATTTCCCGCGACGAAACCGGCTTTGATGGCACCCTGATTAGCCAAAACCGGATTTCCAATATTAACTGGCTTGAGGGCGGCGACGGCCAAAATGGCAACGCCATCAACGGGTTTCGTGCTGACAATCTGGTGATCTCGCAGAACACCATTTCTGATTGCGCATTTTCTGCCGTGCGCCTGAATACCACCCGCGATTGTCAGATCATCGGAAACAATTGCACCAACCTGCAAGAGGTCGCAATCTTTTCAGAATTCGACTTTTCTGGCTCAATAGTGGCAAATAATATTATTAATCAGGCCGCCGCTGGAATTGCGATCACTAATTTCAATGACGGGGGCCGCTTGGCCGTTTGCGCCAATAACATCGTGCGAAACATCTGGAAATCCAGCCCGACCAACCCCGATACAACCCCCGTTGGTATCGGGGTTGAGGCCGACACAACCGTGTCTGGCAACGTGGTTGACACCGTGCCCGGCATCGGAATATCGCTGGGCTGGGGGCCGTTTATGCGTAATGTTAATGCCTCGGCCAATGTGCTGCGCGGCTGCGATATTGGCATCGGCGTGTCGGTGGTTGACGGGGTTGGTGCCGCCAGCATCACCAATAACCTGATCAGCGGTGGCAAAGGCCCCGCGATTGCGGGCATGCAATGGAATGACGTCACCGCTGATCTTTCTACGCAGCCAACCAGCACCGCGCTGCTGAATATCTCTGGCAACCAGATTAGCGGTTGATCATTGTAAATTGATTTCCCCTTGGCGGCCAAACCCGCCATACTCAGCCTTTTAACCTATAAGGAATATACCATGTCCGTAGCACGTATTACCGAGATTTCCGCATCCTCCAAGAAAAGCTTTGACGACGCCATTCAGAAGGGGATCAAGCGGGCCTCCAAGACTTTGAAAAATGTTGAGGGCGCTTGGGTGGAATCCCAAAAGGTCATCTGCAAAGACGGCGAGATCACTGAATACCGCGTGGCGATGAAAGTCACCTTTGTTCTGGAAGACTAAGCCATGATCCACCATATCGTTCTGGTTAAATTCCGCGCTGATGTCAGTGATGCGCAGCGCCAGAAAATCTGGGACGATCTGGCGGATTTGAAAGACGTGGTTGACGGGCTTGAGTCCGCAACCTTTGGCCCCAACATCAGCCCCGAGACCTTGGCGCGCGGTTATACCCACGGGTTTATTATGGTGTTTCGGGATGTGGAAAGTCGAGACACCTATCTGACCCATCCAGCCCATAAAACCGCCGGAGCCAATCTGGTCAACGCGCTGGAAGGCGGGGTTGAGGGGTTGTTGGTGGTGGATGTTTGACCCGTAGGGTGCGTGGTCCCCACGCACCGTTTTAGCGTCAACATCCGAACGGTGCTTGCAGAACACACATTTCAAATAATTAGTTGTTTGTTTGGAAATTATGGTTATATGTTTGTTCATCACCGAAGCAACACAAATATTGGGTAACTGAATGTACGGTTATAAAGAACGCAAAGCTGCACAAGTAGCCGCGTTTTTCACAATAAAATCTGGCGGAACAATTAATGTTCTAAAACTGACAAAACTTTTGTATTTGTCAGAACGTGAAAGTATGTCTCGATTCGACGAGCCTATGTTTTTTGATCGATTGGTTTCTATGGACTTTGGGCCGGTGCCGTCTATCACACTAAATCTAATCAACAGAAATGTCGAAAATGATCACTGGTCTGCCTTTTTGGGCCAGAGAATGAATATGGATATTGAGGTTATGCCAGGCATTGACCTCGATGACTTAGATGATCTCAATCGTGCCGATCTTCGGATATTAAGTTCATTGTGGGACCAATTTGGTGGTTTTGATCGATTTGCGCTTGCCAAATGGACGCATGACAATTGCCCAGAATGGAAACACCCGAGCGGCTCATCGCTGCCAATCGAACACGATTATGTTTTTAAGTTTTTAGGAAAAGAAAACGCTGAAGAACTTGCCCTTGAAGTTTCTGCATATCGAAAAATCGCGCAGACACTAGAGACTTGTTAGAAGTTGGAAATAGTTGCTGGAAACGCTTTCCTGATACCTTCGGGGCCAACTGGAGTATTTCACTTAGCGGTCGTTTGTAGTAATAAAACTGACCCGCCAGATTTTCGATTAGTCGTAAATATTTCTTCAATTAAAAATCGTTTTTTCGATTCCGCATGCGTCATTGAAAGTGACCCGCACCAATTTATCAACAATAAGAGTTACGTTTTTTACAAACATGCCGAGCAAAGAAGTTCGTCGCATATCATTAAATGCATAAATAATGGCGAGTACATTCAAAAACCGAATATTTCATCACATTTGTTGGCGCGAATAATTCAAGGTTTTTACGAATCCGATTTTGCATCTCCTTGGACTCTGGAACTTCTCGATTAACCCTAATCATCCATCTTCAACGCCGAAATAAACGCCTCCTGCGGAATGCTTACCCGCCCGAATTCCCTCATCTTTTTCTTACCTTTTTTCTGCTTATCCAGCAGTTTGCGTTTGCGCGTGGCATCGCCGCCGTAACACTTGGCCGTCACGTCTTTGCGCAGGGCCGAGATGGTTTCGCGCGAAATAATCCGCCCGCCCAGCGCCGCTTGAATCGGGATTTTAAACATATGCTGCGGGATCAGTTCCTTGAGCTTTTCACACATCGCCTTGCCCCGCGCCTCAGCCCGTGAGCGGTGCACCATGGTTGACAGCGCGTCCACAGGCTCGTCGTTGACCAGAATGGACATCTTGACTAGCTGGTCCTCGGAATACTCACCCATCGTATAGTCAAAGCTGGCATAGCCCTTGGTGACCGATTTCAGCCGGTCGTAAAAGTCAAACACCACTTCGTTCAATGGCAGGTTATAAACCACCATCGCCCGCGTGCCTGCATAGGTCAGGTCAAGCTGAATGCCGCGCCGATCTTGGCACAATTTCAGCACGTCGCCCAGATATTCGTCAGGCACCAAGATGGTGGCCTTGATCCGAGGCTCCTTAATATGGTCGATCAACGTCGGGTCGGGCATATCAGCCGGGTTGTGCATTTCAATCATGGTGCCGTCGCGCATATGCATGTGATAAATCACACTCGGCGCCGTGGTGATCAGCGCGATGTCATATTCACGTTCTAACCGATCACGAACCACCTCAAGATGCAGCAGACCCAAGAAACCGCAGCGAAAGCCAAAGCCCAGCGCGGCCGAGGTTTCCATCTCATAGCTAAAGCTGGCATCGTTCAGCGCCAGTTTATCGATTGAGGCCCGAAGGTCCTCAAATTCAGCCGCATCCACCGGAAACAAGCCACAGAACACCACGGGTTGGGCGGGAGCATAGCCCGGCAAGGCCTCAGCGCATTGTTTTTTGTCATGGGTAATCGTGTCGCCAACCCGCGTGTCGCGCACCTGTTTAATGTTGGCGGTCAGAATGCCGATTTCGCCGGGGCCGATCTCAGCAGTTTTTTCCATTTGCGGACGCAGGAACGCCACCTGATCAACGCTATAGGTCGCGCCGGATTCCATCATTAAAATCTTATCGCCCTTGCGCAGCACGCCGTCCATGACCCGCACCAGCACCACAACGCCCAGATATTGATCGTACCAACTGTCAACCAGCAACGCCTTAAGCGGCGCGTCACGATCACCTGTGGGCGCTGGCAGACGGTTCACGATGGCCTCAAGCACATCAGGAATACCGACGCCTGTTTTTGCGGAAATCCGCACCGCCTCGCTGGCATCAATACCGATGACGTCCTCGATCTGCTCAGCAACACGGTCACAATCGGCGGCCGGAAGGTCAACTTTGTTGAGGATCGGCACGATCTCATGATCGGCCTCAATCGCGGTATAGACGTTGGCAAGCGTTTGCGCCTCAACGCCCTGCGCCGCGTCCACGACCAACAGTGATCCCTCAACCGCACGCATGGAGCGGCTGACCTCATAGGAGAAATCCACATGGCCCGGCGTGTCGATCAGGTTCAGGATA
This sequence comes from Paracoccaceae bacterium, assembly GCA_016764785.1. Taxonomy (GTDB): domain Bacteria; phylum Pseudomonadota; class Alphaproteobacteria; order Rhodobacterales; family Rhodobacteraceae; genus UBA3077. The sequence goes on from JAESRG010000064.1 coordinate 5,114, forward strand.
TATTCCTGCCCGTCATTGGCTTTGTATTCAATCCGAACGGTGTTGGCCTTGATGGTAATGCCGCGCTCGCGCTCAATATCCATCGTGTCCAGCAATTGCGCCTGCATATCGCGGTCAGAGACGGTTCCGGTCGACTGGATCAACCGATCAGCCAGCGTGGATTTACCGTGGTCAATATGGGCCACGATCGCGAAATTACGGATGTTTTTAAGGTCAGTCATGGGATGAGGGTATGGTTTGGAATTTAGTGGGGGTCAAGGGGGGTTGAATGGGAGACCATAATAGATCAAATTTGTCATTTCCACAGTCAATACGGTATAGCATTTTGAAACCACCTTTTCATGATATTTCGATAAGAACCCTGTTCCGATTCAGATCGAACGCCACATGGTATTTCGAGGGAGAATTGCAAAATGCCGTCTCGAAGCAAGAGCTTTGGTTAAACCCAACAAACGCACAGAACGACCCGTTTGATGCGTATCCGTCAATATCCATATCGCCTGATGCCGAGGTAGAGCAATTCATTCAAAAGCTTCGCGACAAATACGGGAGATACATCTCGATATTCGGAACTGATTTAAGAACAGTAGCACAAAATACACAAGGATTTGATGATTGGGATGAAAATGTCAAAAAACTGGTTTTTTCTGACCAAGCTATGGTCCGCGCTGCCAAAACTCAAATTAAGAAAAATTTCAGCAAACTTAGAGAGAAAACCAAAATAGCGTGTTTTTCTGAAGAAATGGATTCTCTATTGCAGTGGAGTCATTATGCAAATTCTCATAAGGGGATCTGCTATGAATATGAGGTTCGCCCATTTCACGATAATCGATTTTCTATCGTGAAACTGCATAAAGTAGATTATTGCAACAAGCGACCGTCTATTAATACTTTAGAAGCTGCGAAATTTATATGCGCCCAAAATCTAAATGATAGTTCCATTTTTTCTACAGACGAAACCAAGGATATTTTGAAGCGCACAACCTGTATTAAATCGACAGAATGGAAATACGAAAAAGAATGGCGTTGGATCGAGAGCTATGAGGGAGATCCGGACTTTCACCCTGCTGATGCCTTGAAATTAGCATCGTTAACTTTTGGTGCCAATGCGACAAGCGATACAATGGATATTTGCAAAAAAATCGTAGGGAACGACATTCCTCTATATAAAATAAACCTGTCCAAATCGACGTATTCTTTATCCCGAGAGCGAATTTGACCTCCTCCTTTAAGCCTTATTTGGGAGCGACGGTAAAAAACCGTAGGGTGCGTGGAAATCACGCACCCTACCGCGTTAGGGAGATATCACTCCATTAAACTTTCCACGGCATACGCAAAAATTATACAAAAATCACCCCCCTTTTAGCTACCTCTAATCCCCCGACATATCCCCCATGTCCGTATGATTCATCCCGTCCATGTGCTGCATGCCTTCTTCGGGCACCCGCTCCAGGTCGATCAGAATATCCAGCGTGATTTCACCAGCATGTTCAAAAACAAGGGTCACTGTAATTGCCTCGCCGTCAACAAATGGTCCGTTCAGGCCCATCATCATCACGTGCTTTCCGCCACGTTCAAGGATCGCGGCACCTCCGGCGGGAATGGTAAAACCTTCCTCAACATGCACCATATTGGCGATGGCGCCGTCCATGATATGGGTGTGCAATTGCGTGACTCGCGCCGCATCGGTAAACACGTCGATCAGCTGGTCGTCAGTGTCACCGGTATTCATGATATGCATAAATGCCGCGCCACTTTTGGCAATCGGCGAGGCCGAGCGCGCATAGGCATCCTCGATCATGATTTCGGCAAATACAGGAAGGGTGATAAGCGATAAAGCTGCCGCAGCAGCAAGGGTTTTGAAGGTCATTTTAGGTTCCGATAGATAAGGTTAAAAGCGGATTCAAACCAATATCGGAGGGCCACGTGCAAGTTCAAAAAGTTCAGGAATATCCAACAAAACAAGATGATCTATCGACAAAAACACCGCCATTGCCGCCCGCCCAACACTGGGCTGCGCCGTGACTGGCACATCAATCAGCGCCACAGCCACACAACAATCATTGCAGTTGTGCAGCATCGGAATTTCGGCACCATCGGCCCCGATCATGATGTCGCGCTCTCCGACATCTGAACAGATCACCAACATCTGGCCGCCCGCACTTAGCGCGCCGCCATAGCTGGCAATCGTGCTGGAAACCAACATGGCAAGCGTAAGGATAACCGAGAGTGAGCGGTGAAAAATCATAAGACCAATCTAATCCGGCAGGGCTAAATTACACCGTGGCAAAAGGAAACAGCCCCGCTGGTCTCCCAACGAGGCTGCATGTCCGAAATGCACAGAAATCAAGCTTCGGCTTGAGCCTTGGCAATATCTTTTTTAACTTTCAACGCCGAAACGGAAAGTTCGCTGTCTTTGGCTTTCGCCATGAATGCGTCCAGACCACCACGGTGATCAACGGTGCGCAAAGCAGAAGCCGATACGCGGAATTTGAACGAGCGTGCCAGAGTGTCTGACGCCATAGTAACATCAATCAGATTTGGCCGAAACACCCGACGGGTACGGTTTTTGGCGTGGCTGACATTGTTGCCAGTCATAACACCTTTGCCAGTAAGTTCACAACGACGAGACATAACCGTCTCCTTATATTTAGGGGCGCTGGAAAATTCCGCGCGAGAATACGAGTGCCGTTATTTACGGCGAACAGACCGGAAGGTCAAGGGATTCGGGGGGGAGAATTCACAATTCCTCAATTATCCTTTCCCTACCAACATGCATGTGCGATTTTGTACCAATACTACTTCGAAAAGAGAAGAAGCAGATTGTAAACGGCAGTGCGATGTTCAGCGCTGCGCCGAAACCTTTCGACGGTAGCCCCGTCATATTCTGGATTATCCGCCGCCTCATCATACCCAACAATAGCCCTGTTCATTGCGTCTTCAACCCACGTCAACACGGGGTAGTCTTCATTGGATTGGTGCAGGTTAACATCTGCCCCTAGCCTCAATAATATTTCGATCACTGCAAGGTGTCGATCGTATTTTCGTGAATCTGTATATCCTTTGACGCTCTCGGACAGAGCGCGCCTATCGACCGTTCCAAACGTTCCATTTGGATCAGCCCCGAGTTCAATAAGTATCTCGACGATCAACGGATGAAGGCCTCTGACCGCACAATTTAGTGTTGAATTATGGGGAATTGATAAGTTTGGGTCTGCACCATGATCCAGAAGCCAATTCACAACGTCACCGTCGCCAGCTTTTGCCGCCTCGCACAACGCCGTTCGATGGAATTCCGATTCGCTGACTTCATTGACATTGCCACCAAGACCAACCATCCGCTCGAGCAATGGGATACTGCCCTGACCGCCAGCCAAAGCCAGCGATTTCGTGTCGATATTTGCCCCAGCACTCATCAACGTATATGCGATGTTCAGATGCCCGTATCTGATTGCTTCGGAAAGGGCGTTGGTAGGCTCGTACCCCCCTCGTGTTGCAAAACGTGCTGAAGGAACTTTTCTCGACATATGGTTCACATCTGTCCCTGCGTCCAGCAGTGTCCTCACGGCTTCGGCTGAACCTGCACCCGCAGCAAACGTCAGAGCCGTCCAGCGATAGGCACTTAGCCGATCGACATCGGCCCCTTCGGTCAATAGCATCGAAATTTCAGCAGTGTTGTTCGCTCTCGCCGCGAGCATAAGAGGAGTCACGCCTTCACTTTTTTCGACAAAGCTGAAAAAGGCAATCAGAAGTCCAACAATCAAGATTGCGCCGTAGATGAGTATTTTTCTCATGATATCTATGCCTTCTTGCAGTCCATTCAAATATTATCCCAATTGCAATAACCGCTGCACGGCACAACATATGCGTGGCCCCCAGCCTTAAAAAGCGATCAACCGTACCGCGGATACCACAACAGCCACACGGATAACCCATTTGAAGACATTAAGGTTCAGGTATGAAACCACCTTAACGCCCAAAAACGCACCGATGAAAATCACCGGAATATACATCAGGTTCAGCTTGAGAGACTCGGCCGTGAGCAAACCCAGATTGGCAGAAAACGGGATTTTGAAGATGTTCACGATCAGGAAATACCAGCTGCGGGTGCCGACAAAGTCTTTCTTGGTCAGGCCCATTTGCAGCAGATAAATCTCGAATATCGACCCTGCCGCATTAGCAACCATGGTGGCAATACCCGCAAAAATCCCGACGAATCCCGTCAGTAATGCTCCACCAAGTTTGGTATTACGCCCGTCCGTCAGGCCCAGTTCCACCACCAGCATCACCAGAATGATGACACCAATCGCGGGTGGGAAAAACGCGGCCGGAATGAATTTCAGCGAAAAATACCCGATCACAATGCCAACCGCCGTCAGCGGGAACAGTTTGATCAGTATATCCCAGCGACAGTCGCGCCGATAATAGATCACCGCAAAGATATCGGCGACGATCAGCATCGGCAGCAGCACTCCCGGCGAGTCTTTGCCGGGAATGGCGATTGTCATCAGCACGACCGCCAGAATACCAATACTGCCAATCGCGGTTTTGGAAAAACCAACGATTAGCGCCGCTAGCAAAATATAGGTATAATCGAGGGCGGTAAGGTCCAAAACCTACATGCCCAAGGCTTCTTTATACATGTCCAGCACGGCCTCTTCCTCGGAAATTTCCTGAGGGTCTTTTTTGCGCAAAGCCACGATTTTACGCAGAATCTTGGTGTCATAACCGCGCGATTTCGCCTCGGCCATCACTTCTTTCTGATGTTCGGCGATGTCTTTTTTCTCAATCTCCAGCCGTTCAAACCGCTCCACAAAGCTGCGCAGCTCGGATGAGGTAACGCGGTATTGGCTTTGTTCAATCTCGTCAGTGTCGTTCATTTTCTTGTCCCGTTTTGGCCTGTAATTTAGACACGCAGACTAGTCCGTCATTCCCCTAACAGCAAGACCGCGCTTGCCTAATTTCCCCGCCTGAAATATCCATGACAAAACGGAGACGTATTATGAAATATCTTATTTATGCCGGAATCGTGCTGGCTGTTCTGGGGCTGATTGGCCTCGGGATTTGTATCAAAATGGCCGGTGGCATCAAACGTGATGCCAATGCAGGCGAAAACACCAAAGACCGGCTGCAAACATTGATTGCGCTGAATACTGCATCCTTGGGTACGGCATTTATTGGCTTGGGGCTTGTCACTGTCGGGGTATTGATGTCGTGAAAATTCTGATCGCCACCAGTACCACTGACTTTGATCCGACCGAGGTTGCCGTCCCGTGGAAGCTGTTGTCTGAGGCCGGCCACGACGTACATTTTGCCACCGACACGGGGGAAATGGGCGCGGCTGACCCGCACATGCTTGAGGGCAAATATTTCGGCATATGGACTAAGCTGTTGATCGCGCGCGAAGATGCGCGGGATGCTTATGCTGAAATGCTTGAAGACACGGCCTTTCAAAACCCGATGGGGTATGATGCGATAAAGGTGACCGGTTTTGACGGGCTGCTACTGCCCGGCGGTCATGCCGAAGGGGTGAAACCCTATATGGAATCCGAGGTGCTGCGCGCCCATATTGTTGATTTTTTTACTGCGGACAAACCCGTTGGCGCGATTTGCCACGGCGTGGTGACAGCTTGCCGGGCGATCAACCCCGAGACCGGAAAATCAGTGCTGTTTGGCCGCAAAACCACGGCGCTTTTGAAACGTCAGGAAATGGTTGCCTATAACCTGACCAAAGCCTTGATGAACGAGTATTATCGCACCTATCCTACGTCGGTTCAGGAGGAGGTCATGGCCGCGCTTGAAGCGCCCAGTGATTTTCACACCGGTAAAAACCCGATGCGCCGCGACATGCCCAACAAGCTGAAACGCGGGTTTGTGGTGAAAGATGGTAATTATGTCTCGGCCCGCTGGCCCGGCGATATTTACAATTTCACCAATGCGTTTATGGATCTGCTTACGGACTAACTTGCGTAATGGCTTCGGCAATCATGTCCAGACAGTCAGCCGTGCTGAACCGGTGGTCAGCCCCCTTGACCAATGTCAATTGGATGTCGTCGCCAGCGGCGTGTTTCAGCAGACGCAGCGCCACCGAGGGGTCAACGTCAGTATCAGCTGTGCCTTGCAATAAACGCGTTGGAAAGAGCAACGGCAACGGGTCGCGCAGCACCAGCTGGGTGCGTCCGTTTTCGATCAGGTTGCGGGTGATCACGTAAGGCTCATCAGAATAATCCGAGGGCAATTCAACCCGGCTTTTTTCGGCCAGATCACGGCGCTGATCGCTGTCAAAACTTGCCCACATGGAATCCTCGGTAAAATCCGGCGCGGCAGCGACCCCGACCAGCCCTGCGATTTTTTCCGGCATAGCCCGCGTGAGCAGCAACGCTATCCAGCCACCCATAGACGACCCGACCAGCACCTGCGGGCCGGCTGTCAGCGCCGCGATGATTTCCTGCGCGTCTTGCGCCCAATCACTAATGCAGCCCTCCAGAAAATCGCCTGACGATTCCCCGTGCCCCGAATAATCAAACCTCAAAAACGCCCTGCCCTGTGCTTTGGCCCACCCTTCAAGAAAAACCGCTTTGGTGCCCTGCATATCGGAATGAAAACCGCCCAAAAACACGATACCCGTTCCTGCCCCACTGGTCTGGTGATAAGCTATCTTGCGACCAGTATTTGTATCAAAGAAACGCGGTTGCGGCATATGATCAGGCTCCGAAAGCTAAACGTTGATGTTGTTTGCAGGTTTGATGTTATCCTTATGTTAACCGCACATGACGCTGACAGACACAGGAAATTGAGCAAATCCAATGAAACCCGAAAAAGGAACACTTGCGCTGGACATAGTGGTGCCTTTGGGGGCTTATCGGCCATACTGTTCTGACCAACACCGTTGCCTGCACCATCGGCAGGCCAACCGGTAGCCCGTTTCAAACCAGCGGGCGTTTTACCATCTTGGTTTCACCTTTGTTGGCCTGACCGCGATTGTAATCTGCGGTCATCTGATTTCTGCCATTGTTGTCACCGAATCGGTATTCTGATATGGCGCGGCTTTCATGCATATCTAAGACGCAATCCTCGCCAGCAACTATTCTCCGCTAATCATAAGCCCATTCTAGCAGGGCGATGTGGTCTTGCCCAGTGTCGTGCTGGTCTGGTTGATAATTTCGTTGAAACCAGACCCGACCCGTTGACAATCGCGACGCAATCGCTAAATCACATTCAACCTGTAACCGGGCGTTTCGTGGGCGCCAAAACACAAAGGAGTCGCCAATTATGGCCGATATTTCTATTTCTCTCCCCGATGGTGCTGTTCGTTCTTATGCTGCTGGTGTGACCGGCGCAGAAATCGCCAGTGATATTTCCAAATCTTTGGGTAAAGCCGCCTTTGCCTGCGCCATTGACGGCGTGTTCAGCGATCTATCAATTCCGATTGAAAAAGACGTTACATTTCAGATTTACACCAGTAAAGACGAAGTTCAAGCGCTGGAACTGATCCGCCATGACGGGGCCCATATCATGGCCCGCGCCGTGCAAGAGTTATGGCCAGAAACCAAAGTTACCATCGGGCCGGTTATTAAAAACGGCTGGTATTATGACTTTGATCGGGCCGAACCGTTCCATGACGACGACCTGCGCACCATTGAGAAAAAGATGCGCGAAATCATCAATAAACGTGAACCGGTGCGCACCGAAATCTGGTCGCGTGAGCGCGCCATCCAGTTCTATACCGACAATAACGAACCTTATAAAGTTGAGCTTATCGACGGCATTCCGGGCGATGAAGACCTGCGGATGTATTGGCACGGCGATTGGCAAGACCTGTGTCGTGGCCCGCATTTGGCCCATACTGGCCAGGTTCCCGGTGACAGTTTCAAACTGATGTCGGTGGCCGGTGCCTATTGGCGCGGTGATAGCAACAATCAGATGTTGCAACGTATTTATGCGGTGGCATTCCGCAACAAGGTTGATCTGAAAGCGCATTTATTTATGCTGGAAGAAGCCGAAAAGCGTGACCATCGTCGCCTTGGCAAAGAAATGGACCTGTTCCATTTGCAAGAAGAAGCCCCCGGCATGGTGTTTTGGCACCCGAACGGCTGGCAGCTTTACCGCACTTTGCAAGACTATATGCGCCGCCGCCAGAATGATGACGGCTATCTTGAAATCAACACCCCGATGGTGGTTGATCGCAAGCTCTGGGAGGCTTCGGGCCACTGGGAGAAATACCGTGAAAACATGTTCACCACCGAAATCGCAGACGAACACGCCAATGAAAAACGCACCAATGCGCTAAAACCAATGAACTGCCCCTGCCACGTGCAGGTGTATAACCAAGGCTTGAAGTCATATCGTGATCTGCCGCTGCGGCTGGCCGAGTTTGGCTCGTGCCACCGCTATGAAAGCTCCGGTTCTATGCACGGGCTAATGCGAGTACGCGGCTTTACTCAGGATGACGCGCATATTTTCTGCACCGAAGATCAGATCGCCAGCGAGACCAAAAAATTCGTTGATCTCTTAAAGCGCGTTTATATGGATTTGGGGTTTTCCGAATTCAAAATCATGTTTTCCACTCGCCCAGAAGTCCGGGGCGGGACAGACGAAGTCTGGGACAAAGCTGAGAAGTATCTGGAAGACGCTGTGAAAAAACTGGATATGCCCTACACGCTAGACCCCGGCGAGGGCGCATTTTACGGGCCAAAGCTGGATTTCAAGCTAACCGACGCCATTGGCCGCGAATGGCAGCTTGGCACGTTTCAGGCCGACTTTGTGCTGCCCGAACGATTGGGTGCCACCTATATCGGTGAAGACAGCCACAAGCACACACCGGTAATGTTGCACCGCGCCACGCTTGGGTCGTTTGAGCGGTTCCTTGGTATTCTGATTGAGAACTACGCCGGGAAATTCCCGCTATGGCTGGCCCCGCGTCAAGTGGTCGTGGCAGCGATCGTGTCTGACGCTGATGATTGGGTGCTTGAGGTCGTGTCGCGCCTAAAGGCCAAAGGTATCCGCGCTGAGGCGGATGTGCGCAACGAGAAAATCAACTATAAGGTCCGCGAACACTCACTTGGCAAAGTGCCGGTCATTCTAGCCATAGGCATGCGCGAGGTTGAGGAACAAACAGTTTCAATGCGTCGTCTTGGCTCCAAGGGCTCCAAGGTGCTGACCATTGACGAGGCAGTTGACCTGTTGGTGGCCGAGGCCACACCGCCAGATATGCGTGACTAAGCAGGACATCAGACAAAGAAAAAGCGCCGCATCACTGCGGCGCTTTTTTTATTTGTGCTAAGCGGTTGGCTTAGTTGACAACGCTAGCCAAATACGCGGCAACGTCTTCACCACCTGAGCGCAGTTTGAATGTCATACCGCTGCGGGCAGAGCTATCATCCAAAAAACCACGCAAGAATGCGGTTGGGTCAGCAGCATATTCAGCCAAGTTTGCTTCGTCCCAGACCAGGCCTGCTTCGCCAGCAGCAACAATTGCGTCACGATAGCGAAACCCGTCAACAGTACCGGCGGTACGGCCGACAACAGCGTACAGGTTTGGACCCGTACGGCCACCGCGAACGATAACCTCGTCACCATTGGTGATGCCATGGCAAGCTTTGCAACGGCCAAATGTAGACTCACCGGCAGCCGCATCACCTGCGGATGCAACTTCAGTGGCAACAGCTTCTTCTACAGCAGCAGCCTCAGCAGCGGCAGCTTCTTCTGCGGCAGCGGCCTCAGCGGCAGCAGCTTCTTCTACAGCAGCAGTCTCAGCGGCAGCAGCTTCTTCTGCGGCAGCGGCCTCAGCGGCGGCAGTTTCTTCTACAGCAGCAGCCTCAGCAGCGGCAGCTTCTTCTGCGGCA
>JAESRG010000065.1 GCA_016764785.1 Paracoccaceae bacterium
ATCTTGAACCTTATGAGATTGCATTTACCAAGGTTGCTGAACTGACTGAAGTTTTGCGTGCAGATGGCCATGAAATCACCCGCCTTGATTTGGGTGGCGGTTTGGGTATTCCGTATGAGCGATCAAACACCGCACCGCCACTGCCGATAGAATATGGCGATGTGATTCGCCGCACGGTCGGGCATTTGGGCTGTGAGATCGAGATCGAACCGGGCCGCTTGATTGCGGGTAATGCTGGTTTGTTGGTAACATCGGTTATCTATGTAAAACAAGGCGATGACCGCAATTTCCTGATTGTTGACGCGGCGATGAACGACCTTATTCGCCCTGCGATGTATGATGCGCATCATGATATAATCGCGGTGATTGAACCCGAAGCGGGCGCTGAGCCAGAACCGATTGATATCGTTGGCCCAATTTGCGAAAGCGGCGACACGTTTGCCAAGCAACGCCTGATGCCCAGCTTGGCTGCTGACGATCTGGTCGCGTTTCGATCTGCTGGTGCGTACGGCGCGGTGATGGCGTCAGAATACAACTCTCGGCCTCTGATTCCCGAGGTTTTGGTGAGTGGTGATCAATTTGCTGTGGTCAGGGCACGTCCGACCTATGCGGAGATGATTTTGCGCGATACACTACCCTCATGGATGCAATAACCGGAGCAGCAACATGACCCCATACGGGGCAAGGTTCCAGGCAAAAAAACGCGACCCGTTAAAGGGTTTATCGCGCCAAATTGGCTTGGCTAAACTGTCGTTAGCTGCCGAATCGGCGCTACGGGCATTTTGGCCATTTTTGTCGCTGGCACTAACGGCGTACGGCGGAATTGCGCTGGGCGGCTTGGCGGTATTGCCAATTTTGGGTGTTCAGGTGCTGGTTGTCGTTATTGCGTTTGCCCTGGTCTGGCTGCTGATTTCCGGCATCCGCCAGTTCAAATTTCCCAGCACTGACGATGCATTGGCGCATCTGGATGCGGGCATGGAAAACAGCCCTATCGCTGCGCTTCGTGATGAACCGGCGTTGACGTCTAATGATCCGATTACCGCCGGTTTATGGCAGGTGCATCAAGACCGGATGGAGGCCGCAGCCCTTAAGGCCCGTGCAACCGCGCCGCAACCAGAACTGGCGAAACGTGATCCCATTGGCTTGCGCCTTATGGCGCTGATTGTGGCGATCATCGCGCTTGGTTTTGCGCCGCGCCCAGATTTGACCACGCTGGCGGCCACGGTTAGCGGCAACGACAAAATTTTGACGGCACCAAGCGTGGCGATTGAGGCATGGGCGACACCTCCAGCCTATACCGGAAAACCTGCACTTTATCTGACTGAAATCGCTGAGGGCGAGACGCTTGATTTGCCCGTTGGCACTGTCATTACCGTGCGTTTTTACGGGGATGGCAATTTTGCCCTGACCGAACAGGTCAGCGGCGATAACACCGTTATTCCTGCGCCAGAACCCGATGTGCCTGTGCGAGATGTGCAATTCGCGGTGGTTGTTTCTGGTGACATCACGCTAAAGAACGGCAGCGATGTTTTGGGCCGATGGGTCGTGAATATGATCGCAGATGCGCCGCCAACCCTTTCGGTTCCAGATGGTCTGGAGAAATCAGCCGAGGGGGCGATGGAGCTGACCTATACCGCCACCGATGACTATGGCATCGACACGGCGCGGATTACTATTCGCCCTGATCTAACGCTTGTGGAACGTCGTTTTGGGCTGGCCGCTAACCCGATTATTCCCGATGCGTTTGAACGTGATTTACCAATGCCGTTTTCGCAAGATCGCACCGATATCAAAGAAACCTTTATTGAGGATTTTTCCGAACATCTTTGGGCGCATTTACCAGTGGTGATTACATTGGAAGTCACAGACGGGGCGGGCCAAACTGCTAGCTTGACACTTGACCCTGATGATCTGCCAGCACGTACGTTTTTTGATTTGCTGGCGGCGGGTATTGTTGAGCAACGCCGAGATTTGCTGTGGTCTCCCGACAATGACATCCGCGTATCGCAGGTGCTGCGTGCCATTAGCTTTCAGCCCGAAGATGGGTTTTTTCCGTCGTCGTCCAGTTATCTGCTGACCCGCACCACCATCCGGCGCATGGGATATCAGATGGAAGATGGCTTGGATGATAGCGAGCGCGCCGAAATTGCCGAACTGCTGTGGCTGATCGCTGTATCGATCGAAGATGGCGACCTGTCAGGCGCTGCCGCGCGGTTGCGACGCGCGCAGGAACGGCTGGCGCAGGGGCTGGAAAATGGTGCGACTGATGAAGAATTAGCTGAGCTGATGGACGAGCTGCGCGATGCCACCCAAGACTATTTGCGCCAATTGGCACAAGACGCCCAGCCGGGCGACGGCCCGCAGCAAGGTCAGCCCAGCCAATCAATCACCGCAGATCAATTGCAGGAGATGATGGACAAAATTCAGGAACTTGCGGAAAACGGACAACGTGAAGAAGCGCGGCAAATGCTTGAGCAATTGAATGATCTGATGAACAATATGCAAATGACTCAGCAGCAGGGCCAGCAAGGTCAACCGGGGCAGGAACAGCAAAATTTGCAGGATTCCTTGCAACAACAACAGCAGCTATCCGATGAGGCCTTTCAGCAATTGCAAAACCAGCTTGACCAAAACCAACAGGGCCAATCAGGTGAAGAATTGGCTGAACGGCAGGATGCTCTGCGCCGATATCTGGAAGAATTGCGACGCCAAAGTGGCAGCGAGGAGGGCGCAGAAGCCCTTGCCGAGGCTGAACGCAACATGGCCCGCGCCCGTGATCGCCTTAATGAGGGCGACTTTTCAGGGGCGTTGGATGAACAGGCACGGGTGATGGAAAGCCTGCGTCAGGGCCTGCGCGAATTGCGTAATCGCAATCAGGCCGAAGAAACCGGTGAAGACGGGCAGGTTGACCCCAATAGCGCGCAGCGCGACCCGTTGGGCCGCCCCGTTGGCAGCCAAGGCCGGATAGATAACGGCGATACAAAGGTGCCAGACCAGAACGCAGCCGATCGCGCCCGCGAGTTGTTGGAAGAAATCCGCCGCCGCTCAGGCGATGCTGAGCGTCCGGTAGAGGAGCTCGATTATCTGAAACGTTTGCTGGAACGATTCTAGAATTTTGCAAAAAGAGTTGGGTATTTCGGGAATGTCGATTATCCTTTCCGTAAGTTTATTTTGAACAAGCATTTTTAATCAATCCGGCGCTACCGACAGCTGAATTTTTCGTTAGCTTTGCGCCCGTTAATCGGAGATATTACCGTGGCCAAACTTGACAAAGCCGAATTGAAAAAACAAGGGTTGGTGCTGAAAGAGACAATTGCCCAGGCGCGTAAAAAGACTCTCAATTTTGCGCTGCTTCAAGGCAAAGACCAGATGTATCTGGTTACCCATCTTAAACGAAACACCGCAATGTTGCGCAAAGAAGCCAAGGCTGCTGGTGGTGGTCCAAAAGCGGCGATGGGGACACTTAATGTTGAAGGCAAAAACCTCATTTTTTCGGTTGAGGAAGAACCGCCCGGCCCCTTTCCGAAATTGACGAAAAAACACTTTATGACTCGCGGGATCGCTGTCCGTGTTACGTTCAAGCTGCCCAACGGCAAGGTTGTTGATGATGGCGAACCGGCTGAAGATGCTCTGCAATCTGCCCCACCGCCGGTTGACGAACCTGCCGAGGGCAGCGAACAGTCAGACGTTGACGAAGGTTACGGCGCGTCAATAATGAACATATTCAGCAATCTTAAATCTGACCTTGACCAGAAATTGGCGCAAGCGGGTGACGATGCAAAATCCATGTTTCAGGATATGTCCGACAAGTTTAACGAACTTCATTCCGCTGAGAAATTCGATGAGGCTGCAGCCCATCTGGAAGTCCTGAAGAAACAGGTTGCGGATTTTATGGCCACGCCGACCTCAGCGCCGCAGATGCCCGAAGGGATGCAAAATAAAATTAATGAGATCATCGCACGCGGTCTTAAAGCCGCTGATATTATTGAGAAAAACTTTGATGAAAACGTCAGGCAGCTGACCGATAACATCAACGCCGGAATCGACGGGGCCGGCGAATTTCTGACGGGCCTGGCTAAGCCGATCACGGACAAAATTGAAGAGATACGCGCTGAGCAGGCGCGGCTGGAGGCGGAACTCAAAGCGAAAGAAGCCGCGATAGAGGCAGGCATCAAAGCCGCAAAAGAACAGTTAAAAGACATGGATCTGTCCGAGGCACAGGCTGACGGTTTGGCCCGGCTGTCGCTAGAGCATCCCAAAAGTTTTGAGGCGGCCCTACAGGCGTTGAAAACCATGGATACCAAATATGGTGATCTGGTGACAACCCCGGAAGGCATTGCCAAGATCGCCAAAGATCTGGCCGATGCCAAGGCTTTGGCGTCAGCAGAAAGGAAAAAATTCAACGCGCTTGATGACAAGGAAGCCGCCGCCCTTTTGGAACTCTTTAATGCCGAGGTTGCTGAAAAGGAAGCCAGAGAAGCCGTTGCGAAAGTGTCTGCTGCACTGGTGGTGCTCAAAGCCAAGCTGCCAAGTGATTTGCCAACGCTCACCCCGCCGCAACGGGCCGCCTTGGCCAAAGTTGCAGACATGCTGCAGGCCAAAAAGGCAATCTATGATGCAGCGGTCGTTGTTTCAAAAGAGAAAGACGTGCTTCATATTGCGGCAGATACGGCTGCGAGTGACCAATCAATCATTCTGGGGCAAGTCGAAGCTACGGTAGCGCCGGTTGAGGAATTATCAGCAGCCATCGCGTTGAAAAAGCAGATGCTGGATTCGGTCGAAGTGGGGGCGTTGTCCCCGAATGCTCCTAACCCGATGAGCGACGAGGATGTCGCCAAGATATTGGCTGCGGTCAATGCTGACCCGCGTCTGGGAAAAACCGCCCTTGATTTGCTTGAAGCGTCAAAAGACAAAGGGAATATCGCCAAGGGTGCCGGCATGCTGGTCGATGGCATGGCGAATGAATTTAAAGACAAAGCCGGTGTTCCCTATGGTGACGACCGTAAACGCGCCCTTTATGCACGCAAAGCCCTGCAAATGGGCGCAGCAATGGGTGGCAGTTATTTTGATGACATGAAGGGTTTTATTGACGACGGTGGACTGAACCAGTCGGTGCCAGCTGACATTGAATCCGGGTATTCTGTCAAAAAACTTGAACAATCACGTGCAAAATTTGTCGGCAATGCGATGATTGGCGCTGACGGTGTTGTCGATACTTCCTCCCAACAAGCCAAAGACGCTTTGGCGACGATGAATTTTCATCCGGGTGTAATCCGGCGGGGCATGCCAGAAATGAACCGGCATTTTGCCAAGATGGCAGAAACGATGCAGGACCCCGCGCATAAGCAAAAAATCCAGGATGTGATGGATGGTATTTCAACCGCGCCAACGGAAACAACGGGCCAGAGCCTGGTAGCTTTAAGTGTTGGGAAATCCCCGCGTGATCTTACCGCTGATGATACCAAAAGCGCGGTGATGTCAGCAATGTTTACCCCGCTGAACCAAGGGCCGGTCGGGTCTTGTTTCGCAACGGGACCGGCACGAAGCCTTCGCAACAAGAATCCGGCGAAAGCCATGCAGGGTATGGCTGAAATCGCGACGACCGGCATTTTCACGACTGAGCAGAATCAGCCGATCAGAGCTGTGAGCGTTAATGCAGGTACATCAGAGGCTGACAAGAAGGCCAATAAACTTCCGCTGAATGACAATATGTTAATGCGCTCGTGGGAGTACACGATTGCCACCGCCGGTGCGCAATTGGCAAATTCGTATGAGCAGCGGCAGTTGAAAACTCAACTGTGGTCAACAGATAGCAGTGCTGATCCTGATGGCAAGAACCTGAATGCCTTGGGAACTATTATTCCGGCCGATAAATGGCCTGAGGTGAAGGTGAAATTGCAGGCAGAGATCAAGGCGCAGCTTGTTTTTCGATATAATGCTACGTCGGATATTAAAGGATCTGCTGACGGATCATCCACCCAGGGAAATTTTGAGATCTATTACAAAGATGGTGGTAAAACGATTACCGATAAAGCTGAATTTATCGACGTTATCACCAAATTGGCGCTCAAGGCTGCGGAGGTTGAAGCCGACAGTGAAATTGGTCGAAAAATAGTTGCTCACTGCAAAAGCACTGCGTTTATCGACTCGGTTTGTTTGTGGGAAAAAGGCACCGGTGGCAATAAAGATAAAATTCGTCCGCCCTGGAAACTTCCGGGCGGTGGTTTGGATGCGCCGATGGTTAAGGTTTTAGAGGGCGGCAACCCTTCAACGGTGAACATTGTGTCTGATAATCCGGACTTCAGCTTTTTGGGGTTCGGACGCAAATCGCAGGGCGAACGCACGACAATGGTCATGGCCGCATTGCTGACCAATTTTGAATCGCAAACCCCCGAAACAGATATGGTCAGTATTTCAACGAGTGGAATTCATACGTTTGGTGGCCTGCCGAACCATCCATCGCTTGATAAATTAAAAGAAGGCGACGATCTGGCTGCTGCGCTGAAAAAACATCTGCTTGACCCGGGCGAAGCTCTTGCGAAAAAGGAAATGGATGCCAGAACGGTCAGCAGCCTATTTGATCGCCAGATTGACGCGATTGGTCAACAGTATTTATTTCACAACGGCCCGCAGGTGCGCGAAGAAACTGCCGGTTATGCCCTTATCGTAACGGCACAGGCGATGCGCCCCACAGAGCCCATGATACCCAAAAAACTAAAAGGGCTCATCGACAAAGCCTTGGCGCCGATTGAGGCATATATTAGCACGGCTGGTGCGGATAAATGGAAAAAAGATCAGATTGCTGGGGGGGTGACGCCGTCGACTGAAGATTACAAAAAGGAACTGGAAAAAGCTAAGGAAGCCGCAAAAAAAGTGATGGATGATATGTTTAGCAATAATGCGATCAACACACTTGGTTCACCAGAATTTGTCATCGCTGATACAAACTGGGGAGACGGGCGGAGCCACATCTATTTTGTTATTATTCCCGATCCGGTTACCGGCGAACCGAAGATGTTTCAGCGCAGCGAACCCGACGGCAAGCTTTCTGCTTTGCCCGATAATTGGCTTGATACCAATTGGACTGTCACACAATGATAATTTGCAAAATGTATATAATAACAAGGAGAAGCGCCCATGTCTAAAGATCTACCTTTCGTTGGTTTTGGCTTTGGAGATCAAGGCCAGAAAATTGGTATTGTCGGCGCGCGGGAATTTGAATTCCTCACCGATATGTTTATCGATGCATCCTTTATTCGCGATCCAGCCAATATTACCCTGTTGGCAAAGGGCTTGAATCATTTCGATCAAGGCATGGAATATGCGTTGATTGAAGACATCGACGGTTTTTCCGAAAATTATCGCAAAACCTTTGCGGCGGAAGAAGACCAGCCGTTTGATCAGTTTATCTCCAGCATTTCAAACTTTGAAATGCCCGATCTTGACCAACTGGCGCCGCCTAAAATCACTGACGAGCAAATCGTGTTTTACGTGGTTCATCAGGGGCTCGATATGCCCTATCGGGTGACGGGTGCCGCCGATGGTAGAAGCAAGTTGACGTATTCGCCGCTCTGATCTCACGTAGATTAAAAAATTTACCATTTGATAAAAAAATTATCCTGTGGCAGAGTTTGGATAACTCGAAACCCACAGGAGGCGGAATTGGCAACAGTCGCAACCACAGGCATCGCAGCTGGCAGGCTGTCTACCGTTGAATATCAAGATAACTTTGGCGATCTTCACGCGCCGCTTTCTGTACACGAAGCTGCGGTCGCCGCTGATCGCTGTTACTTTTGTTATGACGCGCCGTGTCAAACAGCATGTCCAACTGACATTGATATCCCGCAATTCATCCGTGAAATCGCTTCAGGGTCGACTGATTCAGCGGCGCGTACCATTTTCAGCCAGAACATTCTGGGTGGTATGTGTGCGCGGGTTTGCCCCACCGAAACGTTGTGCGAAGAAGTTTGCGTGCGTGAAACGGCTGAGGGAAGTCCGGTGGAAATCGGGCGTCTGCAACGGTTCGCGACTGATATTATGATGACAAAAAATGTGCAGCCGTTTACCCGTGCTGCCGAGACCGGCAAAAAAATCGCCGTTGTTGGCGCGGGGCCAGCAGGTCTGTCAGCTGCGCACCGGTTGGCTAGCAAAGGCCACACTGTTACGATTTTTGACGGCCGCAGCAAGGCTGGCGGGCTGAACGAATACGGCATTGCCTCCTATAAAAGTGTCGATGATTTTGCGCAAGCCGAGGTTAACTGGCTGCTATCAATTGGTGGCATAACCATTGAAACCGGTCAGCGGCTTGGCGCGGAAATCTCGTTGCCACAGCTGCAATCTGATTATGACGCCGTGTTTCTTGGTATTGGTCTGGCGGGTGTCAACGCGCTAGGCATTGAGGGTGAGGACCTCCCCATTGCCACAGATGCCGTTGATTTTATCGAAGACATTCGCCAAGTTGGTGATATTTCAACGCTTCCGGTGGGGCGCAATGTTATTGTGATCGGCGGCGGTATGACGGCCGTTGACGCGGCAGTGCAAGCCAAACTGATGGGCGCGCAAAACGTCACTATGTTATATCGGCGCGGCAAAGACCGGATGGGGGCGTCAGAATTTGAACAAGATTTGGCCACCAGCAAAGGCGTGCAAATTATCTTTAACGCACAGCCGGTTTCGGTTGATGCTGACAGCATGAAATTTGCTTATACTGCGGATGTCGACGGCAAACTAACCCCAACCGGTGAGACGTTCACCCTGCCTGCCGATCAGGTATTCAAAGCCATCGGTCAGACGTTGCAAGACGTTCCCGAAGGGTTGGAAATTGCACACGGAAAAATCACAGTTAGTGATACGGGAGCAAGTTCGATTACCGGTATTTGGGCTGGCGGCGACTGCGCCTCGGGCGGGGATGACCTGACCGTAACAGCCGTGGCCGAGGGCCGC
This sequence comes from Paracoccaceae bacterium, assembly GCA_016764785.1. Taxonomy (GTDB): domain Bacteria; phylum Pseudomonadota; class Alphaproteobacteria; order Rhodobacterales; family Rhodobacteraceae; genus UBA3077. The sequence goes on from JAESRG010000065.1 coordinate 8,944, forward strand.
GACGCTGCCGAAGACATCCATTCATTCTTGACCGGAGGCGCATAAAATGGCGAACCTCACCACCACATTCATTGGCATCAAATCCCCAAACCCGTTCTGGCTGGCATCAGCCCCGCCGACCGACAAAGAATACAACGTGCGCCGCGCTTTTGAAGCTGGTTGGGGTGGCGTTGTCTGGAAAACGCTGGGCGAAGAAGGTCCACCCGTAGTCAACGTCAACGGGCCACGTTACGGCGCGATTTTTGGCAGTGATCGGCGGTTGATCGGGCTAAATAATATTGAGCTGATTACCGATCGTAGTTTGCAAACCAACCTGCGCGAAATCAAAGCCGTGAAACGCGATTACCCTGACCGCGCGGTGATTGTGTCACTGATGGTCCCGTGTGAGGAAGAAGCATGGAAGGCCATTTTGCCGGTGGTCGAAGAAACCGGCGCTGACGGGATTGAGCTGAATTTTGGCTGTCCGCACGGTATGGCCGAACGGGGCATGGGCTCCGCTGTGGGGCAGGTGCCTGAATATATTGAGATGGTGACGCGTTGGTGTAAACAAACCACCCGCATGCCGGTGATCGTTAAGTTAACGCCAAATATCACTGATATTCGCATCCCGGCTGCCGCAGCAATGCGTGGCGGTGCTGATGCCGTTAGTCTGATTAACACCATTAATTCAATTACTTCGGTGAACCTTGATAGTTTTGCACCGGAACCGATGATTGACGGAAAAGGCGCGCATGGGGGCTATTGTGGCCCCGCGGTAAAACCGATCGCGTTGAATATGGTTGCCGAAATTGCTCGTAATGCTGAAACAGCAAACCTACCAATTTCTGGTATTGGTGGCGTCACCACATGGCGCGATGCTGCTGAATTTATTGCGATGGGGGCTGGCAATGTGCAGGTCTGTACCGCCGCGATGACCTATGGATTTAAGGTCGTTCAGGAAATGATTTCTGGCTTGTCTGAATGGATGGATGATAACGGCCATACCTCGGTCGAAGATCTGGTTGGCCGCGCGGTGCCGAATTGCCGCGATTGGCAAGAACTAAACCTGAACTTTATCGCCAAAGCCAAGATCGACCAAGACGCTTGCATCAAATGTGGCCGTTGTTATGCGGCGTGTGAAGACACCTCGCATCAAGCGATCTCAATGTCCGAGGATCGGGTTTTTGAGGTTCAGGATGACGAATGCGTTGCCTGTAATCTTTGTGTGTTGGTTTGCCCCGTTGAAAACTGTATTTCGATGGAGGCGTTGCCAGCAGGCGCCTTGGATGAGCGCACCGGAAAACCTGTTGACGCGGAATATGCCAACTGGCAGACCCACCCTAACAATCCGGCCAGAATTTAGGGGGCGTTAATCGCCCAATGAGGCAATAGTGCAGACTACCAATCCAATGCGCGGCCACGCGGCAATGCTGCTTTTTGCAGTATTGATCGCGGGGTCGTTTTCATTGGGCGGGTATGCGGCCAATCTGGTTGATCCGGCTGCGCTGATGACACTCCGGTTTTTGTTTGCTGCGATTCTGATTGGTGTAATTGTTGCCGTTGGTCCTGGATATCGCCGTGAATATGCGCAAGCACCGTGGCGATATTTAATCCTAGGCGGGCTGTTTGCGATTTATTTTGTGCTAATGTTTGAAGGCCTGAAAACCGCCAATCCGATTTCAACGGCGGCTGTTTTTACCCTGATGCCGATCATGTCCGGCGGTTTTGCATGGCTATTGTTGCGCCAAATCACCACTAAACGCATGGCGCTTGCGCTGGTGATCGGCGGTATTGGCGCGCTATGGATCATTTTTCGCGCCGATTTTCATGCGCTGTTGGCGTTTGAGATCGGGCACGGCGAATTCCTGTTTTTCCTTGGCTGCATCGCCCACGCAATTTATATTCCGATGTCGCGAAAACTCAACCGAGGTGAACCGGCATTACCCTACACCTTAGGGATGATGACCGGTGGTTTTTTGATTTTGGTGATCTATTCCGGCCCGCAAATTATTGCGACCGATTGGCTGGCCATGCCGCCAATCCTGTGGATCGCATTGGCATATCTAGTGGTTTTTGCCAGTGCCGTCACGTTCTTTTTGCTGCAATACGCGACGCTGATTCTGCCGGGTGCCAAGGTCATGGCCTATGGCTATCTGACCCCGGCTTTTGTGATCATCTGGGAGGGGTTGCTGGGCCACGGATGGCCGAGCATTTCCCTGATGGCCGGGTTTGTCCTGATCATATTTGCCCTGTATTTACTGCTGAAAGAGTAACCTAAATCGCAAGTGTGCTGCGAAACATATGGCTGAGATAATTCTCGGCCCCCTCAAAGCGACTTGCGTAATTGTCTTCCATCACCGACCGAATTTGCGTGTCAAAATCGGCATAGTGCTGGGTGGTTGACCAGATTGAAAAAATCAGATGATAGGGGTCAACATCGGCAATCCGCCCAGCCTTTGCCCACGCTGAAATCAATGCGGCTTTTTCATCAACCAGTGTTTTTAATGGCCCCGTCAGACTATCGGCAATGCGCGGTGCGCCTTGAATAATCTCGTTCGCAAACAAGCGGCTTTCGCGGGGGAAATCCCGCGCCAGTTCCAGCTTGCGACAGACATAGCTGCATATCTCGTCAATCGGCGACCCGATCGGGTCAATCTTTTCTAGTGGCTCCAACCATTTGTCCATTAGCTGCGCCAGCAACTCGTTATGCAGGTCTTCTTTGCTGTTATAATAATACAGCAGATTTGGTTTTGATAATCCGGCCTGATCTGCGATCTGGTCCAGCGTTGCCCCGCGAAACCCAAATCTGGAGAAAACATCTAACGCGGCGTCCAAAATCTTACCGGTTTTTTCCCGCTGAATGCGCGTAGGTTTTTTTCCGGTGCTCAAATTTTGTAGATTCATAATTCCCCAAGCTCTATATTCTTATTGTTTTGCGATAATCAGGTATAAAATAGGTAACATTATGTTGACTACACCGTCCGCCATGATAGCGTCAAATCTGACCAAATAGTCAAATAAAATATGCAACTCAAAATTCGGTGATTACATGTCAAACACCAATTCCGGCAGCCCAAATGATCTTAATGCGTTCTGGATGCCCTTCACAGCTAATCGCCAGTTCAAGAAAAACCCGCGTATGTTCGTGGCGGCTGATGGCATGTATTATACCACGTCAGACGGCCGCAAGGTACTGGACGGCACGGCAGGCCTGTGGTGTTGCAATGCAGGCCACAATCAGCCCCGTATTGTTGAGGCAATTGCCAAGCAAACCGCTGAACTTGATTATGCGCCAGCCTTCCAGATGGGCCACCCAAAAGCGTTTGAGCTGGCCACAAAACTGGCGGATATGGCACCCGATGGTATGGACCATGTGTTTTATACCAACTCGGGGTCCGAGGCGGTTGAAACCGCATTAAAAATCGCCATTGCCTATCATCGGGTGCGCGGTGAAGGCACCCGCACCCGTTTGATTGGCCGCGAACGTGGCTATCACGGGGTGAACTTTGGCGGTATTTCGGTTGGTGGCATCGGCCCCAACCGCAAGACTTTTGGCACGCTGCTTAGCGGTGTTGACCATATGCCCCACACCCATATTCCCGAAAACGTCTTCACAAAGGGGCAGCCGGAACACGGCGCCAACCTTGCGGATGAACTTGAACGCATCGTTGCCCTGCAAGATGCTAGTAATATTGCCGCCGTCATTGTTGAACCAATGGCCGGCTCTACCGGAGTACTCCTGCCGCCAATAGGATACCTTGACCGCCTGCGGGCCATCACCAAAAAGCATGGAATTTTACTGATTTTCGATGAGGTTATCACAGGTTTTGGTCGTCTTGGCTCCTCGTTTGGGGCCACACATTACGGGGTGACGCCCGACATGATGACCACGGCCAAAGGCCTGACCAACGGGATTATCCCGATGGGCGCTGTCATTGCCAGCTCTGAAATCCACGATGCCTTTATGCAAGGCGACGAGGGCATGATTGAGCTGTTTCACGGCTATACCTATTCGGGCAACCCGATGGCTTGTGCGGCCGGGCTGGCAACACTGGAAACCTATAAACAGGACGGGTTGTTTGAAAACGCCCGTGATTTGGCCCCCTATTGGGAAGATGCGCTGCATGGTTTGCGCGGCCTGCCACATGTAATCGACATTCGTAACGAGGGTCTAATTGGCGCTGTTGAGCTGGAGCCCATCGCGGGCAAGCCAACCAAACGGGCGTTTCAGGCTTTTCTTGATGCTTACGACGCAGGTATTTTGATCCGGACGACGGGTGATATCATCGCTCTGTCGCCGCCGTTGATCATGACCAAGGGTCATATTGATGAGCTGATTGGCAAATTGGCCACAGTATTGAAAGGGTTGGACTGATGTCGCGCCCCGCAGCCATAGCAACACAATTGATTGACGATGCGCGGGTACGCGTTACGCGATTTGATTTTGTTGCGGGGGCTGAAATCGGCTGGCATGAGCACGGATATGACTATGTTATAACAGCCGTGACTGAGTGCCAGATATTGCTGGAAGATGACAGCGGTGAACGGCGTGTAACTGTTGGGCCGGGAGAATCCTATCGTCGTGATGCAGGTATAAAGCACAATGTTATTAATGACGGGGACGCAGCGATGTCCTTTGTCGAAGTCGAATTGAAATAGGAGAAACCCAATGGCAGCCCCCGGTGAAAATATGAAAATTAACGGCGACCGCCTGTGGGAGTCGTTGATGGATATGGCCAAAATTGGCCCTGGTATTGCGGGGGGCAACAACCGCCAGACATTAACAGATGAGGATGGCGTCGGCCGCCATCTGTTTCAAGATTGGTGCGTGGCGGCTGGCTGCACCATGGGTGTTGACCAGATGGGTAATATGTTTGCACGGCGAGAAGGCACTGACCCTGACGCCTTGCCGGTTTATGTTGGCTCGCATCTTGATACGCAGCCAACCGGCGGGAAATATGACGGGGTTTTGGGTGTATTGGCTGGCTTGGAAATTATCCGGTCGCTGAACGATCTTGGCATTAAAACCAAACATCCCATCGTGGTGACCAACTGGACCAACGAGGAAGGCACTCGTTATGCGCCAGCCATGCTGGCCAGCGGTGTATTTGCAGGGATGCACACGCAAGAATGGGCCTATGCGATCGAGGATTCTGACGGCAAAAAATTCGGTGATGAGCTGAAACGCATTGGTTGGCAGGGCGATGAGGTTGTCGGTGCGCGTAAGATGCACGCGTTCTTTGAATTGCATATCGAACAGGGGCCGATTTTGGAAGCCGAGGGCAAGCAAATTGGCGTTGTAACCCACGGCCAAGGCCTGTCATGGACGCAGGTCACCGTGACCGGCAAGGATAGTCACACAGGCTCAACCCCGATGCCGATGCGCAAAAACGCCGGCCTTGGCATGGCGCGGATGCTGGAACTGGTCGATCAAATTGCTTGGTCGCATAAGCCCGACGCGGTTGGCGCGGCGGGGCATATTGATGTGTTCCCGAACTCGCGCAATGTGATTCCGGGCAAGGTGGTTTTTACCGTTGATTTCCGTTCGCCTATCTTGGCGACAATCAAAGACATGGAAAATACATTCCGTAACGAGGCGTCTAGAATTGCTGGAGCCATGGGGCTGGACGTGGCCTTTGAAAAAGTCGGCGGTTTTGACCCCGTTACTTTCGACGAGACCTGTGTAACCGCCGTCCGCAACGCTGCTGAACGCCTCGGCCTGTCGCACCGTGATCTTATTTCTGGTGCGGGGCATGACGCCTGTTGGATAAACCGCACCACGCCCACGGCGATGGTGATGTGCCCGTGTGTTGATGGGTTAAGCCATAACGAAGCGGAAGACATCTCGCAGGAATGGGCTACAAGACTTGAGAAATGAGAAGATAGGCTTTAAAATCCGCGAGCACACTTTGAAGCGTGTTCCATATTTGTTGGTTGTTGGTGACAAA
>JAESRG010000066.1 GCA_016764785.1 Paracoccaceae bacterium
TCCGTCTCTTCGTCATTTCTGTATTCCTTCATTAGGTTGGAATACACCTTAACTGACTGTCCGATTTTGCAGGACCACTTCACAGCTCCAGTTCTCTACATGTATGAAAATGTGTAAACGTATTTCGCAGGATTCGCTGCGTCATATTTATTGCTAAGATGTTGATATTGCGAAAAACACTGGCAGGGGCTAAGAGACTCGAACTCTTGACCTACGGTTTTGGAGACCGTCGCTCTACCAACTGAGCTAAACCCCTCTACCAATGTGGTGAAGGTCGGATAGCGCGATTTGCGGGCTGATGCAAGGGTGGTTTGTACAGGAAGCCTATTCAAAAACTGCTTTAACAAAGGCGCAGGCGTTTTTGGCCCAGTTATCTGGTCGTCCCGCCGCATTCTGGGCCATTTTCAATAGTTTTGGGCGGTCGTTTTCTAAACTGATTAGCCAGCGAATTGCCGAGTCAATAACGGTATCAGCGGGCAGAAGAATGCCGGTTTTTGTGTCTGAGATTGCCTCAGATACCGCGCCAACATCGCTGGCCAAAACCACAACGCCGGCACGCTGAGCTTCAAGAATCGTCAGAGGCAGACCTTCGTTTCTTGATGGCATTACCAGAACATCTAGTTCACGCAAAAACGCAGCGATTTCGGCTGGCTCAAGAATTGGCGGGCCAGATTGCATCCAATCAGGCGCTGTGGCGACGGCTTCCTCAAGAATACTACCGCCGCGAACACTGAAATAAAAGTTTTTGCCACGCAGATTGATGGCGATTTCAATAAACCGGTCAAACCCTTTTTGGGCATCAAAACGCCCCAAAAACCCGACCCGCAACGGGCCAGTTGTAAGGGCGCGATCTGGCGAAATTTGCGCGGGGAAACCCGGCCCGTTGGGCAATGGCAACAGCTTGCCACGCGGCACGCCATGCCCCGCCAGCCGATCAGCCAGCGCATTGGAGCAGGTGGCGATGTGATCGTATCCGGCCTCGTGCGCGAGGGCGATAAACGGGGTGCCGACCGTGCGCCCATAGGGGGTTTCCTCGGTCAGGTGTTCCCATGTGATGGTTTTGATGCCGCGTTTTCGCAGTGCCGAAACGCCGTGATGCAACATGCCCGTGCCACAGTTCACCACAACGTCAAGCGCGGTAAGCGGGCCAATTAAATCGCCTAGCAGTCGGTCGTCAGGCTTAGCGGCGCCCGTTGTGCCCAGATAAATATCGCCGCGCCAATCCAACAACCGCGTGTCAGACAAAATAGAGACTGTCTCAAACGGTTCATACATCCAACCTGTGGCGGCGGCCCCATCAATTCCGGCGATAAACAGATGGCATGTGATCCCTTGCTGGGTCAGTTCGCGCGCCAGTGCCACCACACATTTTTCAACCCCGCCAAAGCGGAAAATCGGCAACACAAAGCCAACCTGACGGCCCTCTGTTTTTGGGGCGATCCGTGGCCGGCCAGCATTTTCCTGCGAAATCTCGTGAGCAATGGCGTTCGGCCAGATGATTTCGGCAGGCTGCCGCCAGTTTCTCAGCTCCGACTTACCCATTTGAATTAATGGGCTTTCGGATAGTTCACTCGCCAGATTAACCAGTGCGCCCAACGCACTTTCTGGTACGGAAATATCATCGGGTACTGTCAATTCATATTTTGAGACCAGCACATCGCCGATCATATAGGTGATCATTTCGATCATCCCGTCCATCTTCAGGCTTTCGTCAAGATGATGGCGAGACAGGGCGATAATACCGCAGTCCTCTAGCATGGTTCCCGTGCCATCAGGGCGAGTTTGGAGATGCTCAAACCCGATGTTACCCGATTTTGTTCTGACTTGAACGCCCGCAATGGGCGTGTCGCGAAGCGCGCCTTCTAGCTGATAAAGCACCGAATCAAGCATCTTGAGATCATCAAGTTTTGCGAAAACTTCTGGGGCATAAAATATCAGTACTGGCGGAAAATCGGATTCAAACGGGCGCGCACGCCAGTTAAAGAAATCATGGGTGATTCTCGACAGGTTTTTGGCGTCGATATCAGTGCTGATCAACGTAAATCGCGGCCATTCTTGCAGCCAATTATTGTTGAGATTATAGCCCGAAAACAGCCATTTATGTTTTTGTTTCAACATATTGAATAAACGGTCTGCTTCTTGATGTGCGCTCGACAGCATCGAGTCGGGGCGTTTTCGATACCCCAGAAAGGTTTGCGTAACCGGCGTGCCATCAAAGCCCAGCGCGGCTGCACCTAGCCAAAAATCCCAGTCCTCAAAACCTGATTTTAGGGTCTCGTCAAAGCGCAAACCGCTATCGAAAACAGCGCGGCGAACAAGGCTGCCAGCATCGCAATAATTGCTGAAGGCCAGCCGTGACAGCGAGAATTTTCCGCCGGTATTGCGGTTACTGGCCAGCCCGAACATGTCAAACTGCGGATAAAACCAACCAGCAGGGTCGGGGCTGGAAAGCAGCCGCGCGAACAGCGCCAGCGCGTCGGGTTCAAGCAGATTATCGGCGTCTAAAAAATAGATGCCACGCAGATCGGCATGGTTTTTCAAGGCAAAATTGATGCCCGTGTTGCGCGCCGCGCTTAGCCCTTGGTTTTGCTGGGTCAGAACAGTAATTTTATCGGGGTGACTGGCGTGCCAGCCGGTCAGAACAGAGATGGTTTCAGGAAAATCACAGCCGTCATTAACCACAATAATTTGAAAACGCGGTGCATTTTCCTGCGCCAAACATGACGCTATCACTTCGGATACCAGCGCTGGATGGTGCCAGACAGGAATGATAATCGCGATATCAACGGGGTTGGTCATCGTGTGGTCGGCTCAAACCCGATGCCGCGCAGAGTCAGCATATCAAGCGAGGTTTTACCTTTGATTTTCACGATCAAGTCGGTCGCCTGATCGCTGTCGACCTGAATTTCGCATTGGGCGTAAGTCTCGGGGGCTAAATAAATTGATGTCGGCATTTTAGCAGATTCTGCTGCGCCCGTAGCCACCAAAACCAAGGTGATTTCCAACGTTTCAGGGCCAGCATTCTGAACATAAGCAGTCAGGTTTTTGACCGCACTGACATCCATACCGCGAAATACCAAATTGGCCACGCCGTAATAATCGGTATGAATCGCGATAATGTTTTGCGTTTCCAAATACTTGGCAGACCCATTACCTAAGAATTCGGCCTTGGGAATATCGGCTGGCAGAATAAATGCCCGGGATACCGTATCACTTGGGCGAACATGGACGGCAGGCGCTTTGACACCCGCAAGGCCCTTCCAAAGCCGCAGGGCTAAAGGGGAAGCGTGATTTTTGACGTTAAATTCTTGCAGCGCACTCGGGTACGAAAGGCCAAGACGCACGCCAGACAGGGCTTCAACTTCAAGCGAAACATCGTTTGCATTACCGGATATTGGCATTGGAAACTGCGCTCTTTGCCAGCCCGACTCCGTAAAGCTCAGATCAATAGGATCAAGATAATTTGCCCCATCTGGTCGCTTGACGCTGATTTTAACAGCCCCGCCAGACGCCGACCACAAGTCAACAGCCAACAACGCGGCACTGCTAACCGGCAAAGCTTGATGCACGATATCGCCTGCCATCAAGGCCAATGATTTTTCGGCAAAACCCCATTCGCGGGCAAGGGTAAATTTAGGAGCCATGGTCCCGTTAAGAAAACCCTCAACCGCTAAAAAACTTGATTGTAGCCGCATGTAATCGCGGCGCAATGCAGCGGCCGCGCTGCGTTCTTGTGTGGCATCAAAAGTCACCGAGGCGACCTGTTGTGACAGCGAATCTATCGCAAAGTCCAATAAATTTCTGCTGCCCAAAGGAACCGACATCAGTGCCATAACCCTTTTAAAATCAGACTTTTTAAATACCGCAGCATCGCTGCCGGACAGAAAAACCCCCAGCGGGGGCGCGCCTTCCCAGATCGGATTTTCAACCGAAAGCCAAGGCGTTATGTTTTCCAGGCGCAAAACATCCGGCACGGGGTTGTTCAAAAATTCTGCGCTGACCAAAATGGTCATTTCTGCCTTTTGCATCAAACACCTGCCCTTTGCGCCACAGAATATCTGCGGTCAGTTAAGTGCCGATTAAATAGCAGAATGCGCCCCTCAACAAGGGGGCTATTCCTTCGCCTCAAAACCCAGTGATTCCGGTGCGAATTCGTAATGCGCCCCGCAAAACTGACAGTCAGCCGTGACTTTTCCGTCATCATCGGTCATGTGCGCAATATCTTTTGCTGAATAGATCGACATGGTCTGTTTCACCTTCTCGGGCCCGCAGGTGCAGCCAAACTTGATCGGTTGGGCATCAAACACACGCGGTGATTCCTCGTGGAATAGACGCACAAGCAGCTGGTCGGGCGTCACATGCGGGCCGATCAGCTCGGTCAGTTCAACCGTATCTAACAAGATCGTGGTGCGGTTCCAGTTTTCTGCGCTGTCGTGTTTATCAGCCTCGGCATAGTCCTCAAGATTGGTGGAGGCCTTGGGCATGTGCTGCACCATAATGCCGCCCGCGCGCCAATGTTTTTTGCCGCCGGGTTCTTGGGCCTCAGCGATCGACAGCGAAAAACGGGTGTTAAGCTGCTCGGATTGCTTGAAATAGGTTTCCGCACAGGCCGATAGCGACCCGCCCGCCAGCGGCGTGATGCCCTGATAAGGCATGGCGCCGTCGCCTTGGTCGATCAGCACCGCAAACATGCCTTTGCCGATTTGCGCAAACGGCGCTTCCTTGCTGGTCAGGCGATCAGCGTCATAGCTGGCATAAGCGCGAATTTCGGCCGGTTCACCCTCAGCTTTGGGGCCAAAATAGTCGGTCGCGATCAGCCGGATCGGGCCATCACCGCGAATTTGCAGACTTAATTTCCAATGTTGGCTGATGGTCTGGCCAATCAGCGCGGTCAGCATCACGGCCTCGGCCACCAGTGCCGCGACCTCAACCGGATAATTATGCTGACCCAGAATTGCATTCAAGGTACCGTCAAGCCGCGCGATGCGGCCGCGAATATCGGCATTATCCAACTGGAACGGCAGGATCGTGTCATCCCACGCAACTTTCGACGCAATGTTCATTGTTTTTCCTCTGCGGTGTAGCCCAAGCAAATAAGGGTAACTGCGCCGACATTCAAACCCACAGCCCAATTATTTTGAAAAAACTTTGCGCGACCTGTCGAAAATGCCAAACTTGCAACGTCTTATTAGTAGGTGGCGCACTGGCGACGCTGACATTTGAAAGGAACACCCATGCAATATATGGCTTTGATTTATTCGACCCCCGGTTCTGAAGCAACGTATGACGGCGACATGATGGCGGACTATATGCAGTTCGCCAAAGACGCCACCGAAGCGGGCGTGATGGTCGCCGGCGATGCACTTAACCCTGTAACCGACGCAAGCAGTGTTCGGGTGCGTAATGGTAAAACTGTTGTTACCGACGGTCCGTTTGCCGAAACCAAAGAAGTTCTGGGCGGGTATTACCTGTTGGAATGCGCCGATCTGGATCAGGCTTTGCATTGGGCAGCCCGCATTCCGACCGCCAAGCAAGGCACTGTTGAGGTGCGCCCGATCATGGTTTTTGACATGTAATGCGCAGCATTGATAAGGCTCTCGCCCGGGTTTATCGCGAAAATTCCGGGCGGGTACTGGCGGTGCTGATCGCACAACTAAACGATTTTGATCTGGCCGAGGAAGCGTTTCAGGACGCCATGATCGAGGCCGCGCGCGTCTGGCCTGCCAGCGGCGTGCCAGAAAACGGCGCGGCGTGGCTAATTACTGTTGCCCGCCGCCGCGCGATCGACCGGCTGCGCAAATCAAAACGTCGCCGCGATCAAACCGCGATCGACACGATTTTATTGCTGGGCGAGGACGACACGATGGCCGAAACTGCCCACACCATCCCCGATGAACGTCTGCGGCTTATTTTCACCTGCTGCCACCCAGCGTTAGCGCCGGAAGCCCAAGTGGCCTTGACGTTACGCACCCTTTGCGGGCTGACTGCGGCTGAAATAGCCGCCGCGTTTTTGACCAGCGAATCCACCATGCAACAGCGGTTGACCCGTGCAAAATCGAAAATCCGCAATGCAGGCATTGCGTATCGTGTGCCTGAACAGGACGATATTTTGCAGCGGCTAAAGCCCGTTCTATCGGTGATTTACCTGATTTATAACGCCGGTTATGCGCCGATCAAAGGCGATCTGGTCGATGAAGCAATCCGGCTTGCTTCCATTCTGCACCACCTATTACCCAATCCCGAGGTTGGCGGATTGCTGGCGCTGATGACCTTGCATACCGCGCGCAATCCAGCACGGTTTGACGGCAAAAAGATGGTTTCACTCGAACATCAAGACCGCAATTTATGGGATAAATCCGCGATTGAGCGCGGTAAAAACCTGTTATTGCACAGCTTGGCCCAGCGCCAAACCGGCCCTTACCAAATTCAAGCCGCGATCAGCGCATTGCACTGTCAGGCGGGTGATTGGGCTGATACCGACTGGCAACAAATCAGTGATCTATATCTGGCATTGGACATGCGTGCGCCCAGCCCGATCGTGCGCTTGAATCGCGCGGTTGCCCTTGCCAATGCGGGTGACTTGGCGGCAGCATTTCAGGAAGTTGAACAGGTCGCGCCGATGTTGGGTGATTATCAGCCCTATCACGCCGTCCACGCTGACTTGCTGGCGCGGGATGGGCAGACAAGCGCCGCCAAACGGCACTATAAAACCGCGATTTCTCTTAGCAACAGCGCAGCCGAACAAGCATTTTTGCGCGACAGGCTGGCTGATTTAGGGTGAACACCAGATAAATCTGTGTAATATTCAACCCATGAGACGTTTTGGAAACCCGCCCCGCCCTGATAAATATTATCGCCCCCGCCCCGGCGCTTATGCAATTATTCTGCGCGGCGATAAAATTTTGCTGACCGAGCAATCAGAACCAAGGATCGAGATCCAGCTTCCCGGCGGTGGCATTGATGCCGGCGAGGGGCCGCTGATGGCGCTGCACCGCGAAGCGTATGAAGAAACCGGCTGGAAAATTGAGCCCGTCAGACGGCTGGGCACGTATCAGCGGTTCACGTATATGCCGGAATATGATCTTTACGCGCAAAAAATCGCGCATATTTACTTGTGCAACGCCATCGTCAAACATTCTGACCCGATTGAGCCGTTCCACCGCGCGATCTGGTCAGATATTGACACGGCGATTAACTTGTTGGGGCCCGAAGGCGACCGCCATTTTCTGAAAGAACTTGTCTCGTCACGCTAACGCTTGTTTCTGCGCAATTGTCGCAAATCAGCTTTGACATTGGTCAGGGTGAATTTGGGCAAATGCGTATCAAGGTCGAATATCCGATAGAAAAACAACGCAATCAGGCTGCAAAACAGCACTGACAGCAACGTATCGCTCAAGAAATGCCCACCAAAGGCCACGCGCAAACCCGCGCCGACAAAAACCAGCAAGCTTAACCCCAGAACCATCAGGCCCCGCCGTTTAGTGTGCTGCCAAAACAGCACGCCGATCAGCACGGCAAGGGTGGCAATTGCACCGCCCTCACCTGAGGTAAACGAGCAATTGGTCGGGCATTGATCCGAGATATAATAGGCAGGTGTGAACAGTAGGTCTCCGCTAAATTCCATGATATCGGCGGGCCGCGCCCGGCCCCACTGGTTTTTCAGCACGGAATTAACCAGCAACAGCGGGCCAACCAGCACCACGACCACCGGATAAGCCCACACTTGCAACGGCACGTGACGTTTGCGGCCCAAAATCAGCGCAGTTCCAAAAATCAGCAAAATTATCAAGATAAACAGGTACATGCCATTCAAGAACAGGCTTCGCAAAAACTTGGGCAGCGAAAGCTGGCTGATCGGGAAGCTGTGATCTGCGCCCGTAAAAAAACTGGAGACCATGATATCAAGCTGCGGAAACCCGACGAAAATCACACTGACCAAGGCCACTGCCACAAGCAGCGCAATTAAAATTCGGGTAAAAAGAGTGTATGTTTTCATACCGTCCTTCTACATTCCGCCGATAAAATTGCAAACGGGTTCCCTCAGCCCCTGCGGCGGCGTAACATCCCCCAACTTAACTGGAGATTGCCGTGCGTTTTTTGTTTGTCCTGATGATTTTACCGTTTCTGGCAGCCTGCGCCAGCCTGACCGAACAGCAATGCCAAGTCGGCGACTGGGCAAACATCGGGTATAATGACGGCGTGAACGGTCGGTCGAGCGACTATGTCAGTCGTCATTTTGACGCCTGTGCCGATCAAGGTATTTCGCCTGATACTCAAGCGTGGCAAACAGGGAGAACCCAAGGGTTACTGCGTTATTGCACTGTTGATAACGCTTATATCATTGGCCGAAACGGCAGAAGCTTCAACACTGTTTGCCCCATTAATCAGCGCGCATCCCTTGGCCGCGCCTTTGACTGGGGGGCTGAATATTATCTTTTATCCGAGGAAATAGACAGTTATGAGGACGAGATCGATGCCCTCGAAAACCTTATCCGAACCAGCTATGGGCATCCCGACCTAACCCCTGAGGAACGCTTGCAGCGGCAGCGGCTCCGGTCCCAGATCCGACTTGCGGAAATCAGAATTCGGCGGTTGGAGTTGCGACAAAGACGATACGACTCGGCACCTTTTTAGGTTCCGGTAAACACCGGTTGGCGTTTTTCACGTTTTGCTGCCAGCCCCTCAACATGATCATGTGATGCGAAACAAACATCGATCCGCAGGGCGGCATCCGTGTCAGCGTCGTTTCGGCTGATGGCAAGAATAGACTTTTTCATGCCCTGCACCGCCATTGGCGCCAGACCCGCAATTTCTTGCGCTTTGGTACGTGCAACGTTTTGCAACTGATCGGCCTGAACCTGAAAATCAAGAAAGCCGCTATCAAACAAAGCCTGATTTTCGAACCGCTCAGCAAGAAGAAATACCCGCCGCGCCATCTGCGCACCCAGCCGTTGTACGGCACGCGCAATGCCCGAGGGCTGATAATGAATACCAAGCGCGGCCGGAGGCACAAACATTTTCATACCCGTAACACCGATGCGAAAATCGCACGACAGCGCCAGATCAACCCCGCCGCCAAACACACCACCGTTCAGGGCTGCTATAACCGGCGCAGGGAAATTTTCAACCGCGTTACACAGGGTTTCCAACACCAAATCACTGCGAATGCCACGCCCCACTTCGGTCAGCGACACCCCGGCACAAAAACTTTTGCCAGTACCCGTCAGAATGACGGCACGTATATCCGTGTCACGCCACCCGTCCAGAACCTCAATAATTCGGCGCATCGCGGCACTGTCGAGCGCGTTGTGTTTAGCGGGGTTATTCAGGGTAATCCGGCCAATGAATCCGTCTTTTGCAGCGTCAATCACAGATCAAAACTGGCAAAAACCGGTGCGTGGTCGCTGGGTCTTTCCCAGCCGCGCACGGGTCGTACAACTTTGCTGGAATGCCCCGATGCAGCGATATCTGCCGTGGCCCAAATATGGTCTAACCGTCGGCCTTTGTCGGCCGCATCCCAGTCTTTGGCGCGGTACGACCACCAGCTATAAAGTTTTCCGTCAGGAATATCGGCGCGGGTTACGTCCTGCCAATTGCCTGCCGCCATAACATCGTTCAAGTGATCAACCTCAATCGGGGTATGCGAAACGATTTTGAGCAATTTCTTGTGCGACCAGACATCGTCTTCTAGCGGCGCGATATTCAGATCACCCACCAATACCGATTTCTCGGGTGGCTCAGCGGCGAACCAATCGCGCATCTCGGTCAGAAAATCGAGTTTATGACCGAATTTTTCATTTATCTCGCGGTCGGGCTTATCGCCCCCGGCTGGCACATAAAAGTTATGGATAGTCATGCCGTTTTCAAGTCGCCCGGCCACATGCCGCGCGTCACCTTTTTCGCAAAAATCACGGCTGCCGGCGTCTTCCATTGGCAAACGTGACAAGATCGCCACACCGTTATATCCCTTTTGACCGCGACCAATCAGAGTGTATCCGAGTTCGGAAAAACCATCGCGCGGCATTAGTTCCAGCAAGGATTTGCATTCTTGCAGACACAGCACATCGGGTGCTTCGTCGCGCAGTAATTTCAGCACAATCCCCTCGCGCAAGCGAATTGAATTGATGTTCCACGTGGCAATAGTGATGGTCATGGTTTCCCCCTAGAAACGAACGTTAACGCCTTGGTTTAGCAGATCAATCACCTGCCTGTGGTCTGATATTTGCAGATCATATATGTTTAATGTCCGCAGCTTTGGCAAACCGATTAGTGGTGATAAATCAGTCACAAGACTGTTTTTCAAATTGACCGATTCGAGCGATTCCAACCCGTGCAACGGCGATAAATCAGTCACAAATGTGTTGTTTAACGATACCGACCACAACAAATTCATGTCGGACAGCGCGGATAAATTCGCGAGCGGTGTATCGCTCAGGTACAGCGTTTCCAGCTTGGTCAGCGCCGCTAGCGGCCCCAAATCTGTAACCCCGGTGTGTCGCAACGACAAGGTTAGCAGTTCGGTCATGGCGGCTAAATCTGAAATGTCCGTAACCTGCGTATCAATCAGGTAAAGCGCTTGGAGGTTGGTTAAACCAGTCAGCGCAGACAGGTCTGTGACAGGGTTCCCACCCAGATCAAGGTGCCGTAAATTGATTAAGTCTCTGAGCAGGCTTAGATCTTGCACCGCAGGCCCGCGCCGCTCACACCCCGCGGCATTACACAATGCCTTGCCCATCACGAGGTTCTCAAGGTGGGTCAACGCCACAATTTCTAGCGGTAATTCGGTCAGGTCAATCAAGTCGCCCAGGTCAAGCTTTACATCCGCAGTCGCCAAGTTTTCGGCAATGCGTTGTTGTGCGATTGTATAATCATCTTGCGCCATACTGATAGAGGCCAAGAATTGGGCAATAGCAAAGACGCCAATAAACAAAACACGCATCGAAAATCCTTAGGGTCAAGTATGTGCCTTAAAACCTACAAAACCATCAGCCTTTGCGCCACCCGAAAACGACGATTTAGGCGCTTAGCTTTTCGATTTCGGCCTGTTGATAAGCCGCGCGCGCGCCATCAATTTTTTCGTTACGCAATTTGTGGTAAAGGTCAAACATCATTTTATCGACCGAGTGAGGCTGATACATCGAATCGCCACCATGGGTGAAATTGGTCATTTCGCCAAAATAGACCCGGCCAGCGCAAACATACAGATCCACCCTGATCCAGTCAAAATCGGCTGATAGCTCTCTGCCGATGCGCAGGGCTTCTTCTAATTCAGCAGGTCTTTCGGGCAGCCGGTATGAAGGTAAAGTCACCAAATGGGTTTTTGCATCTTTCCATTCAGGTGTCATCATACTTTTCTTAACATTCAGCCCACGGTCGCGAATACACTGAATCATAACTGGCGTGCCGAAAAAACACATCAGTTTTAGTTCTACGATTTCAGGACGCTGCGGGTCTTTGATGAACTTTTCCACCATGAATTTGCGCCTAATTCCGCGATAGGCCCACTCACGCTTTGGGCGGTGCTCACCCGCATTCCATTTGGGAACAACAGTCATAAACTTGTCGAGGTCAGCCTGATTATTGACAAAGAAATACTGGCCGCTCGCATGGTTGGTCTTGATGACATACGGAAAAGGATGCGTATTTTCATAAAGTTCTTCTGGGGTATCATAGATGCCATAAAGCGGGATCAAATGGTCTGCGCCGATCCGGTCAGCGACCCACCCACGCGCCGCAATTTTGTCCGAGACAATTGCCCGCTCAATATTATCTGGAAACATCATTTTTTGCAGAAGCAAATCCCGCAATGTGCGTGGGGCAAGCGGATGCGGGATGGTGCCGGTAACGCTGATCGGTCGGGCATAGAACCCGAACGGAATAAACCAGATCTTCGCCAGTAAATTATAGAGCCGTTCAACGATTACCCAAGGACTAATTCGAAACTTTCCAAAGCGCATAACATTACCCTAATAATTCGAGCCTATTTCGCATTTTTACTTAGAAATAGAAAGAAATTCTTTTGCAGAAACACGATGTAGTGGGAAGCAGAAAATGAGAGTTTGCCAAAAAAAGACCCGCCAAAAGGCGGGCCAGTCTCAGGGAGAAATCATTTGGATTTATGATGCGAGGCGATAGCCGCCACTTTCAGTAACCAATATTCGTGCGTTCGACGGGTCAGGTTCGATCTTTTGCCGCAGCCGATAGATATGGGTTTCCAGCGTATGCGTGGTGACGCCAGCGTTATAACCCCATACTTCGTGCAGCAATACATCGCGTTGAACCACACCATCCGACGCCCGATACAGGAATTTCAGGATGTTCGTTTCCTTTTCCGTCAGACGGATTTTCTTGTCATCTTCGGTCATCAGCATTTTTGCGGCCGGTTTGAACGTATATGGCCCGATGGTGAAAATCGCGTCCTCGGATTGTTCATGGGTGCGCAATTGTGAGCGAATCCGTGCCAGAAGCACCGGAAATTTGAACGGTTTCGACACGTAGTCATTGGCGCCCGCGTCCAGACCCAGAATAGTATCCGCGTCGGTATCGTGACCTGTCAACATCACAATCGGAGCTTTGACGCCTTGTTTACGCATCAGTCGGCACAGCTCACGTCCGTCCATATCGGGCAGGCCAACGTCAAGAATAATCAAATCATACAATGCCTCTTTGGTGCGGGCCAGACCCTCGGCACCGGTGCCAGCCTCAAACACGTCAAAGTCATCGGTCAGAACCAACTGGTCCGCCAAAGCTTCACGCAGGTCTTCGTCATCGTCTACCATTAGAATTTTTCTAAGCGTGTTCATGGGTATCCCTCCGTTGTTAACTTATATTTCGGCCTTATCAGCCGATTATTCAAGGTTTGGCGCCGGCTGCTCACCTATGTGTGTGGGAATGGCGTCAAATGTTTCAATTCTGTGGGTAACCGGATATAGATTCGGGGGAAATTGAAATAAAGGCGCCGTGATGACATTAGCATTAACCGCAAAAGATCGCGTTGCACGCGCTGTGCATGACCTGCGGCTTGGCTTGCCGGTGGTATTGCGAACGGGCGCGGGCAATGTGCTGATCGCATCAGCAGAAACAGTGAGCAAAACGCGTTGGCGCGCGTTAAGCGACCTTGGCGCGGCGGTCCTTGCGATCACCGCACGGCGGGCAGAAACCCTGTCAGCCCGCGCTTACGACGATAATATTGCCCGTATTCAAATCCCGAATGACGCCGATATCTGGTGGGTGCGCGCTGTTGCCGACCCCTCACATGATCTTGATTCGCCTATGAAGGGACCTTTTGTAACCCTTCGTGGAGGTTCTGCCGACGCACACCGGATCGCAATTACTCTTTGCAAAAGGGCCAACCTGCTGCCTGCTGCAATTGTTGTGGCTGTGCAAGGAGACCTGCCCGAAGGGTTAACAGTGCTTGCCGCGGATGATCTGGATCACAGCACATCACCGATTTTGAAAATAATTGCCTCGGCTCGGGTCCCACTGGCGGTTTCTGAACTGGGGCGCGTACATGTGTTTCGCCCGGATGATGGCTCCGAAGAACATTATGCGATTGAGATCGGCACCCCGGATAGGGCGAAACCTGTTTTGACGCGGCTGCATTCTGCTTGCTTTACCGGCGATCTGATTGGGTCACTGAAATGCGATTGTGGCCCACAGCTGCGCGCAGCTCTGACCCAGATCGGGACTGAGGGGGCGGGCATCTTGCTATATATGAATCAAGAAGGGCGTGGCATTGGTTTGGCGAATAAAATGCGCGCCTATGCGTTGCAGGACCAAGGGTTTGATACGGTTGAGGCCAATCACCGCCTTGGGTTCGAGGACGACGAACGCGACTTCACCCTTGGGGCACAGATGTTGCGGACTATGGGTTTTAACGCTGTTCGATTGATGACCAATAATCCAGCAAAAATCGCCAAAATGCTGTCTTGCGGATTGGATGTCGTTGAACGTGTGGCGCTGAAAGTGGGTAAAAACGCCCATAACGCTGCGTATCTGGCCACCAAAGCCAGCAAAAGCGGGCATTTACTTTAGAGTTTTACCCGTTCACCAAATATCGCTGAACCTACGCGAATATGGGTGGCCCCATGCGCAATGGCGCTTTCAAAATCGCTACTCATGCCCATCGACAGGCCGGTTAATCCGTTACGCTTAGCCATTTTTGCCAGCAAGGCAAAATGCAGGCCGGGGTCGTCGTTAATCGGCGGGATCACCATTAACCCCACTATCGGCAGATCAAATTCGTTGCGGCATCGCGCCATAAACGCATCAAGATCAGCGGGTAATACGCCAGCTTTTTGTGGCTCCTCGCCGGTATTTACCTGAATGAACATCTCGGGCGCCTGACCCCGCAGCTGAATTTCAGCCGCCAGTTTTCGGGCCAGTTTGGGTCGATCGACAGTGTGGATCGCATCAAACAGGTCCAAGGCCGGCTTCACCTTATTACTTTGCAATGGTCCAATAAGATGCACCTTGGCGTCTGGATACTGCAACCGAAATTCTGGCCATTTGCCTTGGGCTTCCTGAACCTTGTTTTCACCAAATATCCGATGCCCCTCAGCCAGAACCTCAGCCACCCGCATATTCGGTTGCACTTTGGAAACAGCTATCAGACAAACATCCCCAGCAAAACGTCCAGCGCATTCCGTGGCAACGATGATCCGGCTTTGAATTTCAGAGAGGGGCATATCAAACCTTTAGACTGGCAACGAAAAAGGGCGGGTCAATCGACCCGGTCGTTATCGAATAGACACTGGGTCAATATTCTCAGTGGGTGTCAAATGTAAAAACTGACGGTGCAAAGCACTGGCTTGAATATTCTGGG
>JAESRG010000067.1 GCA_016764785.1 Paracoccaceae bacterium
GGGCCACTAGAAAACGCTATACAAATGCAAAACGCCGGAGATTAAGCCTCCGGCGTTTTGCATTTCTGGGATTGAATTACAGTTCGCGGGGCGCGACGTAGTCGATAAATTTTCCGGTACCAAACTGAACATCCGCCCAGCTATCAGCTTTAAAGTCCAGAACGGTGACCGCGCCGGTTGGGTATTTTTGAAAGGATTCGTGTGCAGGGGCAGGGTCGCGTCTTAGTTGCCGCGCAAATTCGCCAATACCGGGCATATGGCCAAGCATCAGCACCACGTCACCAGATCCCGCCTGCAGGCTATTCAACATGGTTTCAGCCTCGGCAAGATACAGGTCATCTTTGAAATCTACCGTTGCTTCAGTTCCCAAAATGTCGGCAATGCCTGCCCATGTCTGGGCACAGCGTTCAGCATTGGACGAGATCACTTCGTCGGGCATATAGCCCTGTTTATTTAGCCATGCGCCCACTTTGGTTGCTGCCGCGCGACCACGGTCGTTCAAGGGGCGACTTTTGTCTGCATTTGCCCCGCTGGACCAACTGGATTTAGCGTGGCGGATCAGGATCAAGCGTTTCATTCAGGGGCCTTTCGGTGAAAGTATGACATATGGAAAGCCGATTGTGCCTCTGGCCGGTCAGACTGGCCAACCGGACAGGCCCGCCGCACCGCGCAGCCGCGCGTTAAACAGGGGGCTCCGTTGTCAGTATCCAGAAAAACATGGCAGGCGGCAACATCATAATTGCCTTTGATTAATGCGGCAGGCGGGCAGGCGGCTAAACAGGGCTTTTTAACGCAGGTGTGACAGGGCGATTGGGTCGAGGCCGGAAGGTCAAGCCGTTCAGTAAACCCGAGCGCGCCGCGATATGACACAAACAGCCCCGCATTTGAATGCACAAGGATTTGCACCGGCGATTGAAAACACTGGCCGCTTGCTAGCGCCCAGCCGATAAACGGGTGATAAGGCGGGCCGCCAAACGGAAATATCGGGTCGGCAGCAAATTTTTGCGCCAGATCGCCGATTACCCGCGTTGACCAGCGGTCAATCGGATTAATGTTGCCATCCAGATACTCAGGGCTGTTTTGAAATACTTGCCAAAATCTATGTTTGTCAGGACCAATCAAAAAGATGGTTTTGTGCGGACCCGTTTCAGGATGTAGCCCACCCAGCACGCATAATCCGTGCAGTTTAAACGCGGCGTCTAAAGTTTGTCGATCGGGAGTTTCAGGGTCCATACAAGATTACTAGGCTTGTCGTCCTGCCAGCGCAATCCCACGGTCATACCCGAATGACTATCTTCTGGTTGGGCGATATATGTCCGAAATAGCCGGTCCCACAGCGAGATCGAGAACCCGTAATTGCTGTCATGTTCAGACCGCTTGTCGGAATGATGGACGCGGTGCATATCGGGCGTAACAATCACGAGCCGCAGCCAGCGATCAACACGTTTGGACAGATAGATATTGGCGTGGTTAAACATCGCAGAACCATTCAGGATAATCTCAAACACCACAACCGCCAGCCCGGCGGGGCCAAGCAGATAAACCGCACCGATTTTCAGGACCATCGACAGCGCGATTTCAACCGGATGAAACCGAAAAGCCGAGGTCACATCAAGATCACGGTCAGAGTGATGCACGCGGTGGAACCGCCACAGAAACGGAATTTTATGGGTGATAAGATGTTGAAACCAGATCGCCCAATCCAAAATCAGGATCGCCAGCACAAATTCCAGCCATGTTGGCCAACTCAGTTGGTTAAACAGCCCCCAGCCATTGCTGGCGGCATCAAAGGCTGCCCCAACCGCCAGAAACGGCAGTAGCATCGCCATCAGGCTGATGGTGCCGGTATTCAGGATCGATAGCCCCCAATTGGTAAACCAACGCTTGGTGCGGGTCTGAACGCGGGTGCGGCGTGGTATCCAGGCCTCGATCAAGGCAAAAAGCACAAACAGACCAAGAAAGATCGACAGGCGGATAAGAGATTCATTTTCCATACACCTTAAGTGCAGCCTGAATGCACGGCTTTCAAGTCACAATTCCGATATATATTCGTGATTGTGAATGTAGGGTGGGTGCTTGCACCCACCGCCATCAGTTATGCTCGAATTAAGCTGCCAGCCCCGTGTGGGGTGAAAAGTTCGAGTAAACAGGCATGCGGGGCGCGACCATCCAGAATAACCACGGCGCGAACACCGGCTTCAATTGCGGCAAGCGCAGTTTCGGTTTTAGGGATCATACCACCAGAAATTATGCCTTCAGCCGTCAGTTTGCGAACGGTTTCGGGGGTCAGTTCGGTGACCACCTTGCCGTCGGCATCTTTAACGCCAGCGACATCTGTCAGCAGCAACAGACGGTCGGCCTTTAGGGCGGCCGCCAGTGCGCCAGCGGCGGTGTCACCGTTGATGTTATAGGTTTCGCCGTTACGGCCCGCGCCGATCGGGGCAATCACCGGCACAAAATCACTGTCGCGGAACGTGGTGATGACCGTCGGGTCAATCTCAACAGGGTTGCCCACCAAGCCCAGTTCCGGGTCGGCTGGCTCACAGATCATCAGGTTGGCATCTTTGCCCGACAGACCCACAGCCTTGCCGCCTTGCGCGTTGATTGCCTGCACGATACGTTTGTTCACAAGGCCCGACAGAACCATTTCAACGACTTCCATCGTCGCGGCATCGGTCACCCGTTTTCCGTTCACAAATTTAGACTTGATGCCCATTCTGTCGAGCATCTCATTGATCATTGGGCCACCGCCATGCACCACAACGGGGTGCAGGTTGGTTTGTTTCATCAACACGATGTCCCGCGCGAACCGCTCCATAGCCTTATCGTCGATCATCGCGTGGCCACCGAATTTGACCACCACGGTTGCGCCGTCATAACGTTGCAAAAAAGGCAGGGCTTCGGACAGAGTTTGAGCGGTGGCAATCCAGTCGCGGTTCATATTTTGTATCTCCATCGGGCAAGCCTTTGCGATTTTTCGCATTCATAGACGGTATGGCGGGAAAACCCAATGGTTTTTGGGGATTTGGTGGTGGAGGACTAGGTGGTGTCTGCCTGAAAGCTGCTTCAATGTCGGCTAATCCGGACAGGGCTGCCATTTAGTCCTTCGGGCGTATAAATATTCGTCGGAGGTAGAAAAGGACTGCTCCTAAACCAATCGCAACCAGTCCTGTGACTACACCTGTTAACATGCGTTGAAATGTAGGTGGGATGTAAAAATTCTGACCAGATGCAGCAGGAGGGAGCGAATTATAGTAACCAATTTCATAGGTGTAAGTGTTGAGCGCAATCAGTATCAGAACAAGCCCCCACAGAACGAGAAGCCACTGTAATGCGATCAGAACTACTTTTGAAATACTCCAAAGTACTTTAGGCATGTAGCCCATACGCTTCCCAGCCTTCTATAGACATCAGAAATCTATTGATATTTTAGAAGTGTAAGAAAGGCAAGTTGGACACGACGCAGGCATTGTCTGTTTTTTGTTGAGTGACCGACGTCCATGCCGTTCTAGCCTTCTTGGTTAAGCTTTTCGGCTTGTTACTCCATCGTCGCAATAACCGTCCGCAATACATCCAGCCCGATATTCTTGTCTGAACTTGTCGCGATAATCTCCGGATAAGCTGCCGGATATTTATTCAGCACTTGCTGGGTTTTGGCCAGCACCTTGCTGTAATCCCCCTTTGAGGGTTTGTCGATTTTGGTCAGCACCACCTGAAAGGTCACGGCGCTTTCGCCCAGCATGGCCATGATTTCCTCGTCCACTGCCTTAGGGCCGTGACGGGCATCAATCAGCAGAAACACGCGGCGCAGGGTGGCGCGGCCTGACAGGTATTTTTTCAGCAGACGCTGCCATTTGGCCACCACCGGAAGCGGCGCATTGGCAAAACCATAGCCGGGCAGGTCGACCAGAAAATGGCTGTCGAGCAGGGTGAAATAGTTGATTTCCTGTGTCCGCCCCGGGGTGTTTGAGGTCCGCGCCAGCGCCTTGCGGCCCGTCAATGCGTTGATCAAAGTGGACTTACCAACGTTTGAACGACCTGCAAAACAGACTTCCATCCGGTCAGCTGGGGGCAGGCCGTCCATCGCTACCACGCCTTTCAGGAAATCGGTGTTGCCAGCAAAAAGTTTGCGACCAATCTCGGCGCTGAGATAATCAGGAGTTTCGGCAAGGGGGAAGGGGATGTTCATAGGATTTCCAAAGTGTCAGTTGTTGATACGCGGCCAGATTTGATAACTTCGCCGAACACGCCAAAATCGGTGTGTCCCCACGCTGCTTGCAGCAGTTTTAAGGTGGCGACGTCTTGTTTTCCGGTGGCGGGGTTTACGGTGGTGGCCATGCAGCGGCCAATGCGTTCACGGATGATTAACTCAACCGAACCAATGCGAACGGTTTTACCGATCCAGTCGAATTCGGCCCACGGGCCTAAGCCATCAAGCCAGATATTACCGCGAAACCGTTCAATTTCCATCACCTGCCCAGCTTTGTTGGATAGTTCCCGCAGCGATGCGCGGTTCAGGATCGAGATTGACGGAAAATTGCTATCGGTCATGCCCCGTTCGGGGGCTTTGACCAGCGCATCCGGTGCGGCGCGGTTTGCGGGTACAAATTGCGCCAGCCAGTTGATAAAGCCCGCGTGATCTGCGGCATTATCAGGATTAAATCGGAACGGCACACCGTTGGTATGTTGCAGCTCTATAAACTTCCCTGGCTCAAATCCGGTGACGGTGATGGCCTGAAGTTCCGGCGCTTTGGCCCCGCGAATAAAGTTGTTGCAGGGCGTCCAAGCAGGTGATGCCTTGTCGAACTTTGACGCCTCGTGCATCACCGCCCAGTGTCGGTCAAACGGCATGGTTTTTCCGGCAAGCAGGTCAACCGTGGTGAGCTGCAAACGGCCAATCCCTTTGACGGGATGGCAAAATATGTTTGCAACCGATCCCAATCTAGTCGGCTTTTTTCTTCTTTTTGAAGCCGGAGATGATGTTGCCAAACACGTCAGGTTTCACCCCTTGCGAGCGCATGATCAGGTATTGCTGGATGAAGGTAATGGTGTTGTTGGCCACCCAGTAAATCACCAAACCAACGGCAAAGTTACCCAGCATGAACATGAATACCCACGGCATCCACGCAAAGATCATCGCTTGGGTTTTGTCGGTAGGGGCCGGATTCAGTTTTTGCTGCATCCACATGGTGATGCCCATCAACAGCGGGAAAATCCCAATGGAGATCAGGCTTGGTGCCCAGCTGACGTCATATGGTAGCAACCCGAACAGGTTGATCCATGATGAACTATCGGGTGCAGAAAGGTCGGTGATCCAGCCAAAGAACGGCGCGTGGCGCATCTCGATGGTGACAAACAGCACTTTATACAGCGAGAAGAAAATCGGGATTTGCACAATAATTGGCAAACAACCCGCCGCCGGATTGACCTTTTCCTTCTTGTACAAAGCCATCGTGTCTTTTTGCTGCTGTTGCTTGTCTTTGCCTGCACGCTCTTTGATTTTTGCCATTTCAGGGGCGAGCTTTTTCATCTTGGCCATCGATACGGCAGATTTATAGGCCAGCGGAAACAACACCAGTTTAACGGTTAACGTCAGACCAATAATCGCCAGACCCATATTGCCGACAAAGCCGTGAATAGTGGCCAGCAGCCATTGCATTGGTTTGGTCAGAAAATAGAACATGCCCCAATCAACCGCATCAACCAGATTGCCGATATTGCGATCAGTTTGATAGGCTTTGATAATATTGACGACCTTGGCACCGGCAAACAGAGAGGTGTCGATTTCGACGGTCTGGCCGGCAGAAACCGTCATCGGGTCAAACCGCATATCAGTACGATAGGTGTTCTGCGCATCAGTGTATTTTGCTACCGAGCGGAAAGACTGGCCCGCCTGCGGAATCAATGTGGTCATCCAGTACTTGTCGGTAAAACCGATCCAGCCATTTTCCTCAACCTCGATAATGTCAACGGGGCCGTCACCGGGCACCACGTCAAAATCAGGCATGTCGGAATAATCAATTTCCTCGATTTCGCCGTCATGGGCGCGCACGACGCCTTCATGCAACAGGTAGAAACCAGTGGTCTGAGGTTCGCCGTGACGGGCGATCAACCCATAAGGAGCCAACGATATATCCGTATCGGAATTATTTTGAACGGATTGGTGAATGTCGAACATATAGTTTTCGTCAACTGAAATACTCCGGCGGAAAACCAGACCTTTGCCATTGTCCCAGATCAGCGTCACAGGGGTGGTTTCTGTCAGTACATCGCCGGATTCAAGCTGCCAAACGGTGTTGGCCCCGGGGACATCATTGATGTACTCAGCGGTGGTCGCAGCCCAGCCCCAAACGGCGTAATATGGGTCAGGCGTGTTGGCAGGCGACAGCAATGTCACCTTGTTGTTGTCATCGCCAAGTTCAACATTGTATTCCAGCAGATGCAGATCGTCGATCCGGCCGCCGGTCAATGAAATCGACCCCGATAGTTTGCCAGTGCGGATATCAACGCGATCAGTTGTTGCAAGTGCGGTCTCACGGGTTTCCGCGATCAATTCGCCCAAATTAGGCAAGGCAACCGCTACGCCACCGTCCCCTGCGATCGGCAGAGCCAGATTGTCGCCCCCGACAGCAACCGGTATGATAGTGCCGTCAGCGGCGACCAGTGGTTGGGCCGGAACCTCCTCAGCTGCTTCTGGCGGAAATAGCACCAGCCATACAAGGATAACGCCCATGCTCAGCACGGTGGCAAGGATCATATTTTTGTTTTGGTCGTTCATGGGGTGCTCGGTTTTTTAATCAAGAATACGTTCAGGGGTTTCAACAGCCCAAAGGGCCAAAGGTCAAGGGTTTTTGGGCTTTTCGGCGGGTTTAATGCTGTTTCGACGCAGTCCGGCGAAGTCAAACATCGCAGGGTCGAGCAGGTGACTGGGGTTGCCGTTGGTCAGGGCTTTGAAAATCACCTGACGACGGCCCGGTGAATTGGTCTCCCAGCCATCCAAAAGCCGTTTGATTTGCTGACGTTGCAACCCATCTTGGCTGCCGCACAGATCACAAGGGATAATCGGATATTTCATCGCGGCAGCGAATTTTTCGCAATCAACTTCGGCGACATGCGCCAAGGGGCGATAGACAAAAAGGTCGCCTTTATCATTGACGAGTTTGGGGGGCATTGCGGCTAGTTTTCCACCGTGAAACAGGTTCAGAAAAAATGTCTCAAGGATATCATCGCGGTGATGGCCCAGAACAACGGCGGAACAGCCTTCTTCCCGGGCAATCCGGTATAAGTTTCCGCGGCGCAGACGGGAACACAGCGCGCAATATGTTTTGGTCGAGGGGACTTTGTCGGTCACAATCGAATAGGTGTCCTGATACTCAATCCGGTGTGGCACTTTCATGCGCTCCAGAAATTCCGGTAGCACGGATGATGGAAAGCCAGGTTGGCCTTGGTCCAGATTACAGGCCAGAATCTCAACCGGCAGCAACCCGCGCCATTGCAGCTCGGTCAGGATCGCCAGCAAAGTATAGCTGTCTTTGCCGCCCGACAGGCAGACCAGCCAGCGCGCGCCACGTTCAATCATACCGTAAGCCTCAATGGCTTCACGGGTTTGGCGGATCAGCCGTTTACGCAGTTTCTTGAAACTGGTGGTGGTGGGGGCGCCAGCAAAAAGCGGGTGGATTTCGTTATCATCAAGCATGGCGCGGGAGTATCGGAAATGTGGTCTCTCGGCAAGACATGTGATAGAGATGCGGTATTCAAAGATGCATTAGAAAGAATATATTATGGCTAAACAGCAAATTTCCGATACTGATCGACTTGTAATGGGGTTGGTGCTCGAAGCTGAGAAGGCTTTGCAAGGATTGCAACGAGATATATTTTCTGCGGTTGGGGGGCTGGGTAAAGGTAAAGTTGACAAAGCAAAAGTGCAGAAGGCCAGCAAGAACGTAGCAGCCTTCATGTCGAGGTTTACCAAAGTCACAAAGCTCCAGAATTCCAAGGCCTATGATCAGCTTTTACCCGCCGTTCAGAGCCAAGTTGACTGGATGGATACCCTGATGGGCAACTTATTGGGCACGCTTAATTTGCTGAATGCGACCAAGCCCATTGCGAAGAAAGACCCTAAAAAGGACTTCATCTATTTGATTAAAGCCGGCAAGACCTATGCGATGAAATATCCTTCTACGCCTAAGGGCGTCGGCACTTTGCTCAAACAAATTCAGAAAAATAATGATATTGGTCCAGATGCAGCGTTTGTGTCGATTTTACCGATGGCAATTATATTGTGGCTGATAATTGATACAATCATGCGTGGGTTAAAAAGAAAACCTTAGTCGGTTTTATCTTTTTTGTCCGGCACTGGGTCATACCCGTCTGAGCCAAACGGATGGCAGCGGCCCACGCGCCGGGCTGCCAGATAGGTGCCTTTGATTGCGCCGTGCTTCTCCAGGGCTTCCATCGCATAAGCGCTGCAAGTTGGTTGATATCGGCAATTGCGGCCGACCCACGGGCTGCCGATCAGGCGATAGGCGCGCACGGGCACGGATACAATAAAAGCAAGTGGTGTCATCTGCGGGGCTTTCGCGGCGCGTGGATTCGTTCCAGCGCGGTGGCAAGGTCTTGCAGTAGTATTTGATAGGGGCGGGTCGCAGTTTCAAGGCGTCGCCCGATCAATACATAATCCCAGCCAGATTTGCCTTGATCAGGAATATTGGCGCGGGCGATTTCGCGCAAA
This sequence comes from Paracoccaceae bacterium, assembly GCA_016764785.1. Lineage (GTDB taxonomy): Bacteria > Pseudomonadota > Alphaproteobacteria > Rhodobacterales > Rhodobacteraceae > UBA3077. Next base: position 8,732 of record JAESRG010000067.1, read on the forward strand.
CGTCGTTTGGCGCGGTTGCGGGCCACGGCATTGCCGACTTTTTTAGAACAGGTATAGCCAATGCGAATCGGTGTTACGCTTGGCTCGTCTGCACCGCGCTGGCGCGCTTGCAAGATAAACCCCGGCATTACCTGACGCCGTGCGCGACTGGCTTTCAGGAAATCCGCACGTTTTCGCAATATGCTAGACGCAGAAAAAGACATCGCCGGCGGCGCATCTTTGGCAATCCCGTTTGGGTCTGCCTGTTGCGTCTCCGGCGATGTCATACCTTAATCCTTTAACAGGATGCGTCTACGCGGACAGTTCCTTACGGCCCTGCGCGCGACGGCGGTTCAAAATTTTGCGGCCATTTTTGGTGGCCATGCGCGAACGGAAACCGTGGCGGCGTTTGCGAACAAGGTTGCTCGGCTGGTAAGTACGTTTCATGTCAATTCCTCTGCGGAGTGCGAAACTTAAAGATTCGCGCCTAGTAATTCTTCAAGCCGTTCTTTAGGGGCCACGGAAAGGGAAGTCAATTCACACAGGTGCAAAAACTGAAATATTCCGATGCTTAATTCGAGCGGACTGAAACATTAGCGCACAAGCGATCAATGCCGCGTGAGGCCCCTATCGCCCGACCATAGTTTAGCACAAATAAGATGAAACTGCGAATAGGAAACGAATATGACAACGGGAATAAGTGAAAATAGCGACGGCAGGTCAGCGATGAAACGTTTTGCACCGCTGGTTGTGATTATTTTGGGGGCGATTTTTGTTTATGCAAAATTCGGCGATTATCTGTCGTTTGAAGCGCTATCAGAGAATCGTGACAGCTTGATCGCATGGCGTGACAGCAATTACGTTTTGGCCGTTGCCGTGTTCATGCTGGTTTATATTGCGGCCGTCAGTTTTTCACTGCCCGGCGGGTTGTTTCTGTCGCTTGGTGGCGGTTTTTTGTTTGGCGCGGTTGCGGGTACTTTCATGGTGGTGATTGCCGCCACCATCGGTGCAACGGCAATTTTTCTGGCTGCCAAAACCGGCCTTGGCGACAGCTTGCACACCAAGCTGACCAAAAACGGCGATGGCATTTTGGCGAAAATGGAAAAAGGCCTGCGTGAAAACGAGATCAGCTATCTGTTCATCATGCGCCTTGTTCCGGCCGTGCCGTTTTTCATTGCCAACCTTGCGCCAGCGTTCCTTGGTGTATCGCTACGCAACTATCTGATCACTACGTTTTTTGGCATTATGCCCGGCACGGCGGTGTTTGTGTGGGTTGGCTCGGGCCTAGGCGAGGTGTTCGCGCAGGGCGGCACCCCTAATCTAGGCATTATATTTGAATGGCAAATATTGGGGCCAATTCTGGCACTTAGCGCCCTGTCATCGTTGCCGATCATTTTGAAATATTTCCGCAAAGGGGCCGCAACATGAAAACCATCAAAACCGATCTGTGTATTATCGGCGCGGGCTCAGGCGGGTTATCAACCGCTGCTGGTGCCGTGCAGATGGGGGCTAAGGTAGTGCTGCTTGAGGGCGCAAAGATGGGCGGCGACTGTCTAAACTATGGCTGTGTGCCCTCCAAGGCGCTGCTGGCGGCGGCAAAGCACGCCCATGCCATGACAACGGGCGGACCGTTTGGTATTGCGCCAGTTCAGGCCAAGGTCGATTATGCTGCCGCTAAGGCGCATGTGGCCTCAGTCATTGCGGGCATTGCGCCGCTCGATTCGGTTGAGCGGTTTGAAGGCCTTGGCGTGAATGTCATCACTGAATTTGGTCGGTTTATCTCACCGCGTGAGGTTCAGGCTGGGGATACCATCATCAAAGCACGGCGTTTTGTGATTGCCACGGGGTCGTCGCCTTTTGTGCCGCCCATTCCGGGCCTAGATAGCGTGCGCTATTATACCAATGAGGATATTTTCCAACTGACCGAGCAACCCGAACACCTGATCATAATCGGTGGCGGCCCGATTGGCATGGAAATGGCCCAGGCGCACGTGCGGCTGGGCTGTAAGGTTACGGTGCTTGAGGGCTTCAAGGCGTTGGGCAAAGATGACCCTGAACTGGCGGCAATCGCGCTGGAGCGCATCCGCGCTGAAGGTGTTGAAATCGTTGAAGGTGCGATGGCTTCCGAAATTTCAGCTGACGGCGGTGTGACGGTTAAAACCAAAGACGGGGCCAGTTATACGGGGTCACACCTGTTGATGGCCGTTGGGCGCCAAGCCAATATTAATGCGCTTGATCTGGAAAAGGCCGGTATTGATTTCACCCGCGCAGGGGTCACCGTTGGGGCAAACCTGAAATCTTCCAACAAACGAGTTTACGCGATTGGGGACGTGGCTGGCGGGCTGCAATTCACCCATATGGCCGGTTATCACGCGGGGGTTATCATCAAATCAGCGTTGTTTGGGTTGCCGTCGAAATCGACCAACGCGCATATTCCCTGGGCAACCTATACCGATCCGGAGCTGGCGCAAGTTGGCCTGACCGAGGCCGAGGCCCGTGAGAAACACGGCGATCGCCTTGAGGTGCTGCGCTTTGACTATGCCGACAATGACCGTGCGCGCGCTGAGCTGACGACCGCTGGGCTTATCAAGGTGATGGTTGTTAAGGGCCGCCCAGTAGGCGCGTCAATTGTGGGGGTGCAGGCGGCTGAGCATATTCAGCTTTGGTCGCTGGTCATCGCCAACCGCCTGAAGATCGGCGCGGTGGCCGCGATGGTTTCGCCTTACCCGACCATTGGCGAAATCAACAAACGCGTGGCCGGATCATATTACACACCGCGCCTATTTCAGAGCGCACGCGTCAAGAAAATCGTGCGGCTCGTGCAACGGTTTTGACGCCTTGTAACTCAATCACGGCTTTAATAGACTCGGGGCAATAATAAGGCGGGGGACCCATGTTCTTTAAAACATTATCCGGTCGTTTTTTGCTGCTGACCATAGGTTTCGTGATGCTGGCCGAGGTATTTATCTTCGTGCCGTCGGTTGCGCGATTCCGGCTAGACTATTTACAGGAGCGGCTGAATCTCGCTCAATTGGCCTCGCTGGCACTGTTGGCGACACCCGATGATATGGTCACGCCGGAGCTAGCCGATGAGCTGTTGGAAAACGCCGAAGTACTGAACATCGTGCTGCGCCGCAATGAAATGCGCGAGCTTATTCTGTCCAAGCCGCTGTCCGTCGAAATATCAGCCACCTATGATCTGCGTGACGCCAGTGCGTGGATGCTGATCCGCGATGCGATTGCCTGTCTGTTTTCGTCGGATGAGCAAATCGTGCGGATTATTGGCCGTCCGGTGAAGGGCGCGGGACTGGAAATCGAAACAACTCTGCATCTGATGCCGCTACGATCTGCTATGATCGCATATGGCAAGAATATCTTCCTGCTGTCGCTGCTGATTTCGGTGATTAGTTCAGCCATGCTGTTTTTCGCGGTGCGCCGCCTGCTGGTGCGTCCGATCCGCGATCTGGTGACCAACATGATAGCCTATCAGGAAAAACCCGAAGATGTGACAAGGGTGATGAAACCGGACAGCTCGGTGGTGGAATTGCGCGCCGCGCAGGACACATTGCACGACCTACAAACCCAGTTGACGGCACATTTGAAGCAAAAAGAACGTCTGGCCCAGTTGGGTGAGGCCGTGGCCAAAATCAGCCATGATCTGCGTAATGTGCTGACCACAACCCAACTGCTGACCGACCGCATCGAGATGAGCAACGACCCCGTGGTGGCAAGGGTCGCGCCCAAACTGGTTAACTCGGTTGATCGGGCGATTAAACTTTGTGAACACACGCTGACGTTTGGGAAAGCAGATGAGCCCGCACCAGAGGTCACTAATTTTTCGCTTGGCGCGTTAATTGATGAAGTGATTGAAAGCGAAGATTTGCGCATAAACGGTGACGAAGTGCAGATCTTGTCTGAGGTTATCACAGATTTTAGTATTTCCGCAGATCGTGAGCAAATGTTCCGGGTGCTGATTAATCTGGTACGTAATGCCCGCCAAGCGATTGTCGCTAGCGGTCACTCTGGCCAGATCATTTTGGCGGCGTCGCAAGCCAATACTGGGGTTGAGATTACCGTGCGTGACACCGGCCCTGGCTTGCCTGAACGTGCCCGTGAGAAACTATTTCAGCCATTTCAGGGTAGTGTGCGCAAAGGCGGCACGGGGCTTGGCCTTGCGATTGCCGCTGAAATCGTGCGCGGCCACGTCGGGGTATTAGATCTTGCCGAGACCTCAGCCAAAGGGACCAGTTTTCGTATTTTTCTGCCAACCACATAGATGTCGGAATTTTCCATTTATCCTCTTGCAAGTCCTAACCAGCAAAGATAGATACGCCCCTGTTGCACCCGTAGCTCAGCTGGATAGAGTACCTGACTACGAATCAGGGGGTCACACGTTCGAATCGTGTCGGGTGCACCATTTCATACTTTTTTGTGGAAACTCCAAAAAACTCAAATGGAACAGACACTTGCGGCGTTCGAAGTCCTGTTTTGCGTGAGTATGCAATTCTCTCCGAAAATGCCAGTCTAAGCACTGTTCTCTTGAGTGATAATTGTCCAGAAGCCCATATATTCCAAGGGTTTGCGATAAATTTCAACGATAGTTCGAACATTTCGCTAAAGCTATGCACTGGCTGGCCAAAATTTTGCAGTTTTTCGTCCAATACCAGCTTTTTGCTTTCCAAATCACCGATGCGCTTTTCCAAAGCTGAAACCGCCGTTGCGTTTGTCAGGATCATGGTTTTATCCAATGTGCTTTCAATTTGGCCATCCAAAAGCAGCTTTTGTTTGCGTAGCTCGTCTTTGCCCACATCCATTTGAGTTTTGCGTTGTTCCCACGCATCAGAGAACATGGACTTCATGATCTCGAACAGCCCCTTGGAGGGCTTCATAGAGCGCAACAGCTCTTCAAACGCACCTTCAAGTACATCACGTCGGATCGACTTACGGTGGCTCTCACAGCCCTTCGTTTTGCACAGATAATACGGATGTTTGACGCCGGTGCTACTGGTAGACCAACAAGCTGTGTATGGATTATTACAATCGGCACAATCCACAGCCCCGCGCAGGGGAAAGTCCTTATTGATATCTTTACGTGCTGGCGCTTTGGATTGGGATTTGCGGCGATCTTGAGTCTTCTGGAATGTCTCAAGACTAATCAGCGCCTCGTGCTGTCCTTTTCGTAACGAAATACCCCATTTCGGGTTATCGATGTATCCTGCATATATTGGGCGGCTTAGAATATTCGATACCTTTTGTTGACGCACTTTAGTGCCATTTAGGTCTTTTGGGAACAAAGGCTGGCTTTCAAAAAACCTCTTCACTTCCACTTGCGCTTGAAAACGGCCAGAGGCGAACCCCTCAAGCCCTTCTTGGATAATGGATGCAACAGGTTCGTCTCTGACATACAATTTTCCATGACCCGCAACATCTTCATAGCGATAGCCAATAGGAGCCTGAAATACGGCATAACCACCTTTGACCCGTTGCCCCATTTTTTGTTTAACTTGACGGCTATTTTGTTTGCGCTCCAGCTCACCGGTTGCCGAAATTAGAACTTCAAAGAAATGACCTTCGGGAGTGTCTTCAAATTTAAAATTCAAGCATTCTACAGTTGCTTCCCGCGCGGCAAGATCGCGACGCA